>JACPCJ010000104.1 GCA_016179865.1 Actinomycetota bacterium | reverse complement strand
AGGACCGTCGTTATGCCGACAGCCCGACACGACCGCACGCCCAACCGAGAGGCCACATGAACGCCGCTCCGCATAATCACGGCCTCGACATAAAGCACGGGGAGACCGCCTGCCCGGGGCCTGCCCGGCGTGTCCCGGGGAGCGCGACGGGAGCCGACCGGGCGACCCGGGCGCGCTCCCGCATCCGAGGATGCCAATTCGTGTTTCTGTGAAGTGGGGCTGGTGGATGAGGGATGGAGGTCGTGGTGGTGGGCTGGTTCGGGATGGGCTTGGAGTTGGTGATCATGGGTGGAGGTCCTGTGGTGGAAGTGGGTTTGGGAGAGGTCGTCGTGGATTTGGTTGGGATGGATGGGGTGGGGGATGAGGTCGGGGATCCGGTCAGCGCGCGGGCGTCGTGTCCGAGGAACCGGGACCCGGGAAGAGGTCGAGCTGGGCGGCCGGGTCCGTCACCGGGAGCCGGGCCGGGTCTCGCATGGGTGAGGGTCGGGGAGAGCGCCTTGGCGTGACGTGAGCGGGCGCCGGCGCGACTGACGGCGCGCCATCGCCCGGCGTGACCTTCACGCCGTCGGGGAGCCGCACCACGTACTCGGCGCAGGCGAAGCGGCCCCCGGCGCGGGGCTGGCCGGGGCGGGCCGGGGCAGGGAGATGCGGGGACGCGGTGTCCTGGGCGATCTTGAGGTCTCGGGCGAGGCGCCGGGCGCTCACGCGGGACACGAGGACGCCGCGCTCGTCCTTGTGGGCGCCGAGACCGACCATGAGGAACGTCGAGGCCGCCGAGCGGCCGACCTGGCGGACGAGACGCGCGTACGCCTCGCCCGTCAGGGTGACCCGGGCCTGCTGCTCAGCCGAGCCAGGCACGGCGTTCGCCGTCACCGATCACCTCGTCGTGCCCGAGGAGGCGCAGCAGCGCCGCCCGCGGCACCCGGAGGGTGCGCCCGAAGGAGACCACGGGCAGGCCCTCGCGACCCTCGGTGGCGCGGTATCGGCGGGCCAGCTCGTAGGCGGCGCCGCGTCCGATGCGCAGCACCTTGGCCGCCTCCTCCACGGTGAGGACCGGTGGCAGCTCGCCGAGGGGCGTGCTCGAAAGCTCGTGCGTTGATGCGGTCATGGGGGTTCTCCGTTCTCTCGGGTGACGTCTCAGCCCCCTAAGCCGAAAACGAGGCTGTTGTCTGACAACTAGGCCGCGATTTCTTGGTTCACTTCGCGCCGGGCATCCCGATTTCTTCGCGAGGGCTTGGCCATGAGGCGCGGCACAGGAGATGGCGGCGCCCATGGGAGATAGCCACTCCGGAGGCTCCGAGCGCGCAGGGGTGTGCGAGATTTCGCATCGCTTGCCCCGCCCCTTGCGGGCGGGTTACAGGCGTGTCATTCTGCGGTGACCACGACCCACTGGCCTCTCCGATGGGAGGCGGCTGAGACGATGAAGGGCTCGGTCAGCAAGTACCGCATGACCGCCGGGACGCGCTGGATGATCCGGTATGACGCGCCCCGCCGTCAGGACGGCCGTCGGCGCCAGATCATCAAGCGAGGGTTCCGCCGCGAGCGTGATGCCGCTCTCGCCTTGCGCGAGGTGTTGACCCGCGTGGATAAGGGGACGCACGTCGATCCGTCGAAGGTGACGCTGCGCGAGTACCTCGTCGATGAATGGCTCCCGGCGCGCGCGCCCGGGGACCCGGAGGCCGGACGGGGCCACCGGGGAAAGGTCGCCATCGGCACCTGGACGAAGTACCGCACCGATCTCGAGGCGTACGTGATCCCCAGCGTCGGCCACATCCGTCTGCAAGAGCTACGGCCCGATGACCTTGCGGCTCTCTACGACGACTTGGAGCAGACGGGCGGACGAGCCGGTCGGGGCCTTTCAGCCAAGAGCGTCGTCAACGTCCACGGTGTGATCCACAAGGCGCTCACGGACGCCGTTCGTCGTGGCCGGGTTGCTCGCAACGTGGCCGATGCCGTCGAACGCCCCCGAGCGTCCAGGCCGCGCACCGAGGTGTGGAGCGTCGATCAGCTCCGCCGGTTCTTGGATCAGGTGCGACAGGACCGGCTGTACGCCATGTGGCTCCTGTTCGCTACGACGGGTATGCGCCGAGGCGAGGTCCTCGGCCTCACGTGGTCAGACCTCGATCTCGATGCCGGTCGCGCTCGCGTCGAATGGACCCTCGGCCCGGTGGATTCGAGGCCGACGTTCAAACGTCGTCCGAAGTCGGAGGCGAGCGAGCGGACGATGGCGCTCGACCCGGCGACCGTCGAGGCATTGCGCGCGTGGCGCCGGCGCCAGCTCGAAGATCGTGTGATGTTCGGCCCCGGATGGCGAGACCGGGAAGTCGACTGGCGTGGGACCGAGCGAGAAGGCCTTGTCTTTACGCGTCCCGACGGCGGGTTGCTCAACCCCGAACGCGTGTCAGCCTGGTTCACGGTGCACGTGCGACGCGCTGGATTGCCGCGGATTCGGCTCCATGACGTCCGCCACACTTACGCGACGGCGGCGCTGGCCAACGCGACCGGCTGGCATGAGGTGAAGGTGATTTCGCAGCGGCTCGGCCATGCGTCGGTCGGCATCACCCTCGACACCTACAGCCACGTCCTCCCCGCCGCCGACGAGGAGACAGCGCACACTTTGGCACGCGTGATCCTCGGTGAGGGCGCGTAACCGGAAATGGGCGCGGCAGCGCCGACGACGAATAACCCACGGACCTGTCGAGAGACCTACGCCTTCCGTAGCTCCTGGAGGAAGCGTTCACACAGTCTCCAGTAACCGCTCGCCATGCGCTCGTACGGGTGCTCGCGACCACTCTCGGGCAGCTTCTTGAGCAGCTCAGCGGCCAGCAGCTTCTTCATAGCCAGATCGACGCGGTTCCGTGGGATTCCAGTTGCCCTCACGATCTCCTCAACTATGAACTGCCCATCTGAAAACCTTGAGATCTGTGCCGCGACCTCCAGCAGGTAGCGGTTCCCAAACAGCTCACGCGCCAGGCGGCGGATCTCGCCGTCGTGCATCCACCACTCCGTTCTTGCCGCAGCCTAATAATGGATCCATGGTCTATGAACCGTGGGTCATGGACTATGGCTCATGTCACCGTAGACCAGTCCCGTAGAAAGGACGAAGCTGCCAGCCCGGACGCAAGGGCGACCGAGATGACGCCGAAAACATCCGAGCGCGTAGAAAGGTCGAGATCGTTATGGCACGCTGGAAACGGATCCGGATAGTCTCCGGGAATCGCAAGAAGGATGTGAGCCCTCCTGAGCGGGCTCCGAAGGAGATCTCCGCTGTGTCGCCCACCTCGCTACCCGAAAACGGAGCACCGCGCGCCACTTCCTCCGCGCACGCTTCGGATCCTCGATCGCAACCGGCAAGCCTTGGCCTCGGGCTCTGCAACCCCAGGCGAGTTCTCGACGCGTCACGGCGCGCTGCCTTGAACCGCGATCTCGCTGATCTCGCGCGCGCTCGCCGCGAGGCTGAAGCGAAGTCGGGGAACATCCGCCTCTCCTGAAGTCCAGAACTCCCCGGAAACGTTGTGGTCGAAGCCGAGAACGCGCGACACGGCGCCCGCTCAGAGTGGAGTGACCCCTACCCGTTCGAGATCTACGACCTCGAAAAGGCCGCGGAATGGGAGCGGCTGACAAATTTCTACAGTCGCGCTGATCCTCAAGACGAGCCGGGGGCGAACACCGACCGACCGCTTCTTCGCTGCATCGAGGTGGCAAGGGAAGGCGACGCTCTCACCGCCGTCGTCGAGACCCGCTACATCGATCTCGACTACAGAAGCGAGTACTCGGCCTTCTATTCGAAGGCCTTCACGACGTATGACGACGCAACTCACCGCGTCCATTTCTTCTCAAACGCCATCGGCAACGATGAGGTCTGGCGTCTGCCTGAGGGTTCGGATCAGTGCTACCTCGGCTACATGATCATCAGGCCGCAAGTGCGGGGGTCAGTCGGGCGCACAATGCTGTGCCCACCACCCGATCTGAAGCGAGCCGTTAGGACCGCCGTCCGCGAAGAGGTCCACTTCTTCGGGCAGACCTTGCAGGTGCGAGCGGTACCGTTCATCCAGCAGGACGGCCGTTTTACCTCGTGCGCTCACGCTGCCGCCTGGATGTGTCACTACAGCGCCTTCCGCTCCGGTTCGGGCGTCGCCCGCCGCGCGATCGCGGAATTCTGTCAAGCCGCCAACCCCGGCCTCGGCCTCGGTCGTACACTGCCGTCGACGGGCCTGACTCTCCACCAAATGAGCGAGCTGCTCGGCGCGTTCGGCCTACCCCCCCTTCACTACGAGATCGATGCTCTGAACGATTCCGATCGCCCCGACTGGTGGAAGAACTACGTCAAGGGCCCTGAAGCGCGCGTCACCCGTGTCTGCTGTCGCTACCTCAACTCGGGAGCGCCGGTGATCGCCGTTGCGCGCGCCAGGAACCTCAAGACGGGAGCGTGTGACCTGCATGCCCTCGCCGTTTGTGGATACCGCCGGAATCCCGATACGCCCTCAGGCGTATCGGTCATCGTCAATGATGATCGGCGCGGTCCCTACCTCGAGGTTTTCAGCGTGCTCAAGGACGTGGAGAAGATTGACGACGGGCCCAGCCTGGAGTTGAGGTGGGAGCACCTGTTGGCCCCACTTCCGGAGAAGCTTTGGATGTCCGGCGAGGCGGCGGAGCGGTTTGGCTGTGACCACCTGGTTGGATCGGCAGAGGTAGCCGTGGAGCGCGTTGCTCAGGCCGAGAAACTCCTAGAGCTCGATCGAGACGGACACCTGACTGTCAGGACGTATGCCACGAGCTCTAACCGGTTCAAGGAACGCCTCAAGGCACGCTGCCCCGATGATGTCGTCGTCAGCCACTACATGTTGGCGGGCCTACCGAAGTATGTGTGGGTGGTCGAGGCGGTGGATCGACGCGAGCGCGGTCATTATCCGGAGAAGCCCTCGGTCTTGGGCGAAGTTGTCTTTGACGCCACTTCTGACGACCACGATCCGTCCCTCCTGGCGGTCCGGCTCCCAGGGTTGCTCGCGATCCCGCGTCCGGATGACCCCAACTGGGATGTCTTCTGCGGGGACGAGATGATTACGAGCGGGGGACAGTTCGATCCATGAGACGCCGCGACGATGAGGACGAGGCGAGCGACGTCACGTCTCAAGGCACGATTCCTGAGGGAGTTTTCTGGGTGGGAGTCGCGCTGCTGGCAGCCTTCGCCGTCTTCACTTGGTATCTCGTTAGTCAGGTCAGTGCCGACGATCAGCAGTGGACCAGGCTTGTCTTTGTCTACGGAGCGGTCGAGAGCATCGCGCTCGTTGCCGCTGGTGCGGTCTTCGGAACGACGGTCCAGCGGACGCGGGTAAGGGAAGCAGAGGAGCGCGAGCGAGAGGCCAAGACCGCGATGCGCCAACAACAGACCGAGGCCACCATCGGCAGATCAGTAGAGGCATGGGCTCGAACCCGTGGCGCGGGCGGTGCTGCTCGGCGGGGTGGGCTGAGCACCGAAAAGATCGGGGCCATGCCCGCGGCCGCTGGGCAAGGCGAACAGGGGATTGAAGCAGAACTCCTCGCATTCATCCACGAGTTGCGCGAACAACAGGCTGGGTCGGCTGATGGCGATTCAGATAATGCGCAGTGAGTCCAGCGACACGCCCCCGCATCGATTCCGTTAGCCACCACAACGCGGGCCACTCGCCTGTTGGTACTGCTGGGTGCCCAGTGCTGCTCTGCTGACCTGTGGGCGACATCGGCGACGAGGTCGTTGTCCAGATCCGGCGGGGTCGACGAGACGTTTGCATAGACGCGCACAGGACGCTCACAACCTGGATGTGATCACGGATGTGATCACGGCCGGAAGCCGAACAGGCGTACGGGCTCGTCGTTTCGCGAAACCGCAGGTCAGACCCGGTGGGCGAGGGGGGACTTGAACCCCCACGGGTGTTACCCCACAGGGTCCTGAACCCTGCGCGTCTGCCTATTCCGCCACTCGCCCGGGAGCAGGCAGCGTAGCAACCGGCCCTTGCCGCTCCCCTTGTGCCGGATATCCGGCTCTGAGCGCCGTCCGATCCGGCAAAAGGGGAGCGGACGGGCCGCCGTTAGACTCGCCCGGCGTGGGGCTCAAGCAGTTCGAGCGCCGCCTCGAACGCCTCGTCGAAGGTGCCTTCGCCAAGGCCTTCCGCAGCGGCCTCCAACCCGTCGAGATCGGTCGTCGCATCGTCCGCGAGATGGACGACCAGCGCCAGGTGGGCGTGCGCGGGGTCATCGCCCCCAACAAGTTCACGGTCTGGCTGAGCGCCGACGACCAGGAGCGCTTCGACGGCCTCGAGGCGGCCCTCGCCCGGGAGCTGACCGAATACGCCCGGGAGCACGCCCGCGAGGAGGGGTATCACTTCGTGGGGCCGGTGTCGATCGACCTCGAGACCGATCCGGGCATGAAAAAGGGCGAGATGTTCGTCGACGCCGAACTCGACGACCAGGGCGTGGGGCTCGCCGGATCGGTCGTCCTGCCCGACGGTGAGAGAGTGGCGCTGGCGGGTCAGACCCTCCTCATCGGCAGGGTCGACGAGTGCGGCGTGAAGCTCGACGACACCAAGGTCTCGCGGCGCCACGCCGAGATCCGGCCCGGCGCCGACGCCTACCGCCTGATCGACCTCGGCTCCACCAACGGCACCGAGGTCAACGGGCGAAGCGTGACCGACCACGAGCTCCAGGACGGCGACCGCATCCGTGTGGGTGACACCGTCCTCACCTTCGAGGCGTCCTAGCCCACCGAGGCCCCATGCCCGAAGCCATCCTCACGATCCTCAAGTTCTGCTTCCTGGCCCTCCTCTACCTGTTCCTGTTCCGGGTCATCCGGGTGGTGTATCTCGAGTTGGGCGGACGGGTGCGGGGCACGGCGCGGGCCGCGCCGGCACCAGCCCCGAGCGGGAAGCGACGCGGAAAAGGGGGGCCGCTCGTCCTCAAGGCCGTGGCCCCCGCCGAGGTGAAGGGCCGGGTGTGGGACATCGGTGAGGAGCTGACCGTCGGCCGGGCGGCGGCATGCCAGGTATCACTCGGCGATGACACGTACGTTTCTCAGATGCACGCCCGCGTATTCCGGCGCGACAGCGAGATCTTCGTCGAGGACCTCGGCTCGACGAACGGCACCTACCTCAACCGCAAGAAGCTCACGTGCGAGATGCCCGTCCACCGCGGCGACCGCATCCAGGTGGGCAAGACTGTGCTGGAGCTGGCCAAATGAGCGAGCAGAGCGAGCGGGGCCCAGCGGCCCGGCGGCGGAGCCGCCAGGAGCGGCAAGCATGATCATCGTCGCCGGGCACAAGAGCGATGTCGGCCGCACCCGCGCCGCCAATGAAGACTCATTCCTGCGCGACGACGAGGCCCTGGTCTTCGCCGTGGCTGACGGCATGGGAGGCCACCGAGCGGGCGACGTCGCCTCGTCGACGGCCCTCGAGGTGCTCGAGTCGCACTTCGGCGAAACCGGCGATCTCGTTACCGCCATCGAGGTGGCGAACGCCGAGATCTTTACCCGGGCGCAGGCCGACCCGGAGCTGCGGGGGATGGGCACCACCGTGACGGCCCTGCGGGTGGAGGGTGAGACGGCGCACGTCGCCCACGTCGGCGACTCCCGCGCCTACCTGCTCCGCGACGGCGAGCTCACCCGCGTCACCGACGACCACAGCCTGGTCGAGGAGCTGGTTCGCGAGGGACGACTCACGCCCGAGGAGGCGGCCGTGCACCCGCAGCGGTCGATCATCACCCGGGCCCTGGGTGTCGACGAGGCGGTCGTGGTCGACACCTACGAGGTCGACCTCCGGGTCGGCGACCGGGTTCTCGTGTGCTCCGACGGGCTCACGTCGATGCTCCGCGACGAAGAGATCGCCCCCATCCTGCGTCAGAGCAACGACCCGCAGCAGGCTGCCGACGCCCTGGTGGAGGCCGCCAATCGAGCCGGGGGGGAGGACAACATCACCGTCGTCATCCTCGACGCCACCGGCGACAAGGAGGAGGCGCGGGCGAAGGCCGTGGCGGCCTCGGCGGCGATCCCCCCGAGCGCCGACGAGCCGACCGGTGAATGGACCCGCGCCGAGCCCCCTGAGGTCGAGGTCCCCGAAGCCGAACCGGCTCGCGACGGCGGCCGCACGATCCGGCGCGCCCTGCTCTGGATCGTCCCTCTGGTGGCCGTGCTCACCATCGCCCTCGTCGCTCTTGCCTGGTACGCCCGGGGCTCGTACTACGTCGGCTCCAAGGACGGGCGGGTCGCCCTCTACCAAGGCGTCCCTGGTGGCTTCCTCATCTGGGACGCGACCCTCGAAGAGGAGACGGACATCCGGGTCGACGCGCTGTCGGACACCGACCGCACCGAGGTGCGCGAGGGTCACGAGACGTCCAGCAAGGGCAAGGCGCAGGCCTACATCCGCCGGCTCAGCGCCAGCACGACCAGCACAACTTCCACCACCACGCCCCCCGTCCCCACGAGTCAGCCGAGCCGGCCTGACGACGGCCGGCCGCCGCCCACCGTCCGGCGGTGACGGCCACCGGCACCCTCGGCCCTGCCTTCACGACCCGGCGGCGCTTCGACGAGCTGCTCCTGCTCGTGCTGGTCGGGGTGCTGGCGGCAGGCGGCTACGCCCTTACCCTCCTCTCCGAGCGCACCGCCCTCACCGGCTCCCTCGCACCTCGCCTCGGGGCGGTGATGACGCTGTTCCTCGCCGCCCACCTCGCCGTTCGCCGCTTCGCCCCCGAAGCCGACGCCACCCTGCTCCCGCTGGCCGCCCTCCTCGACGGCATCGGCTTCATCTTCGTGGCCCGGCTCGACCCCGAGCTGGCTGCGGCCCAAACGGTGTGGACGGGCGTCGGGATCAGCGTCTTCATCCTCACGCTGGCCATCGTGAAGCAAGCCCGGAGCCTGGAGCGCTACCGCTACACCTTCGCCCTTCTTGGCATCGTGACCTTGCTCCTGCCGGCGGTGCCCGGCCTGGGGCGGGAGGTGAACGGGGCCCGGCTGTGGGTGCGCGTCGCCGGGCTCAACTTCCAGCCCGCCGAGGTGGCGAAGGTGGTGCTGGTGGTCTTCTTCGCCGCCTACCTCATCGAGAAGCGCGAGGTCCTCGCGGTCATGACCCGCCGCCTCGGCCGCCTGCCGCTCCCCGACCCGCGCCACCTCGGTCCGCTGCTCCTGGCCTGGGGCGTCTCGCTCGTGATCATGGTGCAGGAGAAGGACCTCGGCTCCTCGCTCCTGTTCTTCGCCGTCTTCGCGGTGATGCTGTACCTGGCGACGGGCCGGGGCGCGTATCTGGTGATCGCGGGTCTCATGTTCGTCACCGGCGCCACGGTGGCGTACCGGGTGTTCGACCACGTGGCGGCCCGGGTCACTACCTGGCTCGACCCCTGGCCGCTGGCCCAGGGCCTCGGGTTCCAACTCGTGCAGGCGCTTTACGCCTTCGGCTCGGGAGGGTTCGCGGGGACGGGCTTCGGGCTCGGCCACCCTGACCAGATCCCCAACGCCGCCACCGACTTCGTGTTCGCCGCCATCGGCGAGGAGCTCGGCATCCTCGGGGCCGTGGCCGTGCTCGCCGTCTACCTGCTCTTCGTCGGCTCCGGGTTTCGCGTCGCGCTCCGGGCGGAGCGACCCTTTCTCAAACTCCTCGCCGCCGGCCTCACGACCATCGTCGGGGTGCAGACCTTCATCATCCTCGGCGGCGTCACCCGGGTGATCCCCCTCACCGGCATCACGCTTCCCTTCATCTCCTATGGCGGGTCGTCGCTGGTGGCGAACTTCGCCCTCCTCGCCCTCCTCCTGCGCGTCTCCGACGAGAGCGGTGGAGACGAGACCGTGATCGGTCAGCTTCCGGCTCAGGTGGGCGCCCCGGCGGGCGCTCAGGCGGGCGGCCGGGCCGGCCGGGGAGCGTCGTGAACGCCCGGATTCGTCGAATCGGCTTCGCCCTGCTGTCGCTGTTCCTGGTGCTCGCGGGCCAGCTCACCTACCTCCAGATCGTGGAGGCCGACGACCTGGCCCGCAAGGACCCGGCCCGGGCGATCCTCAAGACCTACGCCGAGGCCCGGGGCCCGATCCTGACCGCCGAGGGCGAGGTGGTGGCGCGGTCGGTGCCGACCGGCGACGAGTTCCGGTTCCGGCGCCTGTACCCGCTGCACTCCCTCTTCGGCCACGTGAGCGGGCGCTTTTCCCTGAGCGGGGAGCCGACGGGGGTGGAGGCCGTCTACAACAGCGCCCTGGCCGGGACGCGGGAAGACCTGCGGTATCGCAGCCTCGGCGATCTCCTCATCGGCAAGGAGCACACGGGCACCGTGGTGCTCTCGATCCGGGCCGACGCCCAGCGCGCCGCCCGCGACGCCCTGGCCGGGCGGCGGGGATCGGTGGTCGCCCTCGACCCGAAGACGGGCGAGGTACTCGCCCTCTACTCGGAGCCGAGCTACGACCCCGAGCCCCTGTCCGACCACGACGCCGGCGCAGCCCGCCGGGCCTTCGACACCTTCAACTCCGACCCGGCCAATCCCATGCTCCCTCGAGCCTGGCGCGAGGTGTACGCGCCGGGGTCGACCTTCAAGATCGTCACCGCGGCGTCGGCGATCGAACAGGGTGTGGCCGATCCCGAGCGCGACTTCCCCGTCCTCACCGAGTTGGAGCTGCCGCTCACCGACCGGGTGCTCCGGAACTTCGGCGGGTCCCGCTGTGGGGGGACGCTCGCCGAGTCCTTCCGGCGCTCGTGCAACACGACCTTCGGCCAGCTCGGGCTCGACCTGGGCGAGAAGCTCATCACCACCCTCGACGCCTTCGGCATCGGTGAGGACGTGCCCCTCGACCTCTTGCCTGCACCGGTGGCGAGCCTCGGGCCCGAACCGGGGACGTTCAAGGCCGAGCAGCCGACTTTCGCCTTCGCCGGGATCGGCCAGGGCGACGTCGCCGTCACCCCGCTGCAAATGGCCCTGGTGACCTCGGCCATCGCCAACGACGGCGTGATCATGGCCCCCCACGTCGTGCAGGAGATTCGGGATGTCGACGGCGTGGTGGTTGACCGGATGGGCCCCGAGGCCTGGCGGCGGGCCGTGTCTAGTGCCACCGCCGCCACCGTGCGCGACCTCATGGTGAGCGTGGTGGCGTCGGGCACCGGCACGCGGGCTCAGATTTCCGGCGTGACCGTGGCCGGGAAGACGGGAACCGCGCAGGCGCCGGGTGGGCCGCCCCACACCTGGTTCGTGGCCTTTGCCCCCGCCGAGGATCCGCAGGTGGCGATCGCCGTCCTCGTCGAGCGGGGTGGTGATCCCGCTGCTGGGGCCGGGGACGACGCGACCGGCGGCCGGGTGGCGGCGCCCGTCGCCAAAGCCGTGATGGAGGTCCTCTTGAAGCCGCCGACGCCCGCGGCCGGGGCCGAGGGAGCCTCCGGGGGCTCCGGGGACGACGGGTAGGGTTTCGCACCGATGCCCGAGCAGCAGCTCTACTCCGGTCGCTACGAACTCCTGCGCCACATCGCGCGCGGGGGAATGGCCGAGGTCTACCTGGCCCGCGACCACCTGCTCGACCGTCCCGTCGCCCTGAAGGTCCTGTTTCCGGAGTACGCGCGGGACGAGGCCTTCGTGGAGCGCTTCCGGCGCGAGGCGAAGTCGGCGGCGTCGCTCAACCACCCCAACATCGTCGCCGTCTACGACTGGGGCGAGGAGGAGGGCCTGTACTTCATCGTCATGGAGTACGTCGAGGGTCAGAGCCTGCGGGAGCTGATCCGAGACGAGCGCACCCTCCTGCCGGAGCGGGCGGCGGAGATCGCCGCCGACATCGCCGCCGCCCTGGGCTACGCCCATCGCAACGGAGTCGTCCATCGAGACGTGAAGCCGGGCAACGTGCTGCTCACCACCCACGGTCAGGTCAAGGTGACCGACTTCGGGATCGCCCGGGCCGCCGGGGCGAGCGACCACCTCACCCGCACCGGCATGGTGATGGGTACGGCCACCTACTTCTCGCCCGAGCAGGCGCAGGGCCTCGACGTTGACCCCCGCTCCGACGTGTACTCGCTCGGGATCCTCCTCTACGAGATGGTGGCGGGGGAGGCGCCGTTCTCGGGCGACGACCCCGTGGCCATCGCCTACCAGCACGTCCGCGAGGAGCCGATGCCGCCCGGCATCAAGAACCCCGACCTGCCCCTCGACATCGAGCGCATCATCCTGACCGCCCTCGCCAAGTCTCCCGCCGACCGGTACCAGTCGGCGGAGGAGATGCGCGACGACCTGGTGCGCTTCGCCCAGGGTCTCCCCGTTGACACCCGGCCGGTCACGGCCCTTGTCGACGAGGTGGCCGACGCCACCACGGTGAGTGCCCGCGCCGACGCCACCGCCGTGGCCCCGCCAGTGGAGCCGTATCCGGGGCCGTCGCGCGAGGGTCGCCGCCGCCGCCGGGTGTCGGCGCTGGGCGTGAGCGTCGTCATCCTGTTGCTCGTCATCGCCGGCCTCGGCGTGCTTCTGGCCGACCAGCTCGGATTCATCGGGGCGTCGGAGACGGTGGCCGTCCCCGACGTAGTCGGCCTGGAACTGGAGGAGGCCCGGGATCAGCTGGAGGCCGAGGGCTTCGCCATCGACTCCGAGTTCGTCGAGAACGACGAAGTCGACGAGAACGTCGTGTTCGAGCAGGACCCCGAAGGTGGGGCCAAGGGCGAAGAAGGTTCGGCGATCAAGCTGAAGGTCTCCAAGGGCGCGGGCGAGGTGGAGGTGCCCGACGTGGCCGGCGAGAGCCCCGAGAGCGCCCGGCGCATCCTGTCCGAGGCCGGCTTCGACGTGGCCGAAGAGGACGAGGCCAGCGACTCCGTCGAGCCGGGAAAGGTGATCCGCACCGAACCCGGAGGTGCCTCGCAGGCCCCGAGAGGGTCCCTCGTCACCATGTTCGTGTCGTCGGGGGTGGAACCCGTCGAGGTGCCCGACGTGTCGGGCCAGAGCGCCGGTACGGCAGGGGCCATCCTGGGCGACGCCGGGTTCCAGGTGGAAGAGGTCGAGGAGAACAGCGACACCGTCGCCGCCGGAAAGGTCATCCGCACCGAGCCCGGGCCGGCCGAGATCGCGCCCAAGGGCTCGACCGTGAAGATGTTCGTGTCGAAGGGTCCGCAGACCACCAGCACGACGACCACAACCTCGACGGTGCCCGCCACGACGACTTCGATGCTGGGCATCTGAGGCCGGGGCAGGTGGCCAGCCTCGCCGCCTGGTACCGCGAGCACGGCCGACACGACCTGCCGTGGCGTTTGACGACCGATCGTTGGGCCGTCCTCGTCTCCGAGGTCATGCTGCACCAGACCCAGGTGTCGCGGGTGCTCGAGGCGTGGCCCGGCTTCATCGGCCGGTACCCGACCCCACCCACCATGGCCGCGGTGGCGCCGGGTGAGGTCATCCGGGCCTGGGGCACGCTCGGCTACCCGCGGCGAGCCCGCGCCCTGTGGGAGGCGGCGCGGGTTGTCTCCGAGCGCGGGTGGCCCGACGACCTTTCTGAGCTGCCCGGGGTGGGTCGCTACACGGCGGCTGCGGTGGCGGCCCAGGCTGACGGCGCCGACGCGCCCGGCGTGGAGGCCAACATCCGGCGGGTGGTCGAACGGATCGCGGGCCGCCAGCTTGGTGACGCCGCCGCCGAGGCGCTCTCGATCGAGGTCGGCCGTCCGCTGCGGGGCCGCGATCGGCTGCTGGCCCTCATGGACGTCGGGGCCCTCCTGTGCCGGCCGCGGGCGCCAAAGTGTGACGCGTGCCCGCTGTCGGCTCGATGTAAGACCCGGGGCGTGCTGCCCGACGATGGTCGGCGACGCCAGCCTCGCTACGAGGGCTCGTTCCGGCAGCGCCGGGGGCGGGTTCTCGCCGCTCTCCGCTCCGGGCCCCAGGGCCTATCCGACCTCGACGCCGACGCCCTCCGCTCGCTGGAAGCCGACGGCCTCGCCGTCATCACCGGCACCACCGCCCGCCTGCCGTAACCCTTCCCTCGCTTTTGCCCTTTCGCGCCGGTCATGCGCGGCGCTTGCGCACACAAGCAACATGGGCAGCCGCGGTAGTGCCCGAACGCGCCGCCCGTGGCGGGGGCAATAGGGCAAAAGCGAGTCAGGCGCGAGCGGGGATGCGGGCGAGGAAGTTGCGCAGGAGTTGGTGGCCGTGCTCGGTGAGGATCGACTCGGGGTGGAACTGCACACCCTCCACCGGTAGATCCCGATGGCGGATGCCCATGATCACGCCGTCGTCGGTCTCGGCGGTCACTTCGAGGGCCTCGGGCACCGACTCGGGGGCCACGACCAGCGAGTGGTACCGGGTGGCGGTGATCGGCGTGGGCAGACCCTCGAACACGCCGATCCCACGGTGGTGGATTGCCGAGGTCTTCCCGTGCATGACGGTCGGCGCTCGCACGACCTCGCCCCCATAGATCTGACCGATGCATTGGTGGCCGAGGCACACGCCGAGCACCGGCACGCCCGCCGCTCCGAAGTGCCGGATGGCGTCGTTGGACAGGCCCGCGTCCTCGGGCCGTCCCGGCCCGGGAGAGATGAGGACGGCCTCGGGTGCCAGCGCCACCATGTCGTCGAGGGTCACGGCATCGTGGCGGTGCACGATCGGCTCGGCACCCAGCTCCCCGAGATACTGCACGAGGATGTAGACGAACGAGTCGTAGTTGTCGACGACCAGCACCGGCACGGGTCTCAAGCTACCCGTCGTCGTCGACGTCGCCCCGACCGATTTTGCCCGGGCCACCCGCTTCTCGCTCAGAGGGCCGCTCGGGCCCTAGTCTGTCGCCGTGCCCACGTCGAAGAGCAAGCGCTCCCGCTACACGCCGCCCCCCCAGAAGAAGGCTCCACCGAGCCCCATGTGGGTGCCCATCGTCATGTTCACCCTGCTCGGGATCGGGATGATCGTCGTGATCGTCAACTACCTCGAGCTGCTCCCGGGCGGCGCCAAGAACAGCTATCTCTTCGTGGGCTTGGGCTCGATCACGGCCGGGTTCATGCTCGCCACCCAGTGGCGGTAGGGAGTAGCAGTTCGTAGCGCCGCCCCCACGTAGGGGCGTCAAACCACACTCGTGGAATTACCCCCAGGGTTTTCCACAAACTGTGGATAACCGAGGCCAGCGGCGCGGTATGCCTTCGTGGCGTTTTCCCCAGGCGAGGCAGGGCAGGGGGTGCGCCGGCCCCTATTCGGAGGAGAAATCGGCCACGAGGTGCATTTCCTCCATGCAGTGCCGGGGTGGCGCCGGGTCGTCGTGGGGGGAGGCCGTCATGGTCACGAGAGCCCCGCAGACGACGCACTCGAATCGCAGGTCCACCGGATGTACCTGGCCCTCGTCGTCACCTTCGCCGTCGCCTCGGGGCGGAAGTGCGAACCCGCGGACGATGGTGGCGCCGACGTAATAGAGGATGACCGTCACCCCGACAGCGAAGCCGATCTTCAGCAGCGTCCACAGCATCGGGCTCGTCCGGCTCCGGCAGCTCTCGTCTTCCCCCCCGGCGTTCTTGGGTTCTTTGTTGCGCCCAGGGCGTAACAAAGAACCCAGGAATGGAGGGTACGCCTAGCCCAGGCGCTCGATGATGGTGGCGTTGGCCATGCCGCCGCCCTCGCACATGGTCTGGAGGCCGTAGCGGCCGCCGGTGCGCTCGAGCTCGTTCAGCAGGGTGGCCATGAGCTTGGCACCCGAGCACCCGAGCGGGTGTCCGAGGGCGATGGCGCCGCCGTTCACATTCACCTTGCTCATGTCGGGCTGGTGCTCCTTCTCCCACGCCAGGACGACGGGGGCGAAGGCCTCGTTGATCTCGACGAGGTCGATCTCGTCGATGGTCATCTTGGCCCGTTCCAGCACCTTGGCCGTGGCGGGGATGGGCCCGGTGAGCATGGTGACGGGGTCGACGCCGGCTACGGCGAAGGAGTGAAAGCGAGCCCGGGGGGTGAGCCCCAGCTCGCTGGCCTTCTCCTCGGTCATGATGAGCATGGCGGCGGCGCCGTCACTGATCTGGCTCGAGTTGCCGGCGGTGATCACGCCGTCTTCCTTGAAGGCGGGCTTGAGCTGGCTGAGCTTCTCCAGCGAGCTGTCGGGCCGGACGCCCTCGTCGACCTGGAAGACCTCCTCGCCGCCCTCTTCCGTCGGGACGGTGACGGGGACGATCTCCCGTTCGAAGCGCCCTTCGTCGATGGCCCGGGCCGCCTTCTGGTGCGACTCGAGCGAGAACTGGTCGAGCTCCTCGCGGGAGAGGTTCCACTTCTCGGCGATCAGCTCGGCCGAGATTCCCTGGGGCACGAGGCCGCCCACGGCGGAGTAGCGATCCATCATCTTGGGGCCGAAGGGAAAGCCGGGGCCGCTCTGCACCGAGGCCCCCATGGCCACCCGGGTCATGACCTCGACGCCGGCGGCGATGGCGATGTCGTAGGCGCCGGCGATGACGCCCTGGGCCACGAAGTGGGCCGCCTGCTGGCTGGAGCCGCACTGGCGGTCGACCGTCGTCCCGGGCACTTCCTCTGGGAAGCCGGCGGCGAGGGCGGCGTTGCGCCCCACGTTGAGGCCCTGCTCGCCGACCTGCATGACGCAGCCCATGACAACGTCGTCAACCTGCGCGGGGTCGATCCCCGTGCGCTCGACGAGCGCCTTGAGGGTGTCGGCGGCCAGGTCGACCGGGTGCCGGTCCTTGAGCTTGCCGTTCCGGCGTCCCACTGCCGTCCGGACGGCGTCCACGATCACGGCTGTCGCCATGAGTGCTCCTCTCTCCTGCTTCCCAGAAAAATTGACTCGACGGTCAATTCTCGGCGCCGGGGCCCCGCGCGGTCAACCCGGAGCGCCGCCCGACCCTTCCGCTACCGTTCCCGCCCATGCCCCGGGAGATGGACAAGTGGCTGGGCGACGGCGGCATGCCGATCATCGGTCAGTTCGGCGGGGCGTTCACCGCCTACGGCGACGGCTGGGTCGAGGCGTCGTGGACGCCCACCGACCTGTGCTGCAACCCGGCCGGGATCGTGCAGGCCGGCGTGAACGCCGTGATGCTCGACGCCGCCATGAACTTCGCCATGCTCGCCGCCCTCGACCGGGGCGACCGGGGTGCCACCCTCGAGATGAAGGTCTCCACCCTCCGGCCCGCCCAGGCGGGCGACGACCTCCGGGTGCGAGGCGAGGTGGTTCGCCTCGCCAAGCAGGTCGCGTACCTGGAGGCGTGGGCGAAGCGG
This sequence comes from Actinomycetota bacterium, assembly GCA_016179865.1. Taxonomy (GTDB): domain Bacteria; phylum Actinomycetota; class Acidimicrobiia; order IMCC26256; family JACPCJ01; genus JACPCJ01. The sequence goes on along the minus strand of JACPCJ010000104.1, from coordinate 13,660 downwards.
GGGATTGGCGAGACCGAAGAGACGGTTTCCCACGCCACCGGCACCTTCATTGTCCGGCGGGCGGACTGACCGGCTGGCGAACTGATCCTGTTACTCGACGATGGCGGTCGGGCTCGGCGTGAACGGGCCGAAGGTCAGGGCGGGCAGGTACAGGTCGGGATCGCCCGTCCACTCGTAGGCGCGGACCTGGTGGACGCTCCGCCGTCCGGAGAGTGCCCGGCAGACCTCGAACGGGGATGCGGTCAGTGTGGCGGCGGGGTTCGGACCCCCGACCACCCAGGCGTCGTCGCCGGCGCGGACTTCGATGGCCGGAAGGCCCCGAGCGGTGACGCTGGCGTGGAACCCCTCGGCGATCAGGAAGTCGAGGCCGAGCCGGAGCCCTCGGCTGTCCCGGGCTCCAGGGGCGGCGAGGGCGGTGCGGATGTCGTGCTCGTGGGTGACGGTGTCGAACATCCACTGATCGGCGGCCCGGCCGGGGAACTGGTCGGCGAAGGCTTCGACCTGAGGAGCGGTCTCCGCCCACTCGGCGAGCAGCTCCGCAATCGTCGTGCCCTTGCGGGCATCGACCTGGGCCTGGGTCCACGGGTCCGTGGCCACTCCGTCGAGCCTGCCGGCCAGGATGTCGGCGCACACGCCCACCACTTGGGCGAGGACGTCGTGGACGGTCCACGCCGGGCACGTCGGGACCGGCGCGTCCGCCGCACCCTCGGCGGCGCCGGTCAGCAACTCGGCGACTCGTTCACGAGTCTCCGCGTACATCTCTCCCACGTCGCTCATGGCGCGCAGCCTATGTGCTCGCCCCCCGGCGCCCTCCTGCGTATCGACCCTGGGGCCGTTGCTGAGAACTCCCGCGGGTCACGAGCCGCGTAACCGTCCGACCTCGGTCGCGTTTCCTGCCGCGAAACCGTCGTGCCGGTGTCCGATTTGCACGATTCTAACGACGCCTACGTGGTGCCGAATCCCGCGGCGCTCGGGTCAATCGGCACCTCGAGGGGCTCACCTGGCGAAGCCGATTCGGACGATGAGGAGCGCGCCGATGGCGACCACACAGAGAAGGTGATCGCGCAGGATCGAACGGGCGAGGCGACTCTGCACGTCGAGTGGATCGGCCCGACCCCCGAGCCGGACTGCGCTCGGGAAGGTGTTCGTGGCGGCCAGCGTCACCGGCGTCCCAACGAGAGCCAGCGACGCCCATCCAACCCAGGTGGGGTCGTCCCCCGAAGCGATCCCGGTGACTACGGCGGCGATGGTCGTCAACATGACCAGGCTGACGAGCCGGTTCATGGGTCGGGCACCCCGGGTGACCCGCCCGTAGTAGCCGGCGATCGAAGCGAGCGTGGCCTCGGGCAGGTCCGCCTCCCGCCTGCCCCGGGCCTGCACGTCGAACATCAGGTCGAACCACAGAACGGCGAGCAGGAACCCCGCCCCGCTCGCTACCACGGCGTCCACGTCCGGATTCTGCCAGCCGGCCTGCGGTAATCCGCGGTCTGACCCGGGCTGCGCCGCATGCCATCCCGGTTGGAATAGGGTGCGTCTCCGTCAGCCGGTCGCGCCGGCTGGTCGACGGGCGGTGGCCCGCTGACACGTTTGGGGGCGTCATGGGCGGACGGGCATCACGGAAGCTGGCACTGGTGGGGTTGACGGCGGTGGTGGTTGCCGCCGGGTTGCTGGGGGCCGCGTCGCCGGCCGCGGCCGACGGGCCGGGTGTCGGAAGCCCGTGGGTCGTGAGCCTGGGTGACTCCGCCATCTCCGGTGAGGCGGGACGGTGGGCCGGCAACACCAACGACAGCTACACCAAGGTCGACGCGCTTGGAGCCGACGCCTACTTCGACAACGCCTCGCGCACCGGCGAGCAGATCCCCGGCTGCCACCGGTCCGAGTCGGCGGCCATCCACATCGGTGGCGGGGTCAACTCGCTCAACCTGGCGTGCTCGGGCGCCCGCACCTACACCCACGGAGGCGGCGACTCCGACTTCAAGCCCGGCATCGACTTCTACGCGGGACCCTACGGGCAGGGGCAGGCCCTCGCGCTTCAACAGTTCGCCGGCACCCACAACGTCAAGATGGTCGCGCTGATGATCGGCGCCAACGACTACGGGTTCGCCGACATCCTCCAGACGTGCTTCCTCGACTGGTACTTCTCGCCGTCGTGGTGGCCGGACTACTGCAACGACGACGCCGACATCGCCTCCCGGTTCACGCCGGAGAGCATCGAGGCGAAGACCGAGGCCATCAAGGGCGCCATCCTCAACGTGCGCCAAGCCATGGCCTCCGCCGGGTATGCCGACAGCGCGTACACGATCATGCTCCACACGTACTGGTCGCCCGTGCCCCGCGGGGCCCAGAACCGCTATCCCGAGACCGGCTACACCCGCCAGACCGTCGGCGGCTGCGGCATGTGGAACCGGGACGCCGACTGGGCCAATGACACCGTCGTCCCGACCTTCAACAGCTCGGTTCGCAATGCGGCGACGAGGACCGGCCTGTCCAACATCAGGACCCTCGACCTCACGCAGTCCCTCTATGGCCGCCGCCTGTGCGAGAACACCGTGGGCCTGCTCGAGGAAGCGGGCATCTCGTCGTGGACGAAGCCCAAGGCGGTGGACAAGACCGAGTGGGTGAACCAGCTCCGGACCTCGAGCACCGTCGGCTCGCCATACCAGATCCAGGAGAGCGTGCATGCCAACTACTGGGGCCAACGCGCCATGCGCAACTGCATGCGCCTCGCCTACAACGGCGGCTCCCCCCGAGGCGGCAACTGCGTCCGCTCATCGACGGGCCTCAACAGCCTCGGGGAGCCGAAGATGGCGCTCCAGTAAATCCGTGGAGGGAATCGGACGGTACTCGAACTCCTTCGACAGGCCCTTCGACGCGCTCGCAGTGCTTCTGTCCGCGGCGGCTGGTCTGAGGAGGCTTGCGTTACTGGTCGACTCAACCTCCGGCTGCTGACGAGAGGTCCGCTGTCTCCCTGCGCGGACGGTCCATCATCATGAGGTGATCGGCCCACCTCGCTTGAGCAGCCATGCACTGCGGCGGATGCTCGGTACTCGCTCGACGTTTCGGAGGTCGAGGCGGCACTCGTCGCTGGCGAGACGATCGAGGAGTACGAAGACGGAAGCCGTCTGGTGCTCGGACGAGCTGGACTCCGGCCGGTCCATGTCGTCGTTCGCGAGGAAGACGCGGGCGGCGTACCCTTTGTGATCACCGCGTACGAACCTGACGAACAGCGGTGGGACGCATCGTTCCGCCAGAGGAGGCGACGATGACGTGCCCGATCTGTCGAAACGGCGAGCTCGCCAACAGCGCGGCCGATCAGACCCTCTCGCATGAGGGCACGACGCTCGTGGTGAAGTCCGTGCCCGCCGAGGTGTGCGACAACTGCGGTGAAGCCTTCTTTTCGGCGGACGTCACACAGCGGCTTCTCGACCTCGCCCGGGCAGCGGCGGCGGATGGGGTCGTCGTAGACGTACGGACATACGTCGCCGCCTGACGCGTTGGATCCTGGCTTCAACAGAGCCAAATCTCGTCGTGGAGACGATCGGACTCGAACCGACGACCCCCTGCTTGCAAGGCAGGTGCGATGGGTGCGCCGATTCGCGAAAATCAGGCCAGAGCGTCCGAGGGTGTCGCGGCGTTCCGATTTGTACCCCCGAATTCCTGCCCGTTAGGTCACGCTAGGGTCACGCCAGACATACCGCCTCAGCGGAGGGTGCGGGCGATGAAGTCGTTTGCCCAGGCGACGGCTTCGGTGACGTTGCCGATCACGTCAAGGCCGTCGGCGGCCTCGGCATAGATGGTGTCCCACCCCTCGTGGGCGACGACGGTCGGCGGCCAGGGGTGACTACGCCTCGCCGCAAACAACCTTTCGGCGGTTGCGGCGACCGCTGGCATGTCGATGCTCTCCTCCTGGTCGAGGATCTGGAGGTCGACCAGGTCGTGCGCTCGCTCGTTGCCGCCGGTCTTCGCGTTGGCTGAGGTACAGGCGTGAAGCTTCTGGGCGATCTGGTGATCGAGCGCCAGCACCGGGATCGGCTCCGGGCCGTCGAGCCCGAGGGTGTCGAACAGGTCGGCGATGTCGTCGGCGATCCGAAGTTCATGCTGCTCGGTGCTGCCGATCTCGTCGCGGCCCAGCTCGAACGGCACCGCCAGCCAGTGCCGCCCCTTGAAGGCGAGCCGGATGACGAAGGGCTGCATGACGTACTCGCCGGGCACGCCTTCGGGTTGCGGGGGTTCAAGTTCCTCGACGGTCCCGGTGAAGCCACCCCACCCGGCAGCGAGCCGATCCGCCAGTTCGTCGAGGTAGTCGTCGAGTGTGATGTTCGCCGAGCGAGAGGTGTCGAGGTCGGGAGTGAACCGGGTGCCGGCCTCCCCGACGCGGAGCTTCATCGCCGTGCCGCCCTTGACTACGCCGGATGGCAGCATCTGGCCCACCACCGTGTTTGCCACCACGCGCTGGATGCGCCGCACCGGTCGGCCGCGCGCCTGCGCGAGATTGCCGATCCGCGTCTCGAGCGACCGCACGTTCGACGGCGGGTCCCCGCGCTTCGGGCTCACTCTGTAGCCCCGAGTTCGCTGAGAACCTGGTCGGCTTCGCTTCGGCGAAGCAATCCGCGGCGGGCAGCTTCACGAGCGGCGTCGACGAGGCGCTCTCCCATGGTGAGACCCCGGCAGTCGAGTAACGCTCGAGCGACGGTTGCCGACGCGATGCCTTCGTAGACGGTCAGCTCGTGCGGGTCGAGCCGCCGCCGGACGACCTCGATGTACTGGGGCAGGCGGGGACGCGCCCGCCTCGGCGTACCGACCCGGATGCGGCGGGGATTCACGAGGCCCAGGTCGTGGAGGGCGAGGACGGCGTCATGCGTCAGGTACGCCTCCGGCCCGACGCGCAGGACAGCCTCCATGAACTGGTCGCGGCCGGTGCGCGGCACGTCCTCGAACCGGTACAGGCCGTAAGCGACATGGTCGACGCCGCCCCGATGAGTGATCTTGCGCAGTTCGACCGCAGGCACCCCGAGGTCCTCGGCGTCGCGAGTTGTGACATAGCCGTACTGGTCGAGCGCCCGCTCGTGGAGTTGTCGACGGTACGTGTCTGCCAGGACCATTAGAGCCTCGCTGCGTGTCGAAATCGTACCGAAACCAGTACGGTGTCGCCGTTGCCCCAACCTCTCTCCCCGTCACAAGAGTACTGTAAACAGTACGGTGATGACACCACCTCCGTAGGCTCTCGCTGGCCTATCGGCGGTAGGCCGTGCCGACGAGCCGATATTCGCCACGCCTCACGAACTCGAGCACGTGTGCGTCGCGAAGCTCTTGAAGCACACGGGAAAGCGTTCTGCTCCGGCGTGCGGGCTCCCGGAAAACAGCGCCTCAGCCACGGCATGTCAATGGCACGAACTGGAGAAGTTCGGCGCGGCTGAACAAAGGCTTGTTCAACCACCCGACGCGCTGAACCCGCGAGGGAGGATGGGCCCGGCAACCACCATCATCAGCGCGTTGTGGTCTGCCTGGTCAGCGTCTGCACCGTGATAGGTCGCCGTGATAGGTCGTGATAGATCACGGCAAGGTCACGGCAGCCTTCGTGACCAGCACTTTTCGAGTGGAGACGATCGGACTCGAACCGACGACCCCCTGCTTGCAAAGCAGGTGCTCTACCAACTGAGCTACGTCCCCTTTTACGTCCCCAGAGGCTGTCGAATTGTTTGGTCGAATTGCTCGCGGCGGGTTCGACAGCAGCTCCTACGGTACCGGGCCCAGCGTTGCTTCCGTGGCGGATCTGGCGTCACTACCCTGATCCACGGGTCGGGCGTGCAGAGCGCTGCACCGCGGGGGGTTGCGGATGGCGATCACATCCACGAGCGCTCGTTTCCTCTCACGTCGCCGAGCCGAGAGGCCGATCGAGCACTGGCGGGATCACGGTCGCGGCATCCGCCATCGTGTTCCTCCTTCTCGCTCGCCCGGCGGGAGCCCAGGACGGGACGAAGAGCACCACGAACGTCCCTCAGCAGCCTCCTCCTCCTACCCCCAGCCCGGAAGACGACTTCGAGGTGATGTAGCCAACGATCCGTCGGCGGTTCAGCTCGATGACGGGGAAGAACTGCTGGTCGAACTGCCTGGGTCGAGCGTGTGGCGGCTGTAGATCCGGAGCGTGCGCGCGGAAGTGGATCAGCCCAACCGCCCACTTGGTGGAAACGGCGTGTATTGCCGTCAAGGCCGTGAAGGGGTAAGACGGGTCAATGGCGGGCGCGGACCAACGGCAGACCGGCGGACTCCTAGGGTCGCCGCCGACACGCCGACTCCTCTGCGTCCGCGCCACGGCCCGCGCCGCCGCCGTCGTCTTGGCGGTGGGAGGGGCCGGACTCTTCACCACTGGCTGCGATTCGGGCAACAAGACCGTCAGGGCCGGCGCTGACCGAGAGGTCACTCAGGAGGCCGGCACGGAGCGGTGGCAGTTCGTGACCGAAGACTTCGTGTCTTCGTATCCGGCGGTGGCCGATGGCGTCGTCTACGTCGGTGACGATGGCGGAGTCGTGTACGCCCTCGACGCCGGAACGGGGACCGAGCGGTGGCGGGTCGATACTGGCGAGCTCGAGTCGTACGTAGCGGTGGCCGATGGCGTCGTCTATGGCTCGAGCAGTTTCGCAGAGAGCGACGGTGCCGTTATCGCCCTCGCGGCCGACACCGGTACCGAGCGGTGGCGGCTCGCATTGGACGGCTACCCCAACCAACCAGTCGTGGCCGACGGCGTGGTCTATGTGGGCACCGAGGACGTCACGGAAAGCTTCGTGGAAGATGCTGGCAGCGTCTACGCCATCGACGCCGAGAACGGCACCGAACTGTGGCGCTTCGATGCTGGCGGGGGCGTCTATGGACCGGTTGTGGCCTCAGGGAAGGTGTATGCCGGCAGCGCCAACGGCGCCGTCTACGCCATCGACGCCGCGAGCGGAACCGAGCTGTGGAGGGCGGCGCCTGTCGAGTCCCACGAGGCACCCGCCCGGACCGTGTACTACTCGTCCCTTCTGACCGTCGCCGACGGGGTGGTGTATGCCGGGAGCTCGGGCGAGGCGGGCAAGGTTTACGCGCTCGACGCCGAGAGCGGCAACGAGCTGTGGCGGTTCAGCACGGGTGGTGCGATCCTCTCGGCCCCTGCGGTGGCCAATGGAGTCCTGTATGCGGGAGGCGATGCCGTCTTCGCGCTCGACGCCGAGAGCGGCAACGAGCTGTGGCGGTTCAGCCCTGACGACCTATATGAAGTCTCGCTCGCGATGTCCGAAGGCGTGGTCTACGCCGCGAGCTCGGGGGCAACCGGCACTGTCTTCGCGATCGACGCCGAGAGCGGAACCGGGCTGTGGCGATTCGAGATCAACGATTCCGCCTACCCCCCGGTCGTGGCCGACGGGGTGGTCTATCTCGGAGGCGCCGTTGAGGACAACCCGTTCGATCCCACCCCTCCGAAGGTCTACGCCATCAACGCCTGACCGACGACTGACTCATCTCGGAGTGGTGAAGAGGCCGTCGCCGTCGGCCGAGCGGTGTCAGCCTGACGCATTGCACATTCGATGATCTCGCCGTTCTCTCCCGTGATCTCGGTATCACGTAGTAATGGCACATATGTGCCATTACTACGTGCTCTTCGACAGCGGCACACGTCCCCTCACGCGCGCGGCCCGAACCTTGAAATGAACTACACGCTTGAACGGATCGGCGTGCTGGCGTCGGGTTCGTCCACCTCGGCATGAACCGACAGCGAGGCCAGCTCGCCCGCGACGACGCCGGCCCACCAACCCCGCTCGTCGCTCGTGCGCACCGACATCGGTGCTGTATCGGGGAAGGCACGCGCGCAGGCGGCGTCGACCTCCGCGTCGCGACGCGCGAGGACCGGGAGCAGGCGCCCGTCGGATTCGACGTCGAGGTCGGCCACCGTCGCCTGCGCGGCCTCGTCGAGCCGGGTCGCGATCCGGTTGGCGTACCCCATGAAGAACGATCTCCGGAAGGCGCGCCGGCGGGCGGCGGGCTCCGAACGACCCTCTCGCGTGAGCGCCTGTGAGGCCTGCACCAAGAGCGACGTGAAGAGCAACTCGACCATGTCGAGCGCCCGGTCAAATCCGAACAGGGTCATGAATCCGAAGTCGCTCGACCACACGCCTCGGCATCGGTTGGCGCTGGCGATGACGTGTACGAGGACGGCTTTGGCGTCGGCGTAGGGATCGTCAACGAGGAGGCGCCGGGCACGGACCCCCTCCCGGCGGTCGTCGCTGCCGTCGTCCAGGTCGGGAATCTCGACGGCGTGGCGGGTCATGAGCTCCTGGGCTTTGGCCACCAGCGCCTCGGCCTCGTCGGGGAAGGTCGTGGACTCGGCCTTGGCGAGGAGGGCCCGGATCTTCGCCAGCATGCGCTCGTCGTCATGGGACCGCGACCGGCTGGGGCCGGGACCCGAGAGTTCCCGCAGGTCGGGGATCTTCGGGAGCCGGTGCAGTACCGAGATCACTTCGAGGACGGCGCCGAGGGTCTTGCGCCGGCTGGCGCCGTCGCGATCGGCGCGGGCCTCGACGTAGGACTCTCCCGCGGGCCACCAGGCGCGTGCACCCAGCTCGTCGAGTTGCTCCTGCCGCTCGATATCGATGTCGGCACCGGATCGCGTCGCGGCCGCGGCGAGGGCGTCGACGGCGATCCGTACTTGGCGGCTGCCGTACCGGCGGCGTACCACGTGGATGAGCTCAGGTGGGCTCCAGCCCCGAGGGCCAGCCCGCTGTACGGCGGCGACCACCTGGCGGAAGGCCTCGTCGTCGACGAGGCGGCGACCGCCTGGCGCGGGCGGACCGGCAGTGAGCATGTCGAGGACATGATCGAACCCGAGCGTGTCGCCCTCGGTCAGCGCTTCGACCGCGGCTGCAACGACGAGGGGAACTCCCGAGGCATCGACGGTGAACCCGTCCCCGCCGAAGGCGTGATCACGCCGTGACCCGTTCCCCGCTTCCGTTGCGTGTCGCTGGCGCCCCTGTCGTTCGCGCTTGCGCCTCTTCTCGTTTCGCCGCTGCCGGTTCCGCTTGCCCATGACCTTCCTCCCTGTCCGAGAGGAGGCTTCCACACGGGTGTGACACTTACGCGGAGGAGGGCGCTCGCCGCCGGGTGGCGAGCACGTCTCTACCTACGGCGCGCGTGGACGCGTGTCGGCGTTCGTACGTGTGGCGATAGACCTCCACCGCGATTGAAGGGATATCCACCATGCGCAAGCTGCCTCTCACCATCCTCACGTTCGGCCTCGCGATTCACGGGCCGGCGGCCCTCGCGGACCCCGGTGGGACCAGCGAGACCGAGAACCAGGTCAACTGCGGGACACCCGATGTCGGGGTCCCCGGCCCGTCTGGATGGGCGGTCTCCGCCCGATTCCCTCGGGGCGAGCAGGGTTCGGCGAACAGCCTGGTTCTCTGCTCTGACGACGACCTGGGCCCCGACGGGCGCATCATCGTCGGCAACACCGATGACGGTGGTGGCCAGTTCTGCCTCGACGGCGACGCCACGAACCCGGAGCAGACAAGCGGCTGGGCCTGCGCGCGCGGGACGGCAGATCCCGAGTGGAACGGGATCCGGTGCCAGTGGCGGGACGACCCCGCGACCCCGGGCGATGACACCAATTCTCAGACCGCACCGGGCTCGTCGCACGAGTGCCCAAACGCCTTTTGAAATTGGGCCTCTCGCTGCACAGATTGTGTGGAGCGAGAGGCCCAGAAGCGCGCCGGGGAGTCTGGGCCGTTCGTCCCATGCGGGGGAACCACCCGGCCCTGGAAGGGCACGAATCGGGCACGTACACCCGCTGGGCGGGCTGCCCGAACGCGGAGGTGCGGGATGGCGACCGGAACGGCGACGCCCCGGTGGATGGCGTCGTGGGCCGATCTGCGCGACGAGGTCGTCTCCAGCGGGCTGTGTGCCGGATGCGCGGCCTGCGTGGTGTCGTGCCCGCATGATGTGCTCGGCTACGACGGCGCCAACCCCTTCCTCACCGGTGACGACGCCGAGTGCGTCCACGCCCTGAAAGGCTGCACCACCTGCACCCGGGCTTGCCCGCGCCTGCGGGCCTGGGAGGTCGAAGCCGACGAGTTCCTCTTCGGCCGGCCCCGCGACCCGGAACAGGCCAGTGGCCAGTACCACGACGTGATCCTCGCCCAGGCCAACCACGACAAGGTCGTCGAGCTGGGCCAGGACGGCGGCCTCGTGTCGATGATCCTTATCTATTGCCTCCGAAAGGGGATCATTGACGCCGCCCTCGTGTCGTACCCAGGCGAGGGAGACGACCTGTGGCGCACCCGCCCCGGTGTGGCCCGCACCGTCGACGACGTGCTCGCCGCCGCCGGGAGCCGCTACACGTTCTCTCCCAACCTGCTCGCGTACGACGAGGCCGTGGCCCAGGGCGCTGAGCGCATCGCCCTCGTGGGGACCGGATGCATGATCACCGCCCCGGCGATCATGGGAGCGCGCAAAGCGGGAAAGGCCGCCCGCAAGTTCGCCCTGCGCCTCGGGCTCCTCTGCTCCAAGACCTTCGAGGACGCCATCTTCGAGGAGCTGTTCGAGTCTCAGTACGGGGTGCGACGGGAACAGATCGTGAAGGTCAATATCAAGGGCGCCTTCAAGCTCTGGCTCGACGACGGCCGCCTGATCGACGTGCCCTTGAAGGAGTGCGAGCCCTGGACCCGCCCCGCGTGCCGGTTCTGCCCTGACTTCAGCGCCGAGCACGCCGACATCTCGGCCGGCGGCATCGGGGCGTTCGAGGACTGGTCCCTCGCCGTCATCCGCACCGACCTCGGCCGGGACATCATCGTGAGCATGCTCGAGGACGACTGGCTCGACGGGCGTCCCGCCGCCGACGACCCGAAGGTCCTCAACCTCATGCACAAGCTGGCGGCCAAGAGCCGAGCACGCTGGCCCGAGGTGACCCGTGGGAACGGCGTCCCCGCTGAGCTTTTGGCCAAGCCCGGCCTGGCGGCTCTGGGAGCGTAGATCCCTGAGTCAGCCGACCAGCAGGTAGAAGCGCCAGAAGTCGTTGTCGATCGGGAGGACCTCCACGTCGGCGAAGCCGGCCTCTTGCGCGTAGCGGCGGAGGGTCGGAGCGCGCATGATCGTGCCGGTGCCCGCCTTGGGTTCGTCGGTCAGGGCGGTGGGCAGGCAGTGGAGGGCGCTCCACCCCCACTGGAACCGCTCGCCGTCCTCCACGTCGGTCGTGAACTCGTCTGCCACCCGTTCGTCGGCCACCAGCACCGTCCCGCCATCGGCCCGGAGCGCCCGCATGGCCGCCAGCGCGCCGACCGGGTCGGTCATGTCGTGGATGGTCTCGAAGGCGCACACGAGGTCGAAGCGGCCCTTCAGGCCCGGGTCGGCGGCGTGGCGCACCTCGAAGATCACCCGGTCTGCCACTCCGGAGGCCTCGGCGTTGCCCCGGGCGTCGTCGATCGACCCCTCGTCGAGGTCGAGGCCGACGACGCTCGCCCTGGCGAACCCCTGGGCGATGGCGATGCTCGACCAGCCCGTTCCGCACCCGACGTCGGCCACCCGAGCCGGGGGATCGGCCTCGAGCCGCTCGACCAGCCCCGGAACGGCGGGGAACCACTCCTTCGCCAGCAGGTTGAGGAACATGGGCCGGTTGATCCGGGAGATGAAGCCCCGGAAGCCCACCCCGTACTCCTCGTACGGAACGCCCGCGCCGGTCCGGAAGGCGGCGACCACCTGAGGCAGTGCTTGCGCGATCCCGGCCACGCCTGCGGCCGCGGGTGCGAAGTAGGACAGGCTGTCCACGTCGAGCAACACCTCGGCGTGACCGTCGGGCAGACCGAAGGCGCGCTCTCCTCCCGGGTCCGTCTCGACGGTGAGGGTGCCGGCCACGGCCTGATGGTCGAGCCACTCCTGGGCGTAGCGGGCATCGACCGAGCACGCCTCCGCCAGTCCGGCAGCCGTCAAGGGACCACCTTCGGCCAGGGCGGCGTACAGCCCGAGCTCGTCGCCCAGCTGGACATGAAGCAGGTCCAGCGCCGCGATCGTGGCCCCGAACAGTCGCTCCACCAGCGCATCCCGAGTCGTCGCGTGATCGCTCATTTCGACACCCCCGCATCTCGGCGGACCTCCCCGAGCGCGGCCCGCGCGTCTGGGGATCATCCTCGGGGATTCGGGGGCTTATGTCAAGTAATCATTTGAATATTTGATGAGACGGGTGACGCTCAGCCGTCAGGCCCGCCCTCCGGGGTGGTCGTCGTGGTGGTCGTGGTCGTGGTCGTGGTCGTCGTGGTCGTGGTCGTCGTGGTCGCCGTCGTCGTGGTGGTGGTACTCGTCGTGGTCCCGGGCGTCGAGGTCGTGGTCGTGCTCGTGGAGGTGGAGGTGGAGGTGGACGACGACGTGGTGGAGGCCGGGCCCTCCGTCGTCGTGGTGGTGGACGGCTCATCCTCTGGTTCCTCCTCGGGCGGATCCTCGCTCGCCGGTCTCGAGCCCTTGCAGCGGGTGGGGGCGTTGCGTCCGTCGGGGCCGGTGGTCGAGTTCTCGTCCGGGTACCACGACGGGGGCTGGCCTTCGGCCAACGTATCCGGGCGGCGGAGCCCGAAGTGCTGGGTCACGTAGAGCTGGCCACCGGAGGCGCAGGCCACCCCGATCCCCATCACGTCCATGCCGGGATCGAGCATGTTCGAGATGTGCGGTGATGAGGCCACCAGCGCGGCGTGCAGGCGGGCCGCGTCGCCCGGCGACGCCCACCCCACGTTCTCGCGCGTCCGCACGTAGCGTTCGGGCAGGAGACCGAGGAGCTGGCTGTGGCCCATCCCCCGGTCCACCATCTGGAGGCTCCACCAGCGGGCCGAGTGCGCCAGGTCGGCTGACCAGCGCAGGGGCGAGAGCCCCCGGGCTCCCCGTTCGGCGTTGATCCAACTGAAGAGGGCTCCCGCGATCTCCCGCTCGTGCACCGTCGTCGCCGGGAGCGGGCCGAGGTAGGCGACCCAGGAGCTGCGGTCGTCCGGGCGAGCCTGGGCGATGGACGGAGGCGGTGCAAGCCGAGCGGTGGCGCCGACGGCCACCTCTCTCTTGTCTTCTGCCCGCACCTCCGTCTGTTGGACAGCCGTGGACGGCGTGGTCGACGGCGACGGCGCGGTGCGTGGGGCCACCGCCCGGCGTTGCCCGGGGCCCTGCGCGGCGACGACGCGGGTCGATCGGCCAGGCGAGATTCCCGCCACGGCGTGGGTGACGAGGGGCGCGGCGGCCGACACGAAGAGCAGGACAATCGTGAACGCGACCAGCCGGTACCAGTCTTGTCGCCTCCCCATGAAGGAACATTCTGCCCGCGGCCGCGTATCTCCTCCTGAATTGCCGGAATGGCGCGGCCTGCGCCCGGTGCTCACGTGGTAGGCATCGCATTGTGGCCGGCGGCGCCGTGCCGGCGAGGCACGAAGACGCAGAGGGGGCAGCGATGGCTGACACGAGAGCGCTCGAAGGCAAGACAGCGGTGGTGACGGGAGCGTCCAGCGGCATCGGCGAGGCCATCGCTGAGCGCCTGGGGTCAGCGGGCGCCCGCACCTACCTCGTGGGCCGGACCGCCGAGGCCATGGAGGAGACGCAGGCCCGCATCGAGCAGGCCGGGGGGAAGGCCGAGGTCGTGACGCTCGACGTCCGGGACCTGGACGCTCTCGCCCAG
>JACPCJ010000019.1 GCA_016179865.1 Actinomycetota bacterium | reverse complement strand
ATCGACTCGAAGTTCTACGCCGCCAACCAGGTCGCCGACGAGGCCCGTCATGTGGAGGCCTACGGCCGGTACCTCAACGAGAAGCTGGGCCACTCCTACGAGATCAGCCGGCCCCTCGAGTCCCTCCTCACCGACATCATGAGCGAGAAGCGCTGGGACATCACCTACCTCGGGATGCAGATCATGGTCGAGGGCCTGGCCCTGGCCGCCTTCGGGTGGGGGAACCTGCTGTTCAACGACCCCGTCATCAAGCAGATCACCGACTACGTGATGCGCGATGAAGCTCGCCACGTCGCCTTCGGCGTGCTCTCGCTTCAGGGAATGTTCGACGACATGACGGCACCCGAGCTGAAGGAGCGGGAGGACTTCGTCATGGAGGCGGCCCAACTCATGCGCGACCGGTTCCTCCTGGACCAGGTGTGGGAGCGGGTCGGGGTCGACGTGGCCGTCGGCACGGAGTTCGCCAACCACAGCCCGATCATGATGGCGTTCCGCCAGACCCTGTTCTCGAAGATCGTGCCGAACCTGAACAAGCTCGGGCTCTTGACGCCGCGGGTGGCCGACCACTTCGACAACCTCGGGATCCTGGAACTACGCGACTACAGCGACACGGCCTCAGAACTCGACGACGACCTGCTGGCACCGGCGTGAGCCCCACCCCAGACTTTCCGATCGCCACCGACCTCGGGCTCGATCTCGACACGAGCGTGCCCGGCCGGGTCGTGGCCAAGGCCGTGGCCGGAGAGCACCACCTCAACCCCAACCGGGTCGTCCACGGGGCGGTCGTCTTCGCCGTGGTCGACACGTCGATGGGCGGCGCCACCATGAGCGTGCTCGAAGAGGGGCAGTTCTGTGCCTCGATCGAGGTGCATCTGCGCTTCGTGCGGGCCCTGGAGCCGGGAGCGTTCTGGGCCGAGACCGAGGTGGTGCACCGCGGGCGCCGAGTGGTGCAGCTGGAGTCGAAGGTCTTTGGGTCCGACGACCGGCTTGCGGCCACGGCAACCGGCACCTTCGCCGTCCTCGAGCAGAACTGAGGCGCGGCCCGCCCGTTCTTTGCTTCTTTGCCCGTCACATAGCGGGGTAGAGAAGCGAAGTTCGCCGTGCGGGCCGGTCACCCCACCACGTTCACGAGCTTGGGCGGAACCGTCACCATCTTCCGGGGTTCCCGACCCGCCAGCTCGGCCTGCACCTTCTCCGACGCCAGTGCCAGATCGCGCATCTCGTCTTCGCCGATGGCTGCGTCGACCTCGACGCGGTCGCGGACCTTGCCGTTCACCTGGATCACCATGGTCACGGTCTCGGCCTTGGCCAGCTCGGGGTCGAACCCGGGCCACGTCTCTTCGTGCAGGTGCCCGCCCCGACGCCGTTCCCACAACTCCGCCGTGACGTGGGGCGCCATGGGCGCCAGCACCAAGAGGAGATGGTCGACGGCGTCGTCGAGCGTCTCGCGACGCCCTCCGGCCTCGGACTGCGCGTACGCGTAGAGCTGGTTGGTGAACTCCATGGCGGCGGCGATGGCGGTGTTGTACGTCCAGCGGTCGAAGTCCTCGGTCACCTTCTTGACCAGCGCGTGGCGCCCTCGGACGACAGCCCGGTCGTCGTCGGCTTCTTCGCGGTCGACGACCGACCCCACCTCTCCGACGGCCAGGCGCCACAGGCGGTTCAGATATCGGGAAGCGCCGTCGACGCCCTGGTCACTCCAGTCGACGTCTTCGGTGGGCGGGCCGACGAACAGGTGGAACAGACGCAGGGCGTCGGCGCCGTGGGTCTCGAAGAACTCGGCCGGGCTCACGAGGTTGCCCTTGCTCTTCGACATCTTGGCGCCGCCCATCCGGATCATCCCCTGGGTGAAGAGGCGAGCGAAGGGCTCTCGGAGCGTGTCGGGGACGAGGCCGACGTCGGCCAGCGCCTTCATGAAGAAGCGGGCGTACATCAAGTGGAGGATCGCGTGCTCCACCCCGCCGATGTACTGCGCGACGGGCATCCAGTGGGCCACCTTCTCGGCGCTGAAGGGCGCGCTCTCGTTCTGGGCGTCGCAGAAGCGCAGGAAGTACCAGGACGAGTCGACGAAGGTGTCCATGGTGTCGGTCTCGCGGACCGCGTCGCCGCCGCACGAGGGGCACTCGGTCTTCAGGAACCCTTCGTGGAAGCGCAGCGGCGACTCCCCGGTGGGACGAAATTCCACGTCGTCGGGGAGCAGCACGGGGAGGTCGGCCTCGGGGACGGGCACGGTGCCGCACGAGGGGCAGTAGACAATCGGAATCGGGCACCCCCAGTAGCGCTGGCGGGAGATGAGCCAGTCGCGCAGGCGGTAGTTGACGGTGGCCTCGCCCGCACCCCGCTCTGCCAGCCACTCCGTGCCCGCCCGCTTCGCTTCATCGACGGTCATGCCGTCCATGAAGCCGCTGTGGATCTTCACGCCGTCGCCGACGTAGACGGGCTCGGTCCAACCGTCGGGACGCTGGGTCGTCTTGATGACCGGAAGCTCGTTGACCATGGCGAAGTCGTAGTCGCGCTGGTCTTCACCCGGGACGGCCATGATGGCGCCCGTGCCGTAAGACGCCAGCACGTAGTCGGCGAGGTACACGGGCACCTCGGCGTCGCTGAACGGATTGATGGCCTTCGCCCCGGTGTCGATCCCCCGCTTCTCGAGGGCACCTTCCGTCGACAGCCGGTCGACCTCACTCTCATTCCGCACCCGCTCGACGAAGGCGAGTACCTCCTGCTCTCGGGGGGTGCCGCGCACGAGATCGGCAACAAGCGGATGCTCGGGGGCGAGCACGACGTACGTCATTCCGAACACAGTGTCGATCCGGGTGGTGAAGACGCGCAGCGCTTGGTCGTGCCCCTTCAGCTCGATGTCGAACACGACGCCCTCGGATCGGCCGATCCAGTTGCGCTGCATGACCTTCACGCGCTCAGGCCACTCGAGCCCGTCGACGTCCTCCAAGAGCTGGTCGGCGTACGCGGTGATCTTGAAGAACCACTGTTCGAGGTCGCGCTTCTCGACTGGGGTGTCGCAACGCTCGCAGCGGCCGTTCTCGGCCTGCTCGTTGGCGAGCGTGGTCTGGCACGACGGGCACCAGTTGACCGGAGCCAGCGCCTTGTAAGCGAGGCCCGCCTCGTGGAGTTTGAGGAAGAGGTACTGCGTCCAGCGGTAGTAGTCGGGCTCGCAGCACGAGACCTCGCGCCGCCAGTCGTACACGGCGCCCAGTCGTTGAATCTGCTCCTTCATGACCGCGATGCGCTGGCGGGTAATCACCCCTGGATGGACACCCTCCTTGATGGCGGCGTTCTCAGCCGGGAGCCCGAAGGAGTCCCACCCCATGGGCGACAACACCTTGTAGCCATTCATGGTGCGGTGCCGGCAGATGACGTCGCCGAGGGTGTAGTTGCGTACGTGGCCCATGTGGATGGGCCCGGATGGGTAGGGATACATGCACAGGTCGTAGAAGGCGGGCCGGGGGTCGTCGTCGTCGACCTCGTACGTGCCCTTCTCCTGCCAGTACGCCTGCCACTTGGCCTCGACGGCGGCGAACTCGTAACCCTCGGGGGCCATGAGGCGGGAGCGTAGCGAAGCGAAGCGACCC
Organism: Actinomycetota bacterium; assembly: GCA_016179865.1. GTDB lineage: Bacteria > Actinomycetota > Acidimicrobiia > IMCC26256 > JACPCJ01 > JACPCJ01. The sequence continues at coordinate 4,245 of JACPCJ010000019.1, read as the reverse complement.
AAAAGAAAGGCGCCCCGCTCAGTGGGGCAGCCGCCGACGGGCGGCGACCCGTTGAGTGTACTGAGGGGCCTTCGGGACGCTGGGGTGCGATTCGGCAGCGTCCGTTCAGGCGCTGATGCGGTCGATGCGGTACTGCGCTCCGCCGCCGCCGTCCCACGAGGTGATGAGCAGATCGCCCAGGAGCACGGTGTGGGGGCGGTTAACTCCGTCGACCGCCAGGACCTCTTCGGCAACGACGCTCCGATCCGTGTCCACGACCAGCCGGACGAGCCCACCCGAATCGTCCTGGAGCGGTGAACCCGGCGGCCCCGGTGGGGGCACACTCGCGGTCTCCACCCTGCGAGCGTTCACAACGAGCCGACCGTCCTCGAGGAGGACTCCCGATCCCATGGCGTAGTTCACGCCTGCGTCCTCGGCGAGGATAATTACCCGCCGCGGCGTCCAGTCGGGGTCGGTCTCGATCAGCTTGAGTGTGCCCTCCTCATGGGCGGCGAGGGTCTCTGAAGCGAGGACCAAGAAGCCGTCGTCGGTCGGGATGGCGCTCGACCCGTTGCTGTGGCCGAACTCGGCCCCGTTGGTCGAGCCGATGTCAACGGTGCCGCGGGGCCGTCCTTCGGTGTCGAAGCGGTAGATGCGGTTCCCGCCGCCACCCCGGCCGGGTGGTGGCGGGGCTGAACCCCCTCCCCCTTCGCCACCCGGCGTGAAGAGCCCCACGGCCACGCCGTCGGGCTCGGCCACGAGGAACATGTCGTTGGTCGGGTCGCCCCCGTGGTCGATCTCGACGCTGCCGACGCGGTCGAGGTCGCGGTCGAGCCAGACGAGGACACTGGCCGTGCCCTCGCCGGCGGCGACGATCCAGTGGCGGTCGTGAGCGAAGACGTGCCAGTGGTCGGCCAGGCGCTTGCCGCCGAGGTCGGAGGAGTCGACGACAACCTTCCGGTCCATCTCGCCCGTGTCGAGGTCGAGCCGACCGGCGATCACCTGGTTGCCATCCTCGATGGAGGCGACTGGCTGCTCCCCACCGTCGTCGATGACAAACAGCCAGAGCGGCGCCGGAGGCGTGAGTGAGGTGGCCTCCTGCTCGTCGGTGAAGGTCACCGGCCCGAGCGGGGTGGGGGCCTCGCCGCCACCGCTGTCGGCGCCTTGCTTCGCGGCCGAACTGTCGCTTGACGAACGCGCGCCATCGCCGTCGCCGGACGAGCACGCTGCCCCGATCAGCGCCGCCACGAGGAGCACGCTCCATCGGAGGTGACGCACGAGCCCGGACGCTAGCGCCGACAGACCCCATCAGCGCCGCCCGGCCACCTCCCCAGCATGTGCGTGGTGTGCGACGAGTACGAGGAGCGAACGGCCGCTGGTATCGTTGCCGTCCCACAGGGGCCTGTAGCTCAGCCTGGTAGAGCGCTTGCATGGCATGCAAGAAGTCAGGGGTTCAAGTCCCCTCAGGTCCACTTTATAGCGTTTTATCCCATTCTTTGGTACCGCACCGGGCTCTCGCTCGGCCGGTTCGTGGATTCTCGAAGCGTTTGGCGCCGCGCAATCGTCGTTGAATCTGCGCGAACCGGACGCGGCCACGACGACTTCGCGGCACGAAACAACGATTCGGCACGGGCCGGCAAGGTGTGCAGCAGCCTCGGACCGCCTCCGTCTGAAAGGATGAGCCTCATGGCGAAACTCAAGAAGGGCAGCAAGGTCATCATCACCGAGGGCGACTTCAAGGGCGAACGGGGCGCGATCGTCAAAAAGAAGCTGCTGACCGACGGCCTGCTGGTAGCGCTCGAGAAGAACGGCAAGAAGATCAAGACTGAGGAGGGCCACGTGAACCTCCTCGACGAGGACTAGCGCCGGTCAGGAAACGGCGACTCCGGTCGCCGGGTCTTCGAAGGGCACCCTGGGGGCGTCGGCCCACAGGCGCTCCAACTCGTAGTACGAGCGGGTGTCGCGGTCGAAGACGTGCACCCACACGTCGCCGTAGTCGATCAGGACCCAGCGGCGTTCGTTGAGCCCCTCGACCCGCAGCGGGGCCGTGCCCAGCCGCCGCTTGCATTGCACCTCGACCTCCTCCACGATCGCCTTCACCTGGCGATCGTTGGCACCGCTGGCGATGACGAAGAAGTCGGTGATGGCGAGGATCTCGCCCACGTCGAGCACGACGATCTCGTCGGCCTTCTTCGACGCCGCGGCCGCAGCGGCCGTGAGCGCCCGGGCCCGGGCGTCGTTCGTGTCAGCCATTTCGATCCCGATGTTGGCCTGTGAGAGCGCCGCCATCCAACCGCCCGCCCGACCTCACCCGGCCTCGAAGTCCTCACCCACGACGATCGACACGTCGGCGACCCCCACCGGACTCCGGGGGCGGTGCAGCTTGCCGACGCCCAAGGCGTCGGCCAGGACCTCGGCCTCGTCCTCGTAGCCCGGCGTCTGCACGACGATGAGGGTCTCCTTCACCCCAAACTGCGCGGCGTTGCCGGTCAACACGACCTGCGCCCCGACAGGGACAACCCGGCGGGCCACCGCCGATGCCAGCCCGGCCTCTCCGGTTCCGTTCAGAATCTCGACGCGGATCCTGTCGCCGGCAGCGGCAAAGCCGAGGCCTGGAAACAGCGCTTCCACCTGCTCCATGTCGTCGGCCTCGATCGTGTAGCGCTCCCCCCCCGGGATGCCGAGAGAGGTCACGTCGAGGGTGTCGAACGTGACCGCTCGCCGCGAGATCGCGTCGAGCACCTCGACCGCCCCCCGAGCCCGCTCGTCACCGATACCGGCGCCCTTGGCGAACCTGGTCTCCGTCAAGCCCAACAGGTCGCCATCCATCCGCTTGAGCCACGCCTCGAAGACGGCATGGGCGACGACGAGCTGGTCGAAGTCGTTGGCGTCGTCGGGCGAGCCCGCGAGCAGCAGGGCAACCTCTGAGCCCGTCAGGCGCTGCGTGGCCGACGGGAACGCCTGCTCCCCAAGGACGACGGGGTTGCGGAGCCGAACCTCGAGCGGCGTCGCTGGCTCGAAGATCGACGCCAGGGTTGCCCCGTCGAGACCGACGGCGTCGCGGATCTCGTATCCGAGGGCGTTCTCGAGCGCCAGGGCCAGGACGTCGACCCCCGCCGTTCGCAGCGTCTCCCCGACCGTGAGCGGCCCGAAGGAAGGAACCTCGATCTGTGTGTGGCCAGGGATCAGCAAGGCCCCGGCCCGGTCGGCCCCCCTGGCCGCGCCCAGCAGCATCGCGACCGCGCCTCCGTCGTCACCCGTCGGCCACGCGAGGAGGAGCGTTCCTGAGTCCGCCGCCACCGGATCGGCCCCCTCCCGGGATGGAACCAGCCGCCCGAGCCGATCCCGTACAGGCGAGACGACCACCAGCAGGAGCGTCGTCACCGCGGCCACAACCACGGCGAGCGCGAGGGCCCGCCGACGCCTCTGGCGCCGGTCCGTGCGCCCCCGGTGCCCGGAACGCCGGCCTGGTCGAGGAACGATCTCGGGCGTCAAGACCGGCCGCGGTGACAGCTCCTCGGGGCCGAAGGCGTCGGGGTGCGTCTGGGTGGGCTTCAGGTCGAGCGGCGACCCCATCACGGGCGAGTGTAAAGACCTCGCTCTTCGGCGACGCGGACCACCCCGGGGGGCACGTCGGGCCCCACCGGGGCCCCCCGGGCAAGGCGCGTCCGCAGCTCGGTCGACGAAACGTCGTGGGGGGCCATCTCGATCACCTCGCAGCGCCACCCGTCCGCCCGCAGCCGATCGGCGAGGTTCGCCGCCGATGCCGGGGCGCCCGGCCGGTCGGCCAGCAGAATCTCCGCCAACTGGCGCACCCGCTCCGGGCGGCGCCACGTGTCAAGGGTGGCGGCGGCGTCGGCGCCGAGGATCAGGAACAGCTCGGTCCCCGGCTCAGCCAGTCCTTCGAGCGTGTCGACCGTATAGGACGGCCCTTCCCGATCGACCTCAACCGTCGACACCTCGATCCCGGGGCGTTCGCCGACCGCCGCTTCCACCATGGCCAGCCGTTCGCGCGCACCCGCCTCGACTTGACCACGCTTTTGCCACGGGTCGCCCGCCACCACGAGCAGGACTCGTTCGAGGCCGAACTGGTCGCGCGCCGCCTCGGCCAGGTCGAGGTGGGCGACGTGAGGGGGATCGAAGGTTCCCCCGAGGACTCCCACCCTGTGCATTGGTAGTCAGGGGCGCAGTGCTCGCAGAGCGAGCCTGGTTCCCCATCCCCCTTTCAATCCGTACGTGCGGTTTTCCCGCATACGGCTTACCGAC
>JACPCJ010000124.1 GCA_016179865.1 Actinomycetota bacterium | reverse complement strand
GGTCATCGACGATCGCGATCCGCCAGCGCGGAGCAGCACTCATGTCGGAGAGAGACGGCAAGCCCGATGCCAGACCCACCGCACGCAAAATCAAGCGCTTATCGGACGGCGGCAGCGAGCGCTGCCCGCGCTCCCGGCAGCGGCGGCCTGCGTGCTGTTTTCGCGTGCAGGAACGGGTCGGGATTCCAGGATCCACGGTTTGGTCCGGAAACTCGAAAGGGGGCCGTCGCGGCCCCCCTCCGAAAGGCTGTGCGGGGAGGAATTGGAGGGGGCGTCTCGCCCCCTCCAATCTTCATGAACTGATATGGAAGGACCAGCTGTCAAGTGGTTTCTTGCGCGCTCCGGAATTCGGCCCACGAATTGGCGTCCGTGAATTCCTGAGGGCGCCAGCGCGCGGCTGACGATGGGGCGGCTTCGACGACGAATCAGACTGATATGCGCGGGTTACCCCGCAGGGCAGAGCCGCATGACCGTGGTTCGTCGGGAGCTGCCTCCGTCTAAAGGCGCGAGTCGTCACGATCGCGAGATCGGGCGTCGCATAGTTCAAGCGAGGGCTCTCCAATCGTGCCCGCATCGCGCCGCGGCCGACGTCCCTCAGGAAGCTGATGTTCAAAACTCGCGATCCTCCTTGACGGGGTTCGCCACTATGCCGCCTGGGGCGGGCTCTCCCGCCGCGTCATGACGGCCCAGATGAAGCCGACGAGTTCTCGAGCAATCGCCGCCGCGGCGACGGGCGGGCGTTTGCCGTGCCCGACGAGATGACGATAGCGCCGGTGCAGGCGTTGTTGCGCCCGCCAGGCCTGGCTGACGACGTCCGCGGGCTGGCCGTGACTGCGCGCGGCCAACGCGCGACCGAGGCTGGGCCGGTGGCGGTACGGCCAGGCCGCTTCGACGAGCACGCGCCGCACATGGGTGTTCCCGGCTTTGGTGAGGGCGCCGCGCCGTCGGGTGTCGCCGGAGGAGTCCTCGCTCGGCACCAAGCCGAGATAGGCCATGAGTTGGCGCGGGCGGTCGAACCGCTGGAAGTCCACCACCTCGACCAGGAGGATCATTGCCGACAGCGTGTCGATCCCGCGGAAGCAGCGCAGCCAGCCGACCGGGGTGCGGTACGGCGCCGTCTCGGCGATGGCTTCGATCTCTTTGTCCAGTTCAGCCCGGCCCGCGAGCGCTTGCTCCAGGGCAAAGAGCGAGGCCGCGAAGGCCCGCTGGAGGGCCGGCAGGTCGAAGCGTTGAGCGCGGATCCACGCCCAGTGGCCTCGACTCCAGTTCTTTCCCGTGGGATAGACCCGGCCGTGGCGGTCCAGCAATTTGAGCAGACGATGGCGCCAGCGCATGACGTCGCGCCGGACGTCATCGCGGCAGCGCACGAGGTCCCGGACCGCCTCTTCGGGCTCGGCGGGCACATGGATCGCGGTCAGCTCGTCCGCGCGAAAGAGGTGGACGAGCTTGCCGGCATCGCGGCGGTCCGTCTTGATGCGCTGGCCGGGCCGCCGCGGAGTCAACGCCGGAGCCATCACCTGACACGGTACCTCGAGCGCGGTGATCTGTCGGTAGAGGTCGTAGCCCGACACCCCGGCTTCATAGCACGCCACCACGGGCCCCTCCCGCTTCAGCCGCTCGAACAGGCGCCGGATGTGGTGCGGATCGTTCGGCAGCTCCCGCAACTCGGGCGTGGGAGCCCCCGAGCGCAGAATGCCGGCCACGATCTTTCGCTTGCTGTCATCGAGCGCCACGTATGTAGTACCCTTCTCCATGACCGGCCTCCTTTTGCCTGTGGCTCTGTTCCCCCTCGGAACAACCCACGTATATGCAATAGGTCAGGCCGGTCCTTCCATATTGTCTAAACCGCTGACGCGGTAGGT
>JACPCJ010000103.1 GCA_016179865.1 Actinomycetota bacterium | reverse complement strand
ACGAACTCGCCGTGACCTGACCGACTCGGCGGCAGGGGCCCGGATCGACGTCGTGGACGCTATGAGGCCTACGGGACTTCGCGAGTAGCAAGACGCCGGGCCCCTCCCACCGAGTGAGTGCGCACATGGTTGCCTGAGCCGTAGTTCGACGACGAGCTCGCTCACGTCAGCCTGCACCACGGGGAAGCCGCCGCCTCGCGTCTCACGGAGAGTCATCTTCGACGCGTCCCAACAGGGCGTCCTGATCGCCGCGCTCAAGGCTCACTATTGACAATCCGGACGGTTGCTACGCCCCCGCTTCCCGCTCGAAAGGGCGAGTGGCAGCGAGCCCGGGGAAGGGCGCCTACGGCAAGCCGCAGGGTTGCCGCTCAGGCCCCGTACCCCGGCGCCAGCTTCAGGTCGTGGCGGGCGGCGCGCGCGATCTCGTCGTCGAGCGGCCACGGATTCGGAAGACACCCGTCGAGCTCGGTCGACTGCTGGGCCATGATCGGGGCGGGCTCACCGGGAGCCGGACACTGGACGTCGGGGTGATGCATCCCGAGGAGGTGGCCCACCTCGTGGTTCACGACCATCTCGCGGTACGCCGCCGGCGACCCCGTCCACTTGGGGTGCGCGAGCCGCCACCGGTCGGCGTTGAGCGCGACCACGGGCCCGTTCTGGCACGAGAACTGGCCGTAGGTGTCGTAGGGGAGACACAGGGCGTCGACCTCGGGGCCCTCGGCCAGGACGATCACGTACGGCGCCTCGGGATCCTCGACCAGGCGGAACCCGGCCCGCGACCAACCCCGCGGGTCGTCGAGGGTGGTGGTGACCACGAGGGCGAAGTCGGCGGTGGCGGGGTCGTCGGTGCGCCGCTCGATCCGGTAGCGCACGACGACCGGATCGGCGTCCCGATCGGCGTCCCGAGTGGGGGCCCCCGTCGACGCGGTGGTGGTCGTGGCCGAGCTGCTCGCGGGCTCGGCGGCGCCCGAGCAGGCGGCGAGGAGCAAGGCGGGGCCGGCGATCCCGATGAGAGCGCGCATGCGGCGAGCAGGATACGGGGGTCCCTCCCCGCGCGAGGATGCGGCTGTTGGTGCGCTGGACAGCCGACGGCGGCGAGCGTGAGGGGGACGGGATGACGTACCGGGTCGTGCAGTGGGCGACAGGCCACGTGGGGATGCACGCCCTGCGTTCGATCATCCTCCATCCGGACCTCGAGCTCGCCGGGCTGTGGGTCCATGGCGCTGACAAGGTCGGGCGCGACGCCGGCGAACTGTGCGGGCTCGACCCGACCGGCGTGATCGCCACCGACGACGCCGACGCCCTCCTCGCCCTCCACCCCGACTGCGTCTCGTACATGGCGACGGGCGACCTGCGGCCCCAAGAGGCGGTCGACGACATGTGCCGGATCCTCGAGTCGGGCGCCAACCTGGTGGGCACGTCGGTCGTGCCCCTCGTGTATCCACCGGCCGCGCCCCGGCCATGGGTCGACCAGATCGAAGCCGCATGCAAGGCGGGCAACACCTCCTGCTTCGTCTCCGGCATCGACCCCGGCTTCGCCAACGACCTCCTGCCGATCGTCCTCTCCGGCTTCTGCCAGCGCATCGACCGCATCCGGATGATGGAGGTCCTCAACTACGCCACCTACGACCAGGCCGAGGTGCTCTTCGACACCATGGGGTTCGGCAAGCCCCTCGACCACATCCCCCTCCTCCTCGCCCCCGGGTCGCTGACCTTCGCCTGGGGCGGGATCGTCCAGTGCGTCGCCGACGCCCTCGGCGTCGAACTCGACCGGATCGAGGAGTGGCACGAGCGCCGCCCCGCCGAAGCGCCGTTCACCATCTCGACGGGCACGGTCGAGGCCGGCACCACGGCGGCGCTGCGCTTCGAGGTGCGAGGCCTCGTGGGGGGCGAGCCGCGCATCGTGATCGAGCACGTCACCCGGCTGCACGACGACCTCGCTCCCGACTGGCCCCAGCCCACGGGCCACGGCGGCTACCGCGTCGTCGTCGAGGGCTCGCCCAACTACACGCTCGACCTCCAGATGCTGGGCGAGGACGGCGACCACAACACGGCTGGTGTCCTCGGGACGGCCATGCGGGTGCTCAACGCCATCCCCGCCGTGTGCGCCGCCGCGCCGGGAATGCTCTCGGTGCTCGACCTTCCCGTCATTCCCGGCCGGGGCCTGTCCGGGGCAGGCGGCCGGTGACCCTCGCGACCTTCGACCCCCTCGACCCGGCCTTCCACGCCGGGCGGCTCGGCGACCCGCACGAGTGCTACGCCCGGTTGCGCGCCGAAAGTCCCGTCGAGTGGAACGAGGCGGCCTCCATGTGGACGGTCGCCAAACACGAGGACGTGATGGCGATCTCGCGCGACCCGGCCACCTTCTGCTCGGGCCGGGGCGTGCTGCCGACCGATCGGGCCCGATCGGTCGCGGGCACCGATTCGATCCTCTTTCTCGACCCGCCCGAACACCAGCGCCACCGGCGCCTCGTCACCCCCGCCTTCACCCCCAAGCGGGTGGCGGGCACCGAGCCCGTCATCCGCCGCCTCACCCGCCAACTTCTCGACGCCCTCCCGGCGTGCGAGCCGGTCGAGTTCGTCGACGCCGTCGCCGCTCCCTTGCCCCTCCTCGTGATCGCGGAGATGCTCGGCATCCCGGGCGACGACCGCGACCGCTTCCGGATCTGGTCGGACTCCCTCATCGCCGCCGCCACCGATCCCGACGACGGCGACGCCCTCGTCGCCGCCGCTGAGCTGTGGGAGTACTTCCAGGCCGTCATCGAGGACCGGCGAGCCAAACCCGGCGACGATCTCGTTTCGGTCCTTGTCACCGCCGAGGTCGCCAACGAGGACGGGGGCGAGCCGCTCAGTGCCGCCGAGCTGCTCGGGTTCTGCATGAGCCTGCTCGTGGCCGGCAACGAAACGACCCGGAACCTCTTCAGTGGGGGCATGCTCGCCCTGGCCGAGCACCCCGACCAGTGCGCCCTGCTGGTGGCCGACCCCTCCCTCGTGCCGACGGCGGTCGAGGAGATGCTGCGGTGGGTAACGCCCGTCCTCGCCTTCGCCCGCACCGCCACGCGCGCCGTCGAGCTGCGCGGCCAGCACATCGCCGAGGGCGACTACGTCCTCATGCTCTACGCGTCGGCCAACCGCGACAAAGAGGTCTTCGGCGCGACCGGGGGGGCGTTCGACGTCACCCGCGACCCGAACCCGCACGTTGCCTTTGGATTCGGGGAGCACTTCTGCCTCGGCGCCAGCCTCGCCCGGCTCGAAGCGCGGGTCTTCTTCGAAGAGCTTCTCGCCCGCTTCGCGTCAGTGCGCCTCGCCGGCGACCCTCAGCGGCTCGACTCCGTGCTCATGCACGGGCTCGTCGAGCTTCCCCTCGTGCTCGCTCCCGAGTGAACGCGCTGCCCGCAAGTGCGACCAGTGGACGGCGGTGACGGCCGCCGCCGGTACCCACATCAGAAACGCCGACCCGGCGATGGCGTCGGCCCCCACCACGAAGCCGATCACGGCGATGTGGAAGACCTGCACGTGCCAGGTGACGAGGGCCGAGAAGTGCGGGTGGCGCACCAACCCGTCGACCGGCCGGTTCGGTTCGTCGCGGGACAAGAAGAAGAGGATCGACAGGAAGGCCAGTGAGGTGAGGGCGAACCCGAGCTGGCTGCCCAGCGGCAGGCCGAACCAGAAGCCCGGGCCCTCGTAACGGAACACCCGCCCCAGGTAGAACTCGTCGCCGAGGCGGCTCATGGGATCGACGACCCACAGCGCCCACACGGCGAGCATCCAGGCCAGGAGGAACTCCTGCCAGGGGCGCGCCGCCCGGGTACGCCACGGCCCGGAGGCGAGGAGGCGGCCGGCGGCGAAGGCGAAGTAGCCCATGAACGTGTAGCTGAGGGGAACGAAGAGCGGCACGTCGCCGATCCACAACTCGTCGCCGCGGAGGGCGGGGTTGAACTCGTAGCGCGTGTAGGGGAAGCCGATGGTGGCCGAGCCGTTCTCGGCCAGCGCCCCCACCCCGAAGGCCAGCGCCCCGTAGAGGAAGGCCCGGCGCCAGCCCAGATGGCGGACGGCGAAGAACAGGTAGGCCAGCCCGAAGAGCGTGACGTACCACCGGTGGAAGAGCGTCCCCGCCAGCGCGTGCATGGGCCATGTTGGATGATCCGGACCCCGGCTGACAACCGGGCGCTCTCAGCTCAGCGTCCCCGGCTCTCGCCGGATTCTCGGGCAAGTCCCCCACCGCTCCGGTGGAGAACTTGCCCCGGAACGGGGATGGCCTCACCGAGGCACAGCGCCGCGTGTGGCGCCGCCTCGGCCCGGCCGGCCGGATCCACCTGGCGCCCGAGATGTCAGAGGAGACTCGGCGGATCGCCCTGGCCGGCCTCCAGGCACGGCATCCGGAGCTCGGGGCGGAGGAGTTGCAGCGCGTCCTGGTCCGGCGGCTGTACGCGATCGGTCCGGCCCGGCCCTGACCTGGGCATGACGCTTTTGAGACCCTGCGAGCGGTCATCCGAGCGCTCAACCACGGGGCCATCCCGCACATGATCGCCGGGTCACTGCTCCACCACCTCCGAGAGGCGGTTCTTCGCCTCGGCGAGCGGCAGATGCTCGGGCATCGCCATAGCCAGAAGGACGGCCAGATCTCTCGCGCGGGTCAGCCAGGCCCTCCAGTCCTGCACCCGCGGGCATGACTCTGAGAGTGATTACTCCTAGAATTGGTGTCCATGCAGATGCGCGTGGAGGACCTCGCCCGCCGAGCGGAGGTGTCGGTCGACACCATCCGCTACTACCAGAAGCAAGGGTTGATCCCGCCCCCCAGCCGGAGTGGGCGCGTCGCCTGGTATGCGGCCGAGCACCTCGAGCTCATCGCCCGCATCAAGGAGCTTCAGCGGAAGGGCTTCACCCTTGCCGTGATCCGCCGCTTCCTCGCCGGTGAGCTGGACACGACCGACGAGCCACTCGTCGCCGCGATTGCGGAAGGCGGCGGCGAAGGTGAAGAGGAGGAGTTCCTCACCATCGAAGAGCTGGCCGCCCGATCCGCGGTGCCGCTCCCGCTCATCGAGGCCGTCGCCCGCGAGGGGCTCCTCGTGCCCCGCCTTCACAACGGCGAGCGGCGGTTCACCAGCGCCGACGTCGACATCGTCGCCTCCGGGCTCCGCCTCCTCGAAGCCGGGCTCCCGCTCCCCGAGCTGCTGGCGCTGGCGAACCGTCATCACAAGGCCACCCGCGAGACCGCCCGGCGGGCCGTCGAGGTCTTCGACGCGCACGTGCGCGGCCCGCTGCGGGAGGCCGACCTCCCCCCCGAGGAGAAGGCGCAGCGCTTGGTGGAGGCCTTCCGCGTGCTGCTCCCGACCATCACCGCCCTCGTCGCCCACCACTTCCGGCGGGTGCTTCTGGAGGTGGCGCAGGAGCACCTCGAATCGGTGGGCGAACCGGCCGAGATCGCCGCCGTCCAGGAGGAGGCTCGCCGCCGGCTCGAGGTGGTCTGGTCGCAGTGAAGCTCGCTCCCCCCGCCCCCGGTCTGCCGAGCGGTGCCGAGAAAGTACGGGCCGTCGACGAGATGTTCGATCGGATCGCGCCCCGCTACGAGCGACTGAACCAGGTGCTCACCTTCGGCCTCGACGGTTCCTGGAGACGCCGCGCCGTGCGGGCCCTCGCCCTCCCCGCCCGGTCGCGCGTGCTCGACCTCGCCTGCGGCACCGGAGACCTCTGCCGCGAACTGAGCGCCCACGGCGTGGCACCCGTGGGGGTCGACCGCTCGGCCGGCATGCTGACCGCGGCCCGGGCCGAGGCTCCCCTCGTGCGGGGCGACGTCCTCGCCCTCCCGATGCCCCCTGCCTCCGTTGACGGCATCGTGTGCGGCTTCGCCCTCCGCAACTTCGTCGCCCTCGAACCGTTCCTCGCCGAGTGCGCCCGCGTGATCCGTCCCGGTGGGCGCCTCGCCCTGCTGGAGGTCTCGACACCCCGCCACCCCCTCGCCCGCGCCGCCCACCGGCTGTACTTCGAGCGGGCCGTCCCCTGGATCGGAGGGCTCCTCTCGGACCGAGCGGCGTACCGGTATCTGCCCCGCTCCGTCGCCTACCTCCCGCCCGACCCCGAACTGCTCCGGATGATCGGCGACGCCGGCTTCCCAGACGCCCGCCGCCGCGCGCTCACCCTCGGCGCCGCCCAGATCCTGATGGGGACCCGCGGATGAGCACACGCGGCGGCCTCGTCGACACCCGGCTCACGAGCCGGACCCGTGAGATCCCCGACCCCCGTGACCTGCTGAGGCACCTCGGAGCCGGAGGGTTCGCCTGGCTCCACGACGCGGCCGGGTTCGTCACCGCCGGCGTGGCGGCGCGGATTCCGGTCGGCCCCGGACGGGACCAGGTCGCGGACGCCGCGAGCGCGGTGACCGAGGCGTTGGGGTCTGTGGCGGTGGACGACCCGCTCGCCTTCCCGGGCACCGGCCCGCTCGCCGTCGGCGCGCTCCCCTTCGCCGGAGCGAACCCAGCGGAGTTGGTCGTGCCGGCTCGGGTGGTGGGTCGAACCGGCGACGGCGTCGGCTGGGTGACCGAGATCGAAGGTGCGCCAAGCGCGGCGCATCGGCCGCGCCTGTCGCCGCGGCCGGCCACCGAGACGCCGTCCCGGTTCACGATCCACTCGCCCCGATCGCGGGCGGCGTGGGTGCACGCCGTCGAATCAGCACTGAGCGCCATCGAGCGGGGCGACCTGCAAAAGGTGGTCCTCGCCCGCGAGGTGCTCGTCGAGGCCGACCGCATCCTCGACCTCCCCTCCGCCCTGGGCCGCCTGCAGATCGGGCATCCCTCGTGTTTCGCGTTTGCCGCTGGCCCCTGGGTCGGGGCGACGCCCGAGCTCCTGGTGAGACGCCGCGGCGAAGCCATCGAGTCGCGGCCGGTGGCGGGGACGGCCCCGCCGGGCGGCGCCCGCGCCCTCGCTCGCTCGGCCAAGGAACTCGCCGAGCATCGCCTTGTCGTCGACGCCGTGACCGAGGCGCTCGCACCGGTGTGCGCGGCCCTGGTCGTGCCGCCGGGGCCGGAAGTCCTCGAGCTGGCCAACGTCCTTCACCTGGCGACACCGGTGACGGGCCACCTCCGAGCCGACCGGCCGACGGCGCTCGCCCTGGCCGCCCGCCTCCACCCGACCCCGGCCGTGGGGGGCTCTCCGACCGCCGCGGCCCTGGACAGCATCCGGGCGCTGGAGGGAATGGAGCGCGGGTGCTACGCCGGGCCGGTGGGGTGGGTCGACGCCTCTGGCGACGGCGAGTGGGCGGTGGCCCTGCGGTGTGCCGAGGTCCTCGGAAACTCGGCTCGCCTGTTCGCCGGGGCCGGGATCGTGGCCGGATCCGATCCCGAGTCCGAGTGGGCCGAGACGCAGAGCAAGCTCGAGGCGATGCTCGTGGCCCTCATCCGCCCATAGCAAGGGTCAGCGCGTGCGCCACCGCGGCCCAGGCCTCCCGGTGGCGGGCCACGTTCTCGTCCCGATCGGTCGGCACGACAACGACGTGAGGGCCGCCGTCGGCCAGGGCCTTTTCGACGGCAGGAATCACGTCGGTGGCGGTCTCGACCCGCGAAGCAGGGACGCCGTGCACGCCAGCGAGCGCGACGAGGTCGACGCCGTGCGGGGTGCCGAAGAGGCGCTCGAAGTGGTCGGGCAGCTCGGCCTGGGGCAGGAAGGAGAAGATCCCTCCGCCGTCGTTGTCGAGGACGACGAAGACGACGTCGAGGCCACGGCCGGACGCGCCGAGCAGCCCGTTGCTGTCATGGAGGAACGACAGGTCGCCACCGAGAGAGACCACCGGTCCCTCAGCCACGGAGGCGACGCCGAGGACGGTGGAAACGAAGCCGTCGATGCCGTTGACGCCTCGGTTGGCAAGGAAGCGGAGCCCCGCCCGGGCCGGGGCGAACCACTCCAGGTCACGCACCGGCATGCTCGACGCCACCACGAGGGTGGCGCCGTCAGGGAGACCGACCACCAGGTCTCGCGCCACCCTCCCCTCGAACGGCTCGGTCCAGGAGTCGAGCAGGCGGTCGAGGGCCGAGCGGGCGATCCGATCGGCCTCGAGCCATGACGCCAGCGAGGGCGTGCGCCGCTCGGCCGGGAGTCGCCGGGTCAGCGCTGCAAGCAAAAGGGTGGGATCGCAGCAGAAGCGTTCGGCCGCCGCTCGCTGGGGGTCGAGCCAGGCGCCGTGGTGGTCGATGATCACCTGGCGCGTCCCCGAGTCGAGCCACTCGGTCGCCACCCGACTCGTCAGGGGGGCGCCGACCCGCACCACCAGATCCGGCCGATGGTCGGCCGCGAATGAGGGGACCCGCAGCAGCGCGTCATAGGTCGACACGACGGAGCGACTCCGACGGAGGCCCGAGAGGGGGTCGGCCAGGACCGGCCATCCCGCGACCCGGGCGAACGCCTCCACGGCGTCGGGGTGGGCGTCGGCACCCCAGCCCGCCACCACCACGCCTCGCTCCGACCGCTCGACCGCCTCCGCCAGCGCCGCCACGTCCTCCTGCCGGGGCGTGGCCGACGCCTCCCGGGTTTCGACCCACGGTCGGCCGTCGGCCCGCCCCGCGACCACGGGCACGGCGTCTCCAGTGGGAACGAGCGGCTCGGGGAAGACCAGGTTGAGGTGAACCGGGCCTGGTGGCACTCCCACCGCCTCCGCCACGGCCCGCGCCGCCACCGGGCGCCATGCGGCCATCGCCGGCGGCCGGGTGTCGGCGGGCCCGACCTCGGCGAACCACCGCACGGCTTCGCCGAAGAGCTTGACCTGGTCGATGGTCTGGCCGGCGCCGGTGTCGCGCAGCTCAGGCGGGCGGTCGGCCGTGCACGCGATCAGGGGAACACGCCCGTGCGACGCCTCGAGGACGGCGGGGTGGAACTCGGCCGCCGCCGTGCCCGACGTGCACAGCACCACCGCCGGTCGCCCACTGGCCCGGGCCGTGCCGAGGGCGAAGAACGCCGCCGAGCGCTCGTCCAGGAACACGTGCACGCGGAAGCGAGCGTCTGCCGCCAGGGCCAGCGCCAGCGGAGTCGAGCGGGAGCCCGGCGCCACGCAGGCCTCGGTGACGCCGGCGCGCCCCCATTCGTCCACCAGCGTGGCGGCGAGCGCGGTGTTGAGGTCCGCCCTCACGCGAAAATCTCCCCGTGCTCCATCGCGTGAACGAAGGACCAGGGCCGAAGCGGCCCTCTGAGCGGAGCCCAGGTCGCCGCGTCGTGCTCGTTCACGGCTTCACCCAGACGCTGCGATGCTGGGACGACGTCGCCTCCCGCCTGGCCCCCCTTCACGAGGTCGTGCGGGTGGACCTGCCGGGACACGGCGGCTCGGCCGCCGAACGGCTCTCCTTCGTGCACGCCGCCTCCGCCCTCGCCGAGGTCGGCGGGTCCAGCGCCTACGTCGGCTACTCCATGGGTGGCCGCCTCGCCCTGCGGGCTGCCCTCGACCACCCTGACCACGTCGGCGCACTCGTGCTGGTCGGCGCCTCGCCGGGGCTGGCGTCGGCCGTGGAGCGAGAAGCCCGCCGTCGCGCCGATGAAGCGTGGATCGAGATTCTGGAGGGCGAGGGCGTGGACGGCTTCCTCGAGACCTGGCTGGCCCAGCCCATCTTCGCGACCCTCCCGCCCGAGTCGGCGGGTCTGGAGCACCGGCGGGCGAACGCAGCCGAGGGGCTGGCCGACGCCCTTCGCCTGCTCGGCACGGGTGTGCAGGAGCCCCTGTGGGAGCGCCTCTCCGAGCTGACGATCCCGACGCTGCTCGTGGCGGGCGAGGGTGACGAGAAGTTCGTCGCCCTGGCCCGGGAGATGGCGCAGCGGATCGGGTCGGCGGCCGAAGTCGCGCTGATTCCGGGGGCCGGCCACGCCGCGCACCTGGAACGTCCCGACGCCTTTACCCAGCTCCTCGTGGCGTTCCTCGCCGCCCATCACCCGGCGACCCCGTAGCGAGCGAGCAGCGAAGGCGCGGGCGTAGGCGCCTGCCGGCGCACGGCAACCACGCCCCGGTCGGGAAGAAGCCGGTCGGCCACGACGTCAGCGTCGAGCAGGAGGCCAGTGCCGAGGCCGCACGCGTATGGAAGCTCGGGAAGGCACGCGGCCAGCGCGACCCCGGCGGCCAAACCGACCGACGTCTCGACCATCGACGACACGATGGCCGGGACCCCCGCCGCCTCTGCCACGGCCAGCGCTGCTCTGACCCCGCCCAGGGCCTGAACCTTCAGCACCACGACGTCCGCGGCCCCAAGGGCGGCGACGCGGCGGGCGTCGTCCACGCTCCGAACCGACTCGTCGGCCGCCAGCGGGATGGAGGTGCGACGACGAAGCCGGGCGAGGTCGTCCAGCCCCGCCACGGGTTGCTCAGCCAGTTCGATGTCGAAGCGGGCGAGCCGCCCCAGCATGGTCGCCGCTCGGTCGACGTCCCATGCCCCGTTGGCGTCGATGCGCACCCGCGCCCACGGCCCGGCGACGTCACGAACGGCCATCACCCGGCCGCCGTCACTCCCCGAGCCCACCTTCACCTTGAAGCTGGTGATTCCCGCTTTGACCGCCTCCTGCACCAGCGTGACGGCGCGGATGGGGTCGACGGTGGGTATCAGCGCCGCCACGGGGACGGCGTCGCGAAGAGGACCGGGCCACCCATCGTGCGCCGCCTCGTCGGCTGCGGCCCGCGCCCGTACGGGATCGCACGGATACCCCGGGAACAACGAGACCTCGCCCCACCCCGCCGGGCCCTCGATGAGGAGTGCCTCCCGCTCGGAGACCCCGCCGACCGGAACCCGGAGGGGAACGCGCACCCGGTGCTCTGTCACGACGCCCACAGCCCCACGGAGAGGAGCGCGGCCAGGACAATCTGGAGCCGGGCGGTGCCGAGGAGTGCGCCCACGAGCGCGGGGGGATCGGGTGAAGACCGAACGACACGCACGGGCGCGACGGCGAGGGGCAGCGCCAGCAGAGCCATCGAGGTGCTGGGCCGAGCCCAGGCGAGCGCGCTGACGGCGACCAAGGCGCCGACGAGGCACGCGACGTAGAGGCGGCGCCCAGTGGCCACCCCGACCCGCACCACGAGGGTGCGCTTGCCGGCCTGGGCGTCGGTGGTGGCGTCGCGCAGGTTGTTAGTGAGGAGGAGAGCGCAGGCGGGTAGCCCCACGGCCGCCGCCGCGGGCAGCGCAGCGGCGGGCACGCGCTCGAGGTGCACGTACGCAGATCCGGCGGTCGCGACCAGGCCGAAGAAGACGAGGACGGCGGCCTCGCCGAGCCCGGCGTACCCGTAGGGTCGGGGGCCACCGGTGTACAGGACGCCTGCCGCCAGGGCCGCCGCGCCTACGACGAGGAGGCGGAGGTCCACCGCCACCGCCAGCGCCAACCCGGCCACGGCGGCGACGCCGAAGGCCACCATCGCCGCCCGGAGTACGGCCGTGGGCGCGACAAGGCCGGAAGCGGTCAGGCGGCGCGGACCCTGGCGCTCGGCATCCGTGCCCCGAACCCCGTCGGAGTAGTCGTTGGCGTAGTTGGTGCCGACCTGGAGGGCGAGGGCCACCACCAGCGCGGCGGCGGCGCGCCAGGCGACGACGTGGCCGTCGGCGCCGGCGAGGGCGGTCCCGACAGCGACGGGGGCGGCCGCGGCCCCGAGGGTGCGGGGTCGGGCACCCTCGACCCACACGTTCAAACGCGGCGCGGATGGGTCACGCCGCTCCTGCGAAACTGCTTCCTGGGCGGGCTTCGCCTGTCCAAACTCCCGCCTATTGCCTGGAGCGTGCC
This sequence comes from Actinomycetota bacterium, assembly GCA_016179865.1. Lineage (GTDB taxonomy): Bacteria > Actinomycetota > Acidimicrobiia > IMCC26256 > JACPCJ01 > JACPCJ01. Next base: position 18,777 of record JACPCJ010000103.1, on the reverse strand, counting down.
GCCTATCGGCGCACGCTCTCATGGCCGGCGCGGGAAGCGGCGGAAGTCGGGAGGGCGGTGGCTGAGCCAGGAATCACGCCCCTCCTGCGCTTCCTCGGTCATGTAGTAGAGGAGGGTGGCGTCGCCCGCGAGCTGCTGAATCCCGGCGAGGCCGTCGTCGGCGGCGTTGAAGGCTGCCTTCAGGAGGCGAAGGGCCAGGGGGCTCTGGGCCAGCATCGTGCGACAGAGGGCCACCGTCTCGGCCTCGAGCGCATCGAGGGGGACGACCCGGTTCACGAGGCCCATGCCCAACGCCTGCTCGGCGTCGTACTGCTCACACAGGAACCAGACCTCCCGGGCGCGCTTCTGCCCGACGATGCGGGCGAGAAGCCCGGCTCCGTAGCCGCCGTCGAACGACCCGACCTTGGGGCCGGTCTGACCAAAGCGGGCGTTGTCGGCCGCCACGGTGAGGTCGCACACGAGGTGCAGCACGTGGCCGCCGCCGATGGCGTAGCCGGCCACCATCGCGACCACGGGCTTCGGCAGCCGCCGGATCTGCACCTGGAGGTCGAGCACGTTGAGGCGGCCGATCCCACGCTCGTCGCGGTAGCCGTCGTCGCCGCGGATCCGCTGGTCTCCGCCGGAACAGAACGCCTCGGCGCCTTCCCCGGTGAGAATCACCACGCCCACGGTCGGGTCGTCGCGAGCACACTCAAAGGCGTCGGAGAGCTCGAACAGGGTGCGGGGCCGGAAGGCGTTGCGCACCTCAGGCCGGCAGATCGTGACCTTGGCGATCCCCTCCGCCGTCTCGTAGCGGATGTCCGTGTAGTCGCCGTCTTGCTGCCAAGCGATGGCTGGCGATGTTTCCGTGGCCGTTGCGTCCATGGGCTCTCCGACTTCCCCCGTCCGGCTTCCAGCCGTACTTCTACTATGGGAGTAACCACTCCAATTCTCGTAGAGTACCCACCGTGACGGAGCCGGGCGAAACCAATCTGGTGGCGGTCGCCCTCCCGCCCGCCGAGGCCGTCGGCGCGCTGTGGCGATCGTGGGACGCCGGGGAGGCGGTCATGCCCCTCGACCCGCGGGCGCCCGGCCCGGAAGTGGAACGGGTCGTCGCCGCGCTCCGGCCGACCCATGTCCTGGACCGTGACGGGCGGAGCCCAGTCCGTGGCGGCGTGCCGGCCCCCGACGGCACTGCGGCCGTCGTGGCAACGTCGGGCACGACGGGTCGGCCCAAGGGCGTCGTCCTGAGCGCTTCGGGCCTGCAGGCTTCGGCGGCCGGCGTGTCGGAGGCGCTCGGTTCGCCGCCGGGTCACCGCTGGCTGTGCTGTCTCCCGCTCCACCACGTGGCGGGCCTGGCCGTGGTGGGCCGGTCGTGGGTGGCCGGAGTGACGCCCGCCGTCCACCCGCGCTTCGACCCCGACGCCGTCGGCGCAGCCGCTCGTGATGAGCCGGTCCCCCTGGTGTCGATCGTGCCCATCATGCTGCGCCGCCTGCTGGACGCCGGGGTCGCGCTGCATCGCTTCCATCGCATCCTCGTCGGGGGGGCCGCTCTCCCGCCCGAACTTGCCGAGCGCGCGGCGGCGGCGCAGGCTCCCGTCGTCACGACGTACGGGCTGACCGAGACGTGGGGAGGAATCGTCCACGACGGCCACCCCCTGCGCGGGGTGGAGGTACGTCTCGGGACGAGTGACGAGATCCTCGTGCGCGCCCCGATGACGATGACCGGGTATCGGGACGCGTCCGGAGGTACTCCGGACGCGTTCACCGCGGACGGGTGGCTGGCAACCGGCGACGTGGGGCGCTGCGGCTCCGACGGGCGTCTTCACGTCGTGGACCGGCTCCGCGACCTCGTCATTACCGGTGGCGTCAGCGTCGCGCCGTCCGAGGTCGAAGCCGTGCTCGCCGCCCACCCCGGCGTGGCCGACGTCTGCGTGGCGGGCGCCCCCGATCCGGAGTGGGGTGAGCGGGTGGTGGCCTACGTCGTGCCCTGCGACCCGGGCGTCCCACCGACGCTCGAGGACCTGCAGGCCTTCGCGCGCTCGCGCCTTTCAGGCCCCAAACTTCCTCGCGAGGTGGCCCTCCTCGAGACCGTCCCCCGCACGCCCGGCGGCAAGCCACTGCGGCGAATGCTGGGAACTGCGACCGCCCCGCTCTCGGATCCCGGTGTCGGCGGGGAGACTTGAACGATCCCGCCTGCGCGAGCCGACACCCCGGGACCGACTTGCGGGGCCGTCATCGGCTCGCACGCTCAAGCCACCAAACGAACGACTCGGCTTCATCGAGCCTGCTCGCGTGCTCGTCGACGAACACGATGAGGGCGTGGCTCAGGCTCTGAATGTAGTTGCGCGCCGCTCGGCTGAAACGCCGCGAATGAGTGAACACGAGCCCGGCATGGTGATCACCTGCTGCGGCCCGGCGCCGAGAGAGAGTGGCGAAGTCCTTGACGTTCTCGGTTACCACGGTTCGGGCCTCGGCTGTCGCGGCGACGAGCAGCTCCTCGTCGGATACCCCGATCAGATCGAGACGTTCCTTGACCGCCACGGCGTCGTACCCGTGAGCTCGCAGTTCCGATGCGACCGCTGGAGCGTGCATCTCGTCCAGCAGAAGCTTCACCCCGACAGCAGACGCCGCTCGGTCTCCCACGCCGCGAGCTCACGATCCGCAGCATCCTCATTGGCGGCGATCTCGGAGTCGATTTCTTCGGGAAACTCGGCGTAGTAACGACTGGCGGCCCGAACCTGGGCGACCGTGAGCCCGATTTGTTCGGCGGCCTTCACCACCCGCTTGTCGATCCCGCCGCGCAGGCCGCGCAGCAGTGCCACGACCTCCCACACGTCGGGCCCGGTGGCGATACCCGCTCGCCGCCCCGTGGGGCCATCCCGGAAGATGATGCCGGGATGAGCCGCCATCCGCAGCCCCTCATCGATCAGCCGCTCACCCACCCCGGAGATCGACTCGGCCTGCTGTGCGGCGTGGCGCTTGAGCCGCTCGTAGGCACCGGGCCGCTTGAATCGGATCGACAGAACGGGCACGACGACAGTGTAGTCGCATGTCACCGCGTCCTGGTCGTCGGCGAGCGGGGCAGCCCCCGTTCTCGAGCAAGTTCTCCCCCTCACGCGTGGGCAACTTGCTCGAGAACCGCCGGATTCCGGTGTCGGCGGGGAGACTTGAACTCCCACCCGGTTATCCCGGACTAGGCCCTCAACCTAGCGCGTCTGCCTATTCCGCCACGCCGACGAACAAGCCGCCCGGAGCCGGACGGCCACGGGCGAGTCTACCGATCAGCCGTCGCCGGTCTCCCACTCCTCCACGTGCCAGAAGGGCCCCGGCGACCAGGAGTTAGCCCGGAGGCCGTCCACTCCACGGGCCACCACGGCGGCGGCCGGGCGCCACAGGGGAAGCACGATCCCACCCTGCTCCAGGGCGCGCTCGAGCCTCGAAGCCGCCCGGGCGTCGCCGCCGTCGGCCTTGGTCGTCAGCTCGTCGAGGTCGGGCACGGCGGAGTCCCCGACCCGTGACCAGTTGGTCTCCCCCACGGCGTCGGGGCCGAACCGGCACTGCCAGCACGGCTCCGGCCACTGCACCTCGTCGACCAGCGCCACGTCGAACTTCCCCTGCGGCAGCCACTCCCCCTCGAGTCGCTCGTTGGTCAGGCTCACGGCGTCGAGGACCAGGTTGGTCCCGCGCGCCCGACGCTGGACGGCTCGCACGAGGAGAGACGCCATCGGGTCCTCATCCGGGATGGCAACCGCGAGGTCACGGCGCGGTGCCTCCTCGGCCAGGCTCGGGTTGATGAACCACTCGCTCCAGCCCGGGTCGCCCGTGAGAAGGCCCCAGCTCCTGGCGACGTCGGCCTCGCCGTCGAGCAGGACCGACACGAACCGGTCGCGGTCGACGAGATCCAGCGCAGCCAATCGCACGTCGGCCGCGATGTCGTCGCTCTGCATGTACAGCGACACCAGATGCCCTCCAGGCTCGGCGACGCTGACCTCGACGCCCTCGATGGCCTCGAGTTCCCGGCGACGATCCGTGAACGCGGGCATCCACACCACGTCGAGCTCGCCCTGCTCGAGGAGAAACTGCAGCGTCGTCGGATCGGGAACGGTGAGGGCACGAAGGTCACGCACTCCGGGCCCCGCGCCCCACCACTCGGGGTTGGCCGAGAGAACGACGTCGAGGCCCGGCGTGGATCCCGAAAGCTGGTACGGGCCCCCAGAGAGGTCGGGGCCCGTCACCCACTCCTGCTTCAGGTCACGCCCCAAGAGGCGGTGGCGCGGGAGCACGAAGTCGTCGCCCGAAAACAGGCGCCGCCAGCCAGGCGGCCGGTCGCGGAAGCGGATCTCGACCGCGGCCCCCTCCCCGGTGATCGACTCGACCGCCTCGTAGCCGGCGACAGGCCCGGGCCAGTCGTCGGAGCGCACCACGTCGAGGGTGAAGGCGAGGTCGGCAGCCGTGATCGGCGCGCCGTCCGACCACCGGGCGCCCTCCGCGAGGTCAAAGCTGACCCGGTCCCCGTCCTCTTCGACGGTCGTGTCGTCGACCAGGCGCCCGTGCACGGTGCCGTCAGGCGCGACGTCGAAGAGCTGCGGCAGTACCAGCGCCAGAATCTGCGTACCGGCCGGGTTGCGAGACCGGATGTCGAAGGGGTCGTACGTGCCCGGCAAGTCGGGCACCCCGACCCGCAGCGATCCCTCGGGGGCGGCGGCGGGGCGGGACTTCGTGGGTGGAAGATGGGTATCGCCGTCGGTGATGATCAGAGCGACCGCGACCGCGGCTGCGACCAGGAAGAGTATGAGAGCGAGGCCGCCGACCGCTCGCCGGCTCACGCCTTCGACCGGGAGGGTCGGGCCAGGAAGAGGTTGGTCACCGAGAGCGTGCCGTTCGGCGTCATCTCGAAGCCCCCGACGTCGGGCCCGGCCGCCCAGCGGTTCGTGAACTGCGCGATCGGGAGGACGGGGAGGCGGTCGAGCAGCATCTGCTCAGCCTCGCGGTAGCGCTCGGAGCGCTTCGCCGGGTCCTTCTCGGCTCGGGCCGACCGCAGTTTCTGATCGACCTCTCGCACGCTGAAGTGGGTCAGGTTGTCGACCTGATCGGTGACGAAGTAGCGGTAGAGGAGGTCGTCGGCGCTCGGGTAGTCGGCCGTCCAGCCGAAACGGAAGAGCTGAGGGTCGCCGTTCACAAGGAAGGGCAGGTAGTCCTTGAACTCGTGGGGGCGGAGCTTCGCCGGGATGCCCACCGCTTGGAGGTCGGACTGGATGGCCGACGCCACCGTGCGCTGGCGACCGTCGTCGTCGAAGTCGATGTTGACCTCGGGCACCTTGCCGTCGGGGAACGCCTCCCGCACGAGGGCCGTCGCCCGGTCGGGGTCGTACTCGCAGCGGTCGCCACACGCATCATCGACGAACTCGGGTACGGCGGGGGCGAGCAACCCGTCGGCCACCCGGGCAGCGTCGCCGTAGACGAGGCCGATGATCCGATCTCGGTCGACGGCGTGGACGATCGCCTGGCGCAGGCGCACGTCCTCGAAGACCGGCGACGCCAGGTTCATTCCGTAAAACACGGTGGCCATGACGGGCGTGAAGCCGGCCTCGCCGTAGAGGGCCGCCGCCCTCCCCACCTGGTCCGGGGGCACGGGCGAAACGTCGACGTCGCCGTCGCGCAGGAGGGCAAATGCCGCCTCGGGATTGGCGACCACGTGCACCTCGATGGCCTCGACCCAGGTGGCGCCGGGCGCGTACTCCTCGAAGCGGGTCATGGTGATGACGTCGCCCTGCCGCTCGTCGAAGCGCAGCGGCCCCGATCCGACGGGGGCGTCGCCAAACGCGGGATCCGTGGCCCGCTCCGAGGGAAGGATGCCGAGACCGGGGTTGCCGAGAACGAGCGGCAGGTGGGAGAAGGGCTGGGTCAGCTCGATCGTCAGCCGCCGGTCATCGACCACCTTGAGGCCGGCCAGCTTGTCGGCCGTCTTGTCGTCGTGAAAGGCGGCGTACCCGGTGACCAGGGAGAGCAGCGGCGCTAGCGCCGACTGCGTGTCGGGCGCCGCCACCCGCTGCAGGCTGGCGCGCACGTCGTTGGCGTCGACGGCCGACCCGTCGTGGAAGACCAACCCCTCGCGGATCGTGAACGTGAACCGGCGCTGGTCGACAGAGACGTCCCACGACTCGGCGATGCCCGGGGCCGCCTCGAGGGTCTTGGGGTCGTAGCTCACGAGCGACTCGAACAGCAGGTCGGCCGCCATCAGGGACGCGGCGTCACCGCTCCGCGCGGGGTCGAGGCTCTGGAGATTGACAACCGCGAGGCGCAGCGTCCCGCCCTCGCGGGGCTCGCCGAGGTCTCGCCGGGCGGTGCCCTCGCCGTCGCGCCCCACAGCCCAGGTCAGGGCGGCGCCAACGCCAGCGAGAAGCACGGCGCCGAGCGCCCACACGAGCCAGCCCTTGCGCATGGAGGATCTCGAGTCGCCAGCCGAGGGCGCTACTCGAGGCGCAGGCCCAGGATGATCGTGGTGAAGGCGAAGATCAGCGCCGTGAGGACGGTGATCCGGTCGAGGTTGCGTTCAACCACCGTCGAACCGGCCAGCGATCCGCCCATTCCCCCGCCGAACATGTCGGACAGGCCGCCACCCCGCCCGGCGTGGAGGAGGATGAACACGATCAGCAACATCGAGACGAGCATGTGAACGACGACGACGAAGGCGGTGAACACGACGGGCGGACCTCTCTCGCGGGTCGTTAAGAGCGGGTGGGTGTCACGCGAAGCGCGCAGGTTACCACCCGCGTCCCGCTCTGGCGGGCCGCTCCGGCACCAGCCCTGGATCCGAATCGGGTCAGGCGCGGTAGCGCACGATGCGGGCAAAGTCGTCGGGGTTGAGGCTGGCGCCGCCGACGAGGGCGCCGTCGATCTCCTCCTCCCCCATCAGCTCGGCGATGTTGCCGGGCTTGACGCTCCCGCCGTACTGGATGCGGACGGCGTCACCCGTGGCCTTCCCGAACTCGTCGCGCACGACGGTGCGGATCTGACCGATGGTCTCGTTGGCGTCGGCGCTGGTCGCCGTCTTCCCGGTCCCGATGGCCCAGATCGGCTCGTAGGCAATCACCAGCCCGGCCACGTCCTCGGCCTTCAGGCCCGCCAGCCCTTCCCGCACCTGACGGCTGACCTTGGCCTCGGTGCCACCCGCCTCGCGCTCGTCCAGCGTCTCGCCCACGCACATGATGGGGGTCATGGCGTGCGCCAGCACCGCCTTGACCTTCTTGTTCACGGCCTCGTCGGTCTCGCCGAAGAGCTCGCGTCGCTCCGAGTGACCCACGATGACGTAGCTGACGTTGAGCTTCTGGAGCATCACCGGGCTCACCTCGCCCGTGAACGCACCCTCCTCCTCCCAGTGCACGTCCTGGGCGCCGAGCAGGATGGGGATGCGGTCGGCGTCGAGGGTGGTCTGCACCGATCGCAGCGCGGTGAAGGTCGGGCACACCACCACGTCGACCTCGTCGTACACCTCCACCGGGAGCTGGTACGACAGCTTCTGCACCACCTGGATGGCGTCGAGGTGGGTGTGGTGCATCTTCCAGTTCCCGGCCAGGATCGGCCGCCGCGACTCGTTCATCGTGTTTCCCGCTCCTGGCTGCTCCGCAGCCGGGCCGCTCGGGCCCCGCTCGCTCGCTGCCCTCGCTCGCTCATGCCCGTCTCCCTTCTCGCAGCGCCCGGAGCCCGGGCAGGTCGCCCTGCTCGAGGAACTCCAGCGAGGCGCCGCCGCCGGTGCTGATGTGGTCGATGTCGGCCTCAAACCCGAACTTGCGGACGGCCGCCGCCGAATCGCCGCCGCCCACCACGGTGAACGCCTTCGTCTCGGCCACCGCCTCGGCGATCGTCCGGGTACCGGCGGCGAAGGCCTCGATCTCGAACACCCCCATGGGGCCGTTCCAGAACACCGTGCGCGCGTCGCGGACAGCGTCGGCATAGGTGCCGGCCGTCTCGGGGCCGACGTCGAGCCCCTTCCACCCGTCGGGGACGGCGGTGGCGGGGACGATCTTCGTCGGGGCGGAGGCCGCGATCTCCTGCGCGATGACCACGTCGGTGGGGATGCGCACCACGCCGCCCTCGAGCAGCTCACGGCAGGCATCGACGTGGTCGGGCTCAACCAACGAGTCACCGACCCCGTGGCCCTGGGCGAGGAGGAAGGTGAAGCACATGGCGCCGCCGACGAGCAGTGTGTCGCACTGCTCGACGAGGGCGTCTATGACGCCGAGCTTGTCACTCACCTTGGCCCCGCCGAGGACGACCGCGAAGGGCCGCTCCGGGTCGCGCTGGAGTCGGTCGAGAACCTCCAGCTCGCGCACGAGGAGCCTGCCGCCGGCGCAGGGCAGCCGGGCCGGCGGGCCCATCACGGACGCGTGCTCACGATGCACGGCGCCAAAGGCGTCGTCGACGTAAACCTGCGCTAACGACGCCAGGGCGTCAGCGAGACCCGGATTGTTGCTGGTCTCGCCGGGGTCGAAGCGGAGGTTCTCGAGCAGCAGGACCCCACCCGGCGCCAGGGCGGCAGCCATCTCGCTCGCCCTCGGGCCCATCACCTCAGGGCAGAGCGCGACCGGGGCACCCAGCAGCTCGCCCAAGCGGGCGGCAACCGGAGCGAGCGAGAGCGCGGGGTCGGGCGCGCCCTTCGGGCGCCCCAGGTGGGAACACGCGATCACGGCCGCGCCCCGCCCCCGAAGCCACGCGATGGTGGGGAGGGCGGCGCGAATGCGCCCGTCGTCAGTGATGCGGCCGTCTGTCATCGGCACGTTGAAGTCGGCCCGGAGGAGCACCCTCGTACCCTCCACGATGGGGAGGTCCTCCAGCGACGGGATCTCGCCCGTCATGGGCGGGTCATTCTTGGGTTCTTTGTTGGCGCATCACCGATACAAAAGACCCAAGAACGCTAGGAGGACGACGCCCCGACGAGGAGGGCGAGGTCGACGAGCCGGTTCGAGTACCCCCACTCGTTGTCGTACCAGCCCATGACCTTGACCAGGGTGCCCAGCGCCATCGTCAACTTGGCGTCGAAGGTGCAGCTCGCCGGGGAACCGACGATGTCGGACGACACAATCTCGTCTTCCGTGTACTCGAGCACGCCGGAGAGGGGTCCGCTCTGGGCGGCCTTCTGGAAGGCGGCGTTGACCTCGTCGGCCTCCACGTCGCGACCGAGAATCCCGACGAAGTCGGTGATGGAGCCGTCCGCCACCGGAACCCGCAAGGCGGTGCCGTCGAGGCGGCCCTTCATGGCCTCCAGCACCAAGCTCGTGGCCCGGGCGGCGCCCGTCGACGACGGCACGATATTGATCGCCGACGCCCGCGCCCGGCGCATGTCCTGGTGCACCAGGTCGAGCAGGTTCTGGTCGTTGGTGTAGGCGTGCACCGTGGTCATGAGGCCCCGCTCCACGCCGAAGGCGTCGTCGAGCACCTTGATCATGGGGACGAAGCAGTTGGTCGTGCACGAGGCGTTGGAGATGATCCGGTGCTGGGCCGGGTCGTACGTGTCGTCATTGACGCCGATCACAAACGTGCCGTCGACGTTGGTGGCGGGGGCGGAAATGATCACCCGAGCCGCGCCGCCGTCGAGGTGGGCCTTGGCCTTCTCGCCGTCGGTGAAGATCCCTGTCGACTCGATGACCACCTCGACGCCGAGGTCGCCCCACGGAAGCTGCGCCGGGTCGCGCTCCGACAGCACCTGGAAGGAGTCGTCGCCCACCACGATGCGATCACCCTCGACCCGCACGTCCTCGGCCAGACGGCCGTGGGTGGAGTCGTACTTCAGTAGGTGCGCGTTTCCGCTCGGCTCGGCGAGGTCGTTGACGGCGACCAGGTCGATGTCGGCGCCCGACTTCTTGGCGGCGCGGAAGAAGTTGCGACCGATGCGCCCGAACCCATTGATGCCGACCCGTACGGCCATGGCGTCTGCCTCCTCGGAGTGTGTGCTGATCGCTCCGGACGCTAGTACCCGGCTTCGGAAGGCTCCGCACTTCGGCCCGTAAGTGACGCCAGCGCCGCACCGAGCAGCTTTGGTTCGTGGGTGAGGCCGTCGACGGTCAGCGAGGCGGCGCCCGGGTTCGCGCCGGCGCCGCACACCTCCTGCTCGTCGACCGCCAGGGCCCCGGCCGGGTCGTAGAGAAAGACGTCGACCCGCCCACCGTGCTCGACGACGGCGCGGCAGTGGTCGGCGCCGGTGAGGCCCTCCGTCTCGGGAACCTGGGGCGCGAGGTTGCACACCTGGACCACCCGGGCGGGAGTGGACCGCACGGAATGTCCGATCTCCTCCACGCAGACCACCGGGAGCAGGCTGGTGAAGAGCGACCCCGGGGCGAGAATCACCTGATCGGCGTCGACGATGGCCTGGACGGCCTGGCCCGGAGCCCGGGCGCCGGCGGGGACGATCCCCACCCGACCGATCCGCCCCGGCGACTGGGCCACCGCCACCTGGCCCTCGATCGCCCGCCCCTCGACCTCGGCCTTCAGCACCACGGGTTCCGTGGTGGCGGGAACCACCACGCCGGCGGCACCGAGGAGCCGCGCCGTTTCCTGCACGGCGTCCGCGAAGTCGCCCAGCGTCTCGGTGAGGGCGGCGATGACGAGATTCCCCAGGGCGTGGCCATCGAGGGTCCCGCCGCGGAAGCGGTGCTCCATCACCGGCGCCCATGGCGACCCCTCGGCCGCCAGCGCCACCAGGCATCGACGGATGTCGCCCGGCGGGGGCAGGCCCCGCTCCCGGCGCAGGCGCCCGGAGGAACCGCCGTCGTCGGCGACGGTCACCACGGCGGTGATCGCGCCGGCGTAGGTGCGGGCGGCGGTCAGGGCGGCGGCGAGCCCATGACCTCCGCCCAGGGCAACGACCGACGGGCGGGCGTGCGGCCCGGCCGGGTCGCCGCTACTCGCGCTCGACGTCACGGTGGTGAACCGACGCCGGGAAGCCGTGACCGGCGGCCAGGGCGGCGATCTCGTCGGCCAGGACGACGCTGCGGTGATGGCCACCGGTGCACCCGACGCCGATCGACAGGTATGACTTCCCCTCCTTGACGTAGGCGGGCAGCAGGAGGCCGAGCAGGCGGTCGAGCTCGTCGAGAAACGCTCGCGTCTCGGGCTGGTCGAGCACGTAGCGGCGCACGGGCTCTTCCTTCCCCGTCAGCGGTCGCAGCTCGTCGACCCAGTGGGGGTTGGGCAAGAACCGGCAGTCGAAGACGGTGTCGACGTCGAGGGGCAGGCCGTGCTTGTACCCGAACGACACCACGTTGACCTGCATAGCGGCGTCGCTCTCGACGCCGAAGATCTCGCGCAGCCGGTCGGCGAGGTCGTGAACGCTGTACTCCGAGGTGTCGACCACGAGGTCGGCGGCGGCGCGCAGACCCTCGAGGAGCTCCCGCTCGGCGAGGATGCCGTCGAGGACGCGATCGGAGTTGAGCGGGTGCGGACGGCGCGTGGCCTCGAACCGCCGCACCAGCGACTCGTCGGACGCCTCGAGGAACAGGATCCGGGTGCGGGCCCCGAGGGCGCGCACCTCGCTCAGCGCCGCCTCCAGGGCGGGAAGGAACTCCCCCGCCCGCACGTCGACGACGAAGGCGTACCGCTCGTGGCCCTTGCCCCCGGCGAGCTCGGCCACCTTGGAGATCAGGGGCGCCGGCAGATTGTCGATCACGAAGTAGCCAAGGTCTTCGAGCACGTCGGCGGCGGCCGACCGGCCGGCCCCGGAGAGGCCCGTGATGATGGTGACTTCGAGGCCGTCGGTCACTGGCCCTCCCCGCTCGACGGGGCTCGCGATCGGATGACTCCGGCGGCTCCGTGGAGTCGATCGTAGAGGGCCACGGCGACCCGCTCGGGGAGCCACGACACGCCCCGCAACTCCTCCAACGAGGCCTCCCGCAGGCGCTTGAGGGATCCGAACTCCTTCAGGAGCCGCGTTCGCCGGGTGGGCCCGAGCCCGGTGACGCCGTCGAGCGCCGAGCGGGTCATCTTCTTGCCCCGGAGCTTGCGGTGGTACTCGATGGCAAACCGGTGCGCCTCGTCGCGCACCGTTTGGAGGAGGTACAGGGCCTCGGAATCGCGAGGGATGCGGACGGGTTCGGGTGCCTCGGGCAGGTGGACCTCCTCGAACCGCTTCGCCAGGGCGGCGGCCGCGATCTCCCCGTCGAGCCCCAGCTCGTCGAGCACGCGGACGGCAACGTTGAGCTGGCCCCGCCCGCCGTCGACCAGGCAGAGGTTGGGCGGGTAGGCGAACCTGCGCCGGGGCTGCTCGCCCTCCCGGGATTTCAGCTCGGCGCTGTACCGGCGGGTGAGCACCTCGTCCATGGCCGCGTAATCGTCGCCTCCTCTCCGCTCTGAGGGGCCGCTCGGGCCCTGGGCGTGGAGAGACCGCACCCGGAAGTGGCGGTAGTCGGACCGGCGGGGCACGCCGTCTTCGAGGACGACCATCGACCCCACGATCTCGCCCCCCTGGAGGTGCGAGATGTCGAAGCACTCGATGCGCAGCGGGGCCTCGGGAAGGGAGAGGGCGTCCTGGAGGGCGGTGAGCGCCTTCGCTCGGGCGTTGTGGTCGGACGCCCGGCGGAGGCGGTGCTGCACGAACGCCTCCTTGGCGTTTCGCTCGACGGTCTCGAGGAACCGCCGCTTGGCCCCTCGCTGGGGCACCCGGATCGTGACCGGCGCACCGCGCACCCCTGCGAGGTAACGCTCGTACTGCGCTCGGTCCGAGGGGAGGACGGGCACGAGCACCTCGCGGGGCACGGCCGAGTCGTCACCCGGCTCGTAGAGCTGTCCGAGCAGCCGCCCCACGAGCTCGGGCGTCTCGACCTCCTCCACCTTGTCGACGACCATCCCCTTGCGCCCGACCATGCGCCCCTTGCGCACCGAAAAGACCTGGACCGAGGCCTCGATCGGGTCTTCGGAAATTCCCACGGCGTCGTAGCTCTCGGCCCGCTCGCCGACAATCTCTTGCCGCTCCACCGCCCGCCGCACCGCCTCGAGCTGGTCCCGTAGCCGCGCCGCCCGCTCGAAGTCGAGGCCGTCGGCGGCGGCGTGCATCTCCGACTCGAGGCGAGAGCACACGGCGTCGGTCTCGCCCTCGAGGAAGGCCAACAGCTCCTGCACGAGACCGGCATACGCCTCGCCGTCGATGCCTCCAACGCAGGGGGCCGCGCACTTCTCGATGTGGGCGAGGAGGCACGGCCGCCCCATGCGCTCGTGGCGGGCGAGCTTGGCGTCGGAGCACGTGCGGATCGGGAAGGTGCGCAGGAGGAGGTCGAGGGTTTCGCGGATGGCGTAGGCGTGGGCGTAGGGGCCGAAGTACCGGGTGCCCTTGCGCTTCCGGCCCCGCAGCACCATCGCCCGGGGCCACTGGTCGGAGAGCGTCACGGCGAGGAAGGGGAACGACTTGTCGTCCTTCAGCCGGATGTTGAACCGCGGTTGGTGCTGCTTGATGAGCTCGTTCTCGAGGAGGAGCGAGTCGGGCTCGGTGCGCACCTCGATCCACTCCACCGAGTCGGCGGCGTCGACCATCTGGGCCGCCTTGCTCGCCAGCGGATCGGTCGCGGATCCCGCGCCGAAGTACGTCGAGAGGCGCGCCCTCACGCTCTTGGCCTTCCCGACGTAGATCACCCGCCCGTGGCGGTCCTTGAACAGGTACACGCCGGGCGTGTCGGGGACGGTTTTCAGATCCGGGCGCTCCATGGCCTTCCTATTGTCGCGGCGTTGGCGGCCCGCCCCGGGTCCGGCGTTACACTTTTTGGTACCGCCCTGGCAGAGCGGCACATCAGCTCCGGGGCCGACATCACCGTGGGACGGCGAGCCAGGCGCCCCCACCGGCCTCAACCGGAGCGACACTCAGGAGGTCACATCCGGATGTTGCGTCTGCAGGTTCCCCTGCCGGACCGTTACACGGTCGCGCCCCTGGAGGAAAACGAGGCTCGGATCCGGGCCGCCAAGGAACTCCTCGGCGACCAGCTCTTGATCCTGGGCCACCACTACCAGCGAGACGAGGTCATCCAGTTCGCCGACGCCCGCGGCGACTCGTTCAATCTCGCCCGCTTCGCCGCCGACAACGCCGCGGCCACCCACATCGTCTTCTGCGGCGTCCACTTCATGGCCGAGGCCGCCGACATCCTCACGGGCCCGCACCAGCACGTCTACCTCCCCGATCTCAACGCCGGATGCTCCATGGCCGACATGGCCGACACCGACTCCGTGGACGAGTGCTGGGACGTGCTCTCCGAAGTCACCGACGTCGAGGCCGTGGTGCCGATCACCTACATGAACTCCTCGGCCGCCCTCAAGGCCTTCGTCGGACGCAACGGGGGCGCCGTCTGCACCTCGTCCAACGCCCGAGCCGTCCTCGACTGGGCGCTCGGGCGAGGCCGGCAGCTCCTCTTCTTCCCCGACCAACACCTGGGTCGCAACACCGGCTACCAGATGGGATTCACCGAAGCCGACATGCGGGTGTGGAACCCCAACCTCGAAGCCGGCGGACTCGAAGAGCGCGAGATAAAGGAAGCCACCTTCCTCCTCTGGCGGGGCCACTGCTCGGTGCACCAGCGCTTCACTCCCGACCACGTGCGGGCGGCCCGCGCCGAGCACCCGAGCGTCACCGTCATCGTCCACCCCGAGTGTGCTCACGAGGTCGTGGAGCTGGCCGACGAGGTGGGCTCGACCGAATACATCCTCCGCGCCGTCTCCTCGGCTCCGGCCGGGGCGGCGATCGCCGTCGGCACCGAGATCCACATGGTGCAGCGGCTCGCCCAGGAGAACCCCGACAAGACCGTGTTCTCGCTCGACCCGCTCGTGTGCCCGTGCTCGACGATGTTCCGGATCGACGCCCCCCACCTGGCCTGGTGCCTCGATCAGATCGTCGCCGGTCAGCCGGTAAACCGGATCACCGTCGACGACGACACCGCCGAATGGGCCCGCGTCGCCCTCCGGCGCATGCTCCAAATCACGTAACCCCGGCGAGCTCCTTGGTCCGACGGGGCTTTTGCGCGGTGACGCCGCGCGCCACCCACACGAAGAGGGCGATCACGAGCCCGCCGGCCGCAAGCACGTAGCCGGGGACGGCCACGGCGTACGCCGCCGACCCGCCGGTCTGCTCCCGCAGCAGGTACAGGCTCTCCTTCTCGAACGCCGCCGTCTTGTCGACGGCTGGGAACGCTTCGCCCCGGGGCCCGGCGATCTCGTCGTCGGCCGGGAGGGCGAGGGGGATCGCCATCATCTCGGCGCCGCGATGGAGTCGAAGGAGCGTCTTCCAGGGCGCGTCGATGGGGACGGCGGACTCGGAACGCCAGTGCCCGGGCGCAACCTGCTGCATGTCGGCGGTGACGAGCCCGCCACCCTGCCAGGCGCTGGCCTGGAACCAGCGGGCGTCATCGGCGGCGTCCGCCGGCGTGAGGGTCACGTCGACGGCGGCGCGCCCGTCGCCGACGCGTTCGAAGGCGATCGACGCCGTCACCTCGCCCGTCGGGCGGGGGTAGGGGGCGGCGATGGCCACGAGCAGCGCCAGACCCGCGGCGGCCAGCGCGCCCGCGCCCACGGCCGGGCGACGCAGGTTGGCCACGTCGCCGAGAGCAGCGCCCACGACGGCGGCCCCGGTGGCGGCAAGCGTGCCCCAGATCACGGCGTCGGGCAGGAGGGCGGCGGTCCAGGGCTGGTGGGCACCCTGGTTCCACAGGAACTCGACCGCCAATCCGAGGGTGCCGACACCCACGCCCGCGGTGAGCGCGTACCGCAGCCGCCGGCCGGTGCCCGCCAGCCACGCCGCGGCCTCCACCGCCAGGGCCGAGCCGACGTAGATGGCCGAAGCCCGCACGTTGAGATCGATTCCACTGGGAGCGCCACCGAGGTTCACCCGCGTCACAACGAAGAACCCGGCCATGAGAAGACCCCATCCCCTCCCGTGAGCGAGGCGGACGGCGGCGAAGGCGAGGCCGGCGGCCAGGCTGACCAGGACCGGCGCGTACAGCTGCTGGAACTGCGGTACTCCGAAGTCGAACTCGCCCTGCACGCTCGACAGGCCGTCGAGGAGCATGAACGCCACCAGCAGGTGCACGGCCCGGGTCCGCCAGTCGCGCGACGGGCGCACACCCGCTTCGGCGAGTGCCAGCCACGACACCACCGGCGTGATCGACGCCCCGACGATCATGAGGAGGTGGGTCGGGCTCCACATGGTGACGTCGATCCCGAACTGCTCGTGCCACAGCTCGTCGAGGCCAAACCCGGAAACGGCGGCGGCGCCGACGACCAGCATGGTGAGCGCCGACCGGGGAATCCGGAGCCCGCCGATTCGCTTGCTGCTCATCGCGGGGCTGTCCCAGCGCTCGAGGGTGGCAAACAGGATCCCGACCGCGCCGGCGATCACGAACGTCACGAGCCCGATGGCAATCATGGCGTGGGGGGCGGTGAACAGCTCCTCGTCCCGGCCCACGGCGACGTGCCAGGTGACGTCGTTGTAGAAGCCGATCCCCGCGCACAGCAGGCCCCAGGTGGCGACGCCGATCATCGCCGCCGCCCATCCGGGGATCCCCGTCGCCCGTTCGAGCCCGCGGGAGATCCACAGGAGTGGGTTCGGCTCGCGGCTTCGCCGGCCCGTGATGGCCAGCGTCACGACGATGCCGACGAAGAGCGCCGTGATGGCAAGCAGGGGCCGCCAGCTCCCGAGGTCTCCGGGGTCGGGCGTCACGGCTGAACCCGGCCGGTCGCCGGCGTGGCGCCAGCGGCGACGGTGGCGCCAGCCATGCCATCCCACACCAGCGCCACGAGGTAGTCGGCGAGACGGCCCCGCGGCATGCTGCGCGACTCGACCCACCAGTCACCCACGGCGTGGACCATGCCCACGATGCCGTAGCCCCAGGGCTGGGCAGCGCCAGAGTCCCCTCCGGCTTGGCGGATTCGCTCGCCGATCATCACCACGGTGGTCTGCGCGATCTCGCGGATCACCTGCGACAGCACCTCCCCGCCGCCGACCTCGCCGGCGTGGCGGAGCAGGAAGCGGTAGAGGGCCGTGTGCGTCTCGATCATCTCCAGGTACGCCTCGATGCCGCTCCGGATGAGGTCACGGGGGTCGGCGGAGGGGTCGTTCAACACGGCGTCAAGGCGGGCGACCAAATCACCGACGAAACGGTCGGTCAGGGCGCCCACGAACTCCTCCCGACCGCCGACGTGGCGGTAGAGGATCGGCTTGGTGACGCCGGCAGCACGGGCGATCTGCTCCATGGACGCTCCGGGGCCGTGCTTGTCGATGGCGGCCACGGCGGCCTCGATCAGCTCGGCTCGGCGTCGCTCCCGGTGTTCCTGGCGTTCCTCACTCGAGGGCCGCCGGGCGCGCGGCGAGCGCGCAGGGTCGTGTCGTCTCTTGTTCGTTGGCATGTTTCCCGCTCCTGGCCTCCGGCCGGGCCGCTCGGGCCCAGCTCCCTTCGCTCGCGGTGTTACCGACGGTAACAGTTACCGTCGGTAACGTCAAGGTGTCCCGCGTCACGCGGCCCCGGTCACTGGCGGCAAGTACGGTCTCACCCCGTGCCGGACATCCTCCACCAAGTAGTGATCAACGCCCGCCCTTCGGCCGTCTACCGCGCTCTGACCGAGCCCGGTGGCCTTGCCTCCTGGTGGACGGCCGACGTCGACGCCGAGCCGGAGCTGGGTTCCGTGGCCCGCTTCGGTTTCGACGGCCGCTCGACGGTCTTCATGATGAAGATCGAGGAGCTCGAAGCCGACGAGTTCGTGCGCTGGCATTGCGTGGGTGGGCACCCCGAGTGGGAGCACACCGAGATCACGTTTGATCTGTCACCGGCCGACGACCCCGCGGGCGGAACCGTCCTCTACTTCGCCCACCGAGGCTGGGAATCGACGGACGGCATCCTCGCCATGTGCAGCTTCGACTGGGCGCGCTACCTCATGAGCCTGCGCGCCTACCTCGAGACGGGCACCGGATCGCCGCATTCAGGGAAGCCGGCGGGCTAAGAGGGCGAGCAGGCGCGGGATCGTCGCCTGCGCGGCGTACTCCGGGGCCCGCTCGAGAAATCCCGGTGGGGGCGCGGGCTCCTCCATCCGCTCGATCACCAATCCGTGGTCCCGCATCGTGTTGACGTAGGCCGACAGGGGACGGTGCACGAAGGGGAGAACGACCCCGGGCGCCACCTCTTCCATCACCACGTCGACCCCGAGGTACGCACCCACCCGCCAGTACTGCTCCTCGAGGATGTGGTCGTCGATCCAGCCGCTGCCCGGCGTCTGGAGCAGGGGGTGGTTGAGGAAGAGCACGAAGCGGCCGCCCGGGGCCAGGACGCGGCCGACCTCGGCGAGAACCGGGACGTGGTCTTCGACGTGTTCGAGCATGAGGCAGATGACGACGGCGTCGACGGCTCCGGTGGCGATCGGCAGCGCCTCGGCGAGGCCTTGCGCATAGACCGGGCCCGACCGGCCCTCTGAGCGGGAAGCCGGCCCACTCACGCGCTCCCTCGCCAGCTCGAGGTGGGACGCCACGGGCTCGACACCGACCACGACGTCCGGGCAGGGTTCCATCGCCGCCGCGACCCGGGCGACCTGGCCCTCCCCCGCCCCCACGTCGAGCACCCGCTGGGCGCCGGCCAGGAACTCGGCCGCCAGGGGGAGAATCTGCTCCTCGTACTCGGGATCGACGCCGCCCGTGAACTCCTGCTGCCACCAGCCGGCGTGGATCTCCCACGGGGTCTGCGTCATTGGTAGTCAGGGGCGCAGTGCTCGCAGAGCGAGCCTGGTTCCCCATCCCCCTTTCAATCCGTACGTGCGGTTTTCCCGCATACGGCTTACCGACGG
>JACPCJ010000018.1 GCA_016179865.1 Actinomycetota bacterium | reverse complement strand
GTGGGATCACTCCTCGACGACCTGCCCACCGGCGCCACCGTGGCCACCGGTTCGGCGCGCCGGCGCGCCCAGCTCGCCCACCTCCGCCCCGATCTCACGTTCGCGCCGCTGCGCGGCAACATCGAGACCAGGATCGAGAAGGCGGCCGGCTTCGACGCCGCCGTGATGTCCTACGCGGCCCTCCTGCGTTCGGGCCGGGCCGACGCCGCTGCCGAGGCCCTCGACCCCGCGGTCATGCTGCCGCAGGTAGGACAGGGCGCTCTCGCCGTCGAGTGCCGCGCCGGCGACGACGCCACTCTGGAAGCTCTGGCGGGCATCGACTCCCCGGAGGTGCGATCCCAGGTGACGGCCGAGCGAGGGTTCCTGGCCGAGCTGGGCGGCGACTGCACGCTCCCCGCCGGGGCACTGGCGAAGTTTGAGGGCGGTTCGGTCTCGGTCGAGGTCCTGCTGGCCTCTCCGGACGGGCGGGTGGTGCTCCGTCACACCGCCACCGGGGCTGATCCCGAGAGCACCGGCCGGAGGGCTGCGCGCGAACTCCTCGACGAGCACGGTGGCCGCATGCTGCTCCCGGCCGAGGTCCCCTCGTGACGGTGTACCTGGTGGGCGCCGGCCCTGGAGATCCGGGGCTCCTGACCGTTCGCGGTCGGGAGCTTCTCTCCCGGGCAGACGTGGTGGTGTACGACCGCCTGGCTTCCCCGCGCCTGCTCGACCTGGCGCCGGAGTCGGCCGAGCGGATCGACGTGGGCAAGGCTCCTGACCGCGCGTCGCTGGGCCAGGCCGAGATCAACACCCTTCTCGTCGAGCGGGGCCGTGGCGCGGACACGGTCGTGCGCCTCAAGGGCGGCGATCCCTTTGTCTTCGGCCGGGGCGGCGAGGAGGCCGAGGCGCTGGCGGCGGCGGGCATCCCCTTCGAGGTCGTTCCGGGCGTGACGAGCGCGGTTGCCGCGGCCGCCTACGCCGGAATCCCGGTCACCCATCGAGGCGTCTCGACGCACGTCACCGTGGTGACCGGCCACGAAGATCCGGCCAAGGGAGAGACGACCGTCGACTGGGCTGCGCTGGCGGCGGCGGGAGGGACGCTGGTGATCCTCATGGGTGCCGGGCGCCTGGGAGAGATCACCGCCGGCCTCCTTGCCGGCGGCCTCCCCGCCGACACGCCCGCGACTGCCGTGCGGTGGGGGACTACACCACGACAGCAGACGGTGCGGGCGGCCCTGGGCACGATTGCGGATGCGGCGATCGAGGCGCCCGCGGCCGTGATCGTGGGCGACGTCGCCGCGCTCGACCTGTCGTGGTTCGAGCGCCGTCCCCTGTTCGGCCGACGGATCGCCGTGACCAGAGCCCGGGAACAGGCCAGCGAGCTCCGGGCGCGGCTGGAGGAGTTGGGGGCCGAGGCGGTCGAGGTTCCGGCCATCGTGGTGAAGCCCAAGCCCTTCGACCTGCCCGACCTCGGTTCTTACGGGTGGCTCGTGTTCACGTCGGCGAACGGCGTCGACGCATTCTTCGACCGGGGCCTCATGCCAGCCGGTCTCGACACCCGTGCCCTGGGCGCACTGCGGGTCGCCGCCATCGGGCCCGGCACGGCGGAGCGCTTGCGCCAGCGCGGGGTCGAAGCCGACCTCATGCCCGAGCGGTTTGTGGCTGAGTCGCTCGTGGAGGCGTTCCCGCCCCCTGCTGGCGCGGATGAGGGCGTCCTCATCGCCCGCGCTGCCGCGGCCCGCGACGTGCTGCCGGATGGCCTCGCCGAGCGTGGGTACCGCGTCGACATCCTCGAGGTGTACGAGACCTTCGCCGCCGAGCCCGATCCCGAGGTCGTGGACTGGGTGCGGCGAGGCGAGGTCGACGCCATCACCTTCACGTCGTCGTCGACCGTTACCAACCTGATGGCTGTGCTCGGGGGGGTGCCCGACCCGCAGCCCGCGGTCGTGGCCATCGGGCCCGTGACCGCCGAGACGGCCCGCGAGACCGGCCTGCGGGTCGACGCCGTCGCCACCGAGCACACCATCGACGGGTTGGTGAGGGCGCTCGTGGATCTACTCGCCGGGTGAGTTTTCGCCGGGAAGGATCCGGACGCGACAGCGGATCCCGGGTGCTCGTGACAGGCGCCGGTCGGCGGTGACCAGATCGCACGGGATCTCCTCGGCCAGTGCGACGTAGCAGGCGTCGTAGGGGGTCAAGTTGCGCCGCAGTTCGAGGGCGCGATGCATCAGCGGCATGGTCGGAAAGCGGGTGAGGGGGAGGGCGCCCAGATCGCCGACGGCGGCTCGCAGGCGGGCGTCCGTCAGGGTGCCGGCGAGCCAGCGCTTGCGGAGCACGGCCACGGTTTCCACGTCGGCGAGGTCGGGAATCGACGCCGCCCCCTCCTCGGCGAGGACGGCCCGGGCGACCCGCCCGGCCTCTCCGTCGTCGCCGACGACGTTGGCCAGCACCGAGGCGTCGATCACGATCAACGCTGCTCCCGCTCGACGGAGAGGTCGTCGACGGCCTGGGCCAGGCCGACAACCCCGCCGCGCCGTCGTGCGATGCGCGTGAGCACTTCGTCCAGCGTCGGGGTTCGGGCGAGCCGTTCCAACTCGGCGCTCAGGTATTGCTGGAGGGACTGCCCCGCCTCCTCGGCCTTGCGCACCAGCTGGTGGTGCACTTCGGGCGGCAGGTTTCGGACGAGAATGTTCGGCATGCTTTCAAAATGATAGCAGACCAGAAGACCAGCGGCCGACGCCTTCCGACGGGCCGCTCGTTCCCAAGGGGCCGCTATCCTGCGCGACGTCATGTGCGTGAACTGCGTGACCAACGCCGAGGCCGTGTTGTTTCAGACCATGGCCGGCGTGGGCTTGGTGGGGGGAGTCGTGCAGCGAGGGCGGTTCCGGCGCGCCGGACGGGCGGAGCAGCTTGCCCGGGAGCACGAAAAATGGGAGGCCAACGCCGCCTTCATGCGCAGCCTCGACCTCGACCCGGTAACGGTGCTTGGTCCGCCCCCGTCGCCTGAACTGGGCGAGTCCCTCCCGGCCCGCGCGGGATCGGGACTGGTTGTCCGCTGACCTTCAGCCCCGCGAGATGAGCACCGCGCATCCTGCTCCCGCGTCCTTCCTGCGCCGCCACGAGGAAGGCGTTCTCTACGTGGTGGCGGCGGCCGTCTACATCACCCTCGGCGTGTTCCTGAAGTCCCTCGTCCTGAACTGGGTGGTCGGACCGCTCTTTCCCTTTCTCGTCGTGTACCTCATCCCGAAGTGGGTGCGGGGCGGGCGGGAGGTCGGATCGTGAGCTGGGCCGCACATGAGCTCGAGAACTACTTCATCGTCAAACACACCAAGACCAGGGTTTCGTTCTTGGCGGTGGCGCTGGGGGCCTTCGCTCCTGACCTCATCACCAAGGGCTTCGTATACGGCTTCTCCGTCGGCCCGTTGAAGATCGCCCCACCCGACAACCCCGTGCAGTTCCATCGGGGCTGGCCGGGGGTGGGGTTCACCCACTCGCTGATGTTCGGCGTCGTGGTGGCGATCCTCGTGCTGGCGATCACCCGCAATCGGAGTTGGGCGCTCGGCCTCCTCATCGGGCACGCCGCCCACGTGCTGACCGACATCAACGACACCGCCGGGACGATGCTGTTCTTCCCGTTCTCACTCGAGAACGTCACCACCAACATGTGGAAACACGCCGCCTACGCGGGGCGGTACGGGGACGCGGCGGCGTACTACGGGAGCCTGGGCGGCGTGTGGGACGCCTTCTGGCTCGTGATGGTGGTCGGGTTCGCCCGGAACACGCTGAAGCGCGACTACTTCCGGAACGTGATCGTTCCCGCCGATCCGAAGGTCTGGAGTTGGCTCAACCGGCGCCTCGGGATCACCGAGCGGGGCCTCCTGGCGCTCTACCGCGGCCTCCTCTTTTACGGGGCCTGTCGCATCGTTTCCTGGAGTCTCTACACGCATCTGGTGGTGAAGGCGGACTGGGACCCGGTGTGGGCCGGGCCCGGATACATCAAGCAGGTGAGCCTGGCCGACGGATCGCTGGCGGAGCAGTTGGCCCAGGCCGCGCTCGGGGCCGTCGCCTTCGCCGTCTTCCTGCTCCTCGTCTGGAAGCTCTTCGTCCGCCGCCTCTGGGACCGTGGCTACGACCCACCAGTTCTCGAACACGCTGGAGTGGAGGCTGCGCCCGCGTGAGCGAGCCGCAGGCGCCCGTTCCCCGCTCTGACGGGCCGCCCGGACCCCTGGTCTTCTCCCACCGGGCATGCGCGCCGGGGGTGCCGGAGAACAGCCGGGCCGGGATCGAGGCCGCCGGAAGTCTCGGCGTCGACGGGGTCGAGATCGACGTGCGCGCCACCCGCGACGGCAGCCTCTGGCTTCAGCACGACGCCATTCCCTGGCGCACGCTGCGAGCGGTCACGCCGTTTCACCGTTTGAGCGCGGCCCGGGTTGCCCGCCTCCGTCTGCGCAACGGCGAGCCCGTCCTCACCCTCGAGGACGCGCTCTGCGCCCTCGCCCCGGGCCTGATGGTCGTCATCGACGTGAAGCATCCTCAGGCTGCCGGGCTCGTAGCCCGCTGGGTCGCGCATTCGGGCCCGGCCGATCGATGCCTGTTGTGGTCCTCCTACCCCGCCGCCTTACGGGCGTTTCGAGAACACGCGCCGGGCGTGGAGGCCGCGCTGTTGCGCCGAACGCGTACCGAGGCCGAGACCCGAGCCCTTCTCGACGACGCCGCCGGCCTTGGCGCCGCGGGGGTGAACGTCGACCCCCCGGCCCTCGACGACTGGGTCGTTGAGGAAGCCGCCGATCGAGGGCTGCGCCTCTACACGGGCTTCCAAAGCGTCGACGAGCAGGAACGGGTCCTGCGCGCCGGCCCCCCGATCGCCGGGTTCACGACCGACCACCCGGTCCCGGCGCTCGCACTCCTCGGGCGCGGCTGACGTTTCTGGCGTCAACAGTTCGTCAAGCTTCCGCCCCCGAGCCTCAATTCCGGCATTCCTGATGCCGACACTCTGCGTGACCTCAAGAGCCCCGATTAGCCACCCGATTCCGTGCACAACGGGTGGCGAGTTCGGAACACACAACACACCAGGCACGGGGCATGCGAGCACTTTCGGCAGTTCTGGCGGCGGCCGTCGTCGCCGTAGGCGGACTCATTGGCGCTCCGGCGGCTCACGCCGCCGCCGAGGGTCGCGAGACGGCGGAGCCGGCGTTTGTCCAGCTCGCCAACCAGCACCGCGCTGAGAACGGCGTCGGCGCTCTCTCGGTCGCCGACGACCTCGTCGAGTACGCCCGCCGGCATTCGCAGGAGATGGCGGACCAGTCCGATCTCCACCACTCCACCCAGCTGCGAACGCTCACCAACTGGAATCTCCTCGGTGAGAACGTCGGCCGGGGCGGCTCGGTGATCGCCCTCGACACGGCGTTCATGAACTCCACGGCGCACCGGGACAACGTGCTGCGGCCGGAGTTCTCCGAGGTGGGTGTCGGCGTCGTCACGGTCGGGGACACGATCTGGGTCACCTTCGTCTTCCGCCAGCCCATGGTTGTGGCCGCTCCGGCGCCGGTGCCCACCGCCATCTCCGACGACGGGGTCGTCGGGATCACCTCCACCTCGACCGGCCGTGGCTACTGGGTGGCGCACCGGGACGGATCGGTCGCCCGCCACGGCGATGCCGCCGACCTCGGGTCGGCCGCCGGTCGCGCCGCGGCCGAGATCGTGGCCATGACGGGCACCCCGTCGAACCAGGGCTACTGGCTCCTCGACCGGGACGGCAACGTCTACGCCTTTGGCGACGCCCGCTACCAGGGGTCGATCCCGGGCTTGCGTGCTGAGGGCCGCTCCGTCGGGCAGTCGGGGGCGGTGTCGATCATCGCCACCGCGTCGGGGAAGGGGTACTGGATTCTCGACCTGAGCGGGGGCATCTTCACGTTCGGCGACGCCCGCTTCCAGGGGTCGGTTCCCGGGCTCCGAGCCGCCGGGAACAACATCGGGCCCGCGGAGGTCATCGGGATGGCGCCGACCGCGTCGGGCGGCGGGTACTGGATTGTCGACTCGGCCGGAGGCGTGTTCACGTTCGGTGACGCCGGCTTCCAGGGCTCGATCCCTGCGCTCCGGGCGGCTGGTGTTCCCATCGGGCGGGCCGAGGTGATCGGGATGGCACCCACCGCTTCGGGCGCCGGCTACTGGGTGCTCGACGCCGCCGGCGGCGTGTTCACCTTCGGCAACGCGTCCTTCCTAGGCTCCCTGCCCGCGCTCGCCCAGCAGGGGAGGGCACCGGCGGGCGTGCAGGGTGTTGCGGTGGCCCCCACGCCGGCGGGGAACGGGTACTTCGTGCTCGGCAACACGGGCGACGTCTTCGGCTTCGGCGCTGCCCTCTCCTGATCGCACCAACGGCGTTCTTGGGTTCTTTGTTTCGCTCTGAGCGCAACACAGAACCCAAGAACGCGGTCGGTACCATTGGGCCCGTGGTCTTTCCCGAGCGGCGTCTCCGCCCTTGTTCGTGAAGGAGGGGCTCGAGCAGCCGGAGCCTGTTCCCTCCATGCCGGGTGTCGTCCAGCACTCCCAGGAGAGCCTGCGCAAGGAGGTGCGGGCGCTCGCCGATCTCGGGATTCCCGCTGTCATCCTCTTCGGCATCCCCGCCCAAAAAGACGCCACCGGCTCGGCGGCCGACGACCCCGACGGCGTGGTCCAGGTGGCGCTCCGCAACCTGCGTGACGAAGTGGGCGACACCCTCGCACTCATCACCGACGACTGCCTCGACGAGTACACCGAGCACGGGCACTGCGGCGTGGTGACCGCCACCGGCGAGGTCGACAACGACGCCACCATCGAGCGCTACGCCAGCATCGCCGTCGCCCAGGCGGCGGCCGGAGCCGACGTCGTGGCTCCGTCGGGGATGATGGACGGACAGGTCGGGGCCATACGCTCGGCCCTCGACAGCGCCGGCCACGAGGCCGTTGCCATACTCGCCTACGCAGCCAAGTACGCGTCCGCCCTCTACGGGCCGTTCCGCGACGCCGCCGAGTGCGCACCCCAGTTCGGTGATCGGCGCGGATACCAGATGGACCCGGCGAACGCTCGGGAGGCGGTTGCCGAGGTGGCGCTCGACGTCGCCGAGGGCGCCGACATGGTGATGGTCAAGCCGGCACTCGCGTATCTCGACGTCATCCGCGACGTGCGTGACGCCGTTGACGTGCCGGTCGCCGCCTACCACGTGAGCGGCGAATACTCGATGGTGAAGGCGGCGGGTGAAAAGGGTTGGCTCGACGCCGACGCCGTTGGTCTCGAGCATCTGACCGCCATCAAGCGGGCGGGCGCCGATGTCATCCTCACGTATCTCGCCCGCGACGTCGCCGAGCGCCTCCTGAACGGCTGACCCTCCATGGCCGACCTCTGGGACCGGGCGCAGGCGCGCATCCCGGGCGGGGTCAACTCGCCCGTCAGGGCGTTCCAGGCCGTCGGCGGTCGCCCCTTCTTCGTGGATCGCGCCGAGGGCGCCTTTCTCTGGGATACCGAGGGCAACCGGTACTGCGACTACGTCCAGTCGTGGGGCGCGTCGATCTTGGGTCACGCCCACCCGGCGATCGTGAAGGCCGTGCAGGACGCCGCCGCCGCCGGCACGTCCTACGGTGCTCCGACGGAGGCCGAGGTTCGCTTGGCGGAGGCGGTGGCCGATCGCGTGCCCTCGGTCGAGAAGCTCCGTCTCGTGAACTCTGGGACCGAGGCCGCCATGACCGCGGTGCGGCTCGCGCGGGCGGTCACCGGTCGCCACCGGATCATGAAGTTCGCCGGCGGCTACCACGGCCACGTCGACGCCCTTCTAGCCCAGGCCGGGAGCGGCGTGGCGACCCTTGGCCTGCCGGGTTCGGCCGGGGTACCCGAGGACGTCGTGGCCGGGACGGTGGTGGTGCCGTTCAACGACACGACGGTGCTCGATGAGGCCTTCGCCGACGTTTCCGACTCGCTCGCCGCCGTCCTGGTTGAGGGTGTTCCCGCCAACATGGGCCTGGTCCCGCCCGCCGAGGGCTTCCTGGCCCACCTCCGGCAGCGATGCGACGAAGCCGGGACGCTGCTCATCCTCGACGAGGTGATCACCGGGTTCCGCGTCGGCCCCGGCGGGGCCCAGGAGCGCTACGGGCTGACCCCTGACCTGTCGATGTTCGGCAAGGTGCTGGGCGGGGGCCTGCCCCTCGCCGCCGTAGGTGGACCGGCCGAACTCATGGACGATCTCGCACCCCTCGGGCCCGTCTACCAGGCGGGCACGCTGTCGGGGAACCCGCTCGCCACCGCGGCTGGGCTTGCTGTGCTGGGAGAGCTGGAGCTGGCGTCCTACGGCCAACTCGAAGAACGGGTCGGCCAGCTCGCGAGGGGTCTGGCGGAAGCGATTGGTTCGGCAGGGTTGCCCGTCCAAGTGCCTCAGGTCGGCACCCTCCTGGGCCTGTTCTTCTCGGAGGCGCCGGTCCACGACTACGCGGGGGCGAAGCGGGCCGACGCCGAGATCTACGGGCGCTTTTTCCACGGCATGCTCGAGCGGGGCGTCTTCCTGGCGCCCTCGGCGTTCGAGGCCATCTTCGTCAGCCTCGCCCACACGTCCGACGACATCGACCGCACCATCGAAGCGGCGGCGGTAGCGGCAACTCAGGTCGCTAGAGCGAGCTGAGGAAGTCGCGCACCTCCGCTCGATCGACGCTGCGGCGGAGGGGCGGGAGCGAGCCAAGGATCGCCTGGCGGTAGCGGGCCGTGGCCAGGCGGCGGTCGAGCACGGCCACCACCCCCCGGTCGGCGCTCGTCCGGATGAGCCGGCCCGCTCCCTGGGCCAGGAGCCGGGCGGCGCGCGGAAGGTCGACCGTCTCGAAGCCGCTCCGACCCTCGGACTCCGCGGCCTCGCGGCGGGCCTGGACCAGCGGCTCGTCGCGGCGGGGGAAGGGCAGCTTGTCGATCACGACCAGGCGGAGGGCGTCGCCGGGCACGTCGACCCCCTGCCAGAAGGCCATGGTGGCGAACAGGCAGGCCTGCTCGTCGGCAGCGAACTCGGTCAGGAGCTGGCTCCGGGGCGCGTCGTCCTGGACGAGAACCGGCCAGTCCCACCGGTCGCGCAGGGCGTCGGCGGCCGCGTTCATGGCCCGGTAGCTGGTGAAGAGGGCGAGCGTTCGCCCCCCGGCCGAGTCGATCAGCGCATCGAGCTCGGCGACGGCGTCATCGACGAACCCGTCGTCGCGGGGGTCGGGGAGGTGGGCGGCGCAGTAGAGGATGCCCTGGGTTCGGTAGTCGAAGGGGCTTGCGACCCGACATCCGCGGAAGCCGTCGTGCTCCCGCAGGCCGAGATTCCAAGCCGTGCTGGCAACCTCGCCTCCGACCGAGAGGGTTGCGCTGGTCAGGATGGCGGTGCGCTGCGAGAACAGGCGGCCCTCGAGCAGGGGGCCGACGTCGATCGGTGCCACCCGCAGCGAGGGCGTGTCTCGGTCTTCGACCCACGCCACCTGGCCCGGCCGCAGGATCGTGGCGGCTTCGACCTCGGTGGCGAGGCCGTCGGCTGCTTGCAGGACTCGCACCTTGCGGGCCTCGGCGCCGGCGCCGACATCGAGCTTGCGAAGCACGGCGAGCACGTCGGCGATTACCTGGGTGGAGGTCGTCAACGTCAGCGCCAGCGGCTCCTGCGATGGGTCGACGCGGCGGCCGGCCAGGGGCTCGAGGGCCCGCTCGAAGGCGTCCGCCAGCCGATCCACGGCCTCGATCTGGGTGGCACCGCGCACCAGCAACCCCCGGAGCTGGGACGCCAGCCACCGGAAGCTCTTGGGCCCGAGGGAGAGACCGAAGGCCGACCCGGCGGTTTCCTCCAGCGTGTGGGCCTCGTCGATGACAACGGCGTGGTGTTCGCCGAGCAGCGCGCCGTCGAGGGCGAGGTCCATGCAGTACAGATGGGAGTTGACGATGACCAGGTTGGCGTCGAGGGCGCGGGCCCGTGCTCGCTCGGCGAAGCACTCCTCGCCCGCCGGGCATCGGTTGGCTCCGGGGCACTCGGCGGGGCCGACGGTGAGGGCGTTCCACAGCGGCTCCGGCACGGCCAGCGGCAGGTCGTGGCGTTCGCCCGACTCGGCGGTGAACGACCATTCCACGAGTTCGGGGACGGCCTTCTCCACCGCAGCGCCTGGCACCAACCGGAGCTGGGGGTCCTTGGCCCCGTCGTCGGCCTCGGCGAGGCGGGCGAGGCAGAGGTAGTTCGACCTCCCCTTGAGGACGGCGGCGGTGAAGGTCACTCCAAGGTGTTCCTGGAGGAACGGGATGTCTTTGCCCAGGAGCTGGTCCTGGAGGGCCTTGGTCGCCGTGGCCACCACGATCCGCTTGCCCGATAGGAGCGCCGGGACGAGGTAGGCCAGCGACTTGCCGACGCCGGTGCCGGCCTCGACGAGGAGATGGCGCCCGGAGTCGAGGGCCTCGGCGACCTCGGCGCACATCTCGCGCTGGCCGGGGCGGTCTTCACCCACCGGGAGCTGGGCCACGACCTTGTCGAGGGCCTCGATGGCGAGTTCGGCGGCCGTTGAGGGCTCCGTCACCCCGTCATGGTCTCACGCCGGTGCGACAAGCCGGGGAGGCCCGGCACGAAGTCCTATGCCTCGGGTTCGGACTCGTCTTCGCCGGTGGCCTTGCGGCGGACGTGGTCGACGGCGAAGAGGATCCCGACGATCACGAAGCACATCACGGCAAACAGGAGGAACGCACCGCCGCCGTCGTTGGAGGAGTCGATGAACTGCTGGGCGAGCATGGCGTGCCTCCTACTCGGTCGAGGCCGGCTCGGACACGGAGTCGCCCTCCGCACCTGCTGCGCTCTCGTCGGCGGTGTCACCGTTGTCGCTCGGCCCCGCTTCACCCCCGGCGGTACCCGCGAGGTCACGCTCGTATCGGTTGAGGGCGAGGAGCGAGATCAGGAACAGGAGCGAGGACCCGGCGAAGAAGAAGAAGGCGGGCAGCCGGCGGGCACCGAGGTCCTTCACCACCACCGCGTACTCGATGGGCTGCGACGTGTCGCACGTCGCGGTGGCGGGGGGCTCCAGCGGGAGCACGTCCTCCGCGAAGGCGTGGCACACCTTGACCACGCCATAGGTGGGCTTCTCCGACCACCAGAAGGGCCACTTCCGGCCCCCGCCCTTCGTGTAGGTCTGGGGGGTGACGAAGTCCTCGGTCTTGCCGAATCGGTAGAACGGACCCTCCACCGCGTGCTCTTTTGCCGTCAGCTCCTCGTCGAGCGCGGCCCGGATCTGCCCCGCCTCGGCGGGGTCGGCGGTGTAGGCGTTGGAGACCATGTCGCGAACGGCCTCGGTCTTGGCCTGGCTGGGGTCGGACACGACCTCTTGGACGGGCCACCCCGGTTCGGCTCCGAGGGGCCCGTTGGGGAACTGGCCCGTGATCCAGAACACTGCGAGCACGGCGAAGAACCCGGAGAAGGCGGCGGCGGTGAGGAGAAAGCCCAGGCGGGTGCCGACGTCGGTGTAGAGGAGCAGGTAGACGGATCCGGTGAACAGCCCGATTGCCAAGACGGCGATGAGGCCGCCCTTGACGTAGGGGTTCCACCACGTCTTGTCGGCGATTCCGCCACTCGCCAGCGTGACGAGCGTGATCATTCCTCGCCCCCTTCAGTCCCGGTCGTGCCGGTCGCCGGCTCGGTGCCCGGCTCCGGCGCGTCGCCCTTCTCGGTGAGGGCGTCGAGCGTCACCCGTTCGGACGTGAGGCTGCGCTCGTAGTCGACGATGGCGCGGATCTGTTTCGGCGTCAGCATGCTGCCGAACCCGGGCATCCGCCCGGAGCCGATGCCCCGCGTGCCGTAGGCGGCCTGGAAGTCCGAACCCGTCGTGATGAACTCCACGTGATCCTCGACGGTGGGGAACTGGCGCAAGGTGACGTCACCGGTGAGGTTGAATCCGAAGGCGCCGCCGCCCGACGTCGCGAGCACGTCGAACTCGGGGCTCTGGGCGAAGGTGGTGGCGTAGGACCAGTGCTTGGTGTGGCAGCGGGCGCAGTTGGCCTGGAACAGATCCTGGCCGTCGGTGAGCTTCGCCTGGGCGGCCTTGGCCTCGTCGGCGTCGAGCTGGATGCTCTCGAGGAAGTCCAGGATGTTGTCGATGGCCTGGTCGTTCTTCGAGCCGCCGCCCTCGAGGCCCCAGGCGGGCATCGGGGTGCCGGGGCGGCCGTAGACGATGATGTCGCGGACCTCCTCACGCGAGAAGCGGAGCAGCACGGTGTTGAGGGGCGGCGCGCTCCAGGCCACGTCGCACTGCACCTCGTCGTCGTTGTCCTTGGATGGCGCGCACCTTCGCTTCTTCGACTCGAACCCACCCTCGGTGACGGCCACGTCTTCCTTGGGCATGGTCACGATGAAGACCGCGGCGCCGCCCTCGCCCTCGGCCCCGTGGCACTTCGCGCACTCCAAGCCGGCGGGGTTGGCCTCCGGATCGTTGAGGGCGAACAACTCGGCCCCCTGCTCCACTGAGATCTCGTGGAGGTAATCCGTTTGGGCCTCCTGGCGGTCGGGCTCGATCAGCCAGTAGGCCGGCAGCGAGATGGCGAAGACGGCGCCCATGGCGAGGGCCCAGGCCTGCATGCGCTCCAGGCGCGACCCTTCCATCACCTCGTCGCCGTGGTACTCCTCCTTGTTGGGCGCCACGACGGCCCGCCGCCGCCGGTCGAGGACGGCCGCCACCGCCACGCCCACCAGGAAGACGAGGATGAGGGCGTTGATGATGAGGATCGCCGAGCGCAGGCTCAGCGGGGCAGCGGCGAGGGTGGTCGTCACGGGGATGGGGTCTCCTGGTCCTGGTCAGTTCTCAGACGCAGTGGGGGCCCTCGGGCTCCTGGCCGGTGGTGTTGACGCCGATGGCGGGGCCAGGGATCCGCTGGCCGGTGTCGATCGAGACCTTCTCGCCGGCGATCTCGACCGGGAACCGGTCCATCCCGCGCGGCGCCGGGCCGCCGCGCTTCTCGCCGACCCGGTTGTACTTCGAGCCGTGGCACGGGCACTCGAACCACTGCGACGAGGGGCACCAGGGCACGCGGCATCCGAGATGCGGGCACGTCTGGAACAGGGCGACGATCCCCGCCTCGTAGCCGTCGAAGAGGCGGTCGTCGTAGACGCCCTTGGCCTTTCCGAGGGCCTCCTCCGGATAGGGAGCCACCCATGACCGGGCCTCGGGTACGTAGTACGGGGCCTTGTTGGCCTTGATGTAGTCGAGGATGTCGCCCAGCTTCCCGGCCGCGATCTTGGCCCCGAAGCCGGTGGCCGCCCCCGGCCAGCAGAAGGCGAGAGAGGCGGTCGCGAACCCGCTCATGGCGACCGTGAAGCTAGCCAGAATCCCCCGGTTGAGGAGCGACCGGCGGGTGAACCCGACCTCCTCGGGGTCGCGGGGAGCGGGTGCCGCCGCCGGAGCGGATTCCTCCACCGGCGTCGTTTCGCTGTAGCGCTCCTTGGCCTCCGCCTCGACGTCGGCGGCGTCGACGACGTCGCTCTCGGAGCGGTCGGCGCGCTTGGTCTCCCGAGAGAGGTCGCTCACGATCTGCCCGTCGCGACGGCGTGAGGTGGTGACGAAGGCCACGATGGCGAGCACCACGAGGACGGGGATGGCGATGAGGAGCACGGTGCCTGCGGTCATGGTGTGATCACTCCCCTCCTAGAGATCGAAGAAGACGCCGTCGCGCCAGGGGAACGTGAAGTTGAAGCCCTGGCCTCGGAAGAACGACCCGATGATGACCAGGATCGACGATGACACGAGGAACACCGTGAAGAGCGAGACGGCGAACTTGCGGTCGCTCGGGTTGGTGGCCGGGTTCTTGTCGACGTAGGGCGCGGCGGCGAGGGCGAGCAGCCCGTACCCGGGCAGGAGCACGCCCGCCACCATGGGGTGGAACATCGTGAGCAGCTCCTGGAGCCCGAGGAAGTACCACGGCGCCTTCGACGGGTTCGGGGTCAGGTTGGGATCGGCCAGCTCGAGCAAGGGGGCTCGCACCAGAGCCGAGAAGATGATGAGGACGGCCGTCACGGCCAGGAGGGCGACGAACTCGAAGACCAAGAGGTGCGGCCACGTGTGAACTTTGTCGACCGGGCTGGCCTTGGTCTGCTGGATCGACCCCGCTTTGACCACGGTGAGCAGGCGGTGCGTGTGGCCCTCGGGGCCGGTCCCGAGGATCGGTGCGGGGGCGACCGCCGTCGCTGTGGCCGCCGCGGCCGGAGCGCCCGCAGCCGCAGCCGCAGCCGCGGGGGCGGCTGCACCACCGTCTCCGGGCATGGCCTCGCCCGTGAGCTGGGAACGACGGCGGGCGGAACGCTCCAGGAGGTGGGCCGGGACGCCGGTCTTGGACGACAGGTCCTCGAAGTACGCGCCGCCGCCCGATCCCGCCCCGGCCGGCGCGGCCGCCGCAGG
>JACPCJ010000102.1 GCA_016179865.1 Actinomycetota bacterium | reverse complement strand
CCGGCCACGTCAGCCACGACGTCGTGGCCCTCGGCGCTGAGGTCGGAATGCAGCAACTCGAGGACGTCCGGGTCGTTGTCCGCCAGCACGACCCGCAACCGGCTCGCCACGATTGCCACCATTCGCATCGTACGGAGAACGAACCTTCGTGTCCCCGGTCGCGCGCTGAATCCGGCCCCGGTGTCCGGATTGGGGTCGAGGGGCGACGCCGTCCAGATGGTCGGCGCCGCCCCTCGGGGTGGGACTTGGTTAGAGCGTGCGCCGGTAGGCGGCACGCTCCAGGAAATAGGCGCTGGTCTGGGCAGGCGAAGCCTGCCCAGGAAGCCGTTTCGCAGGATCCACGTGACCCATCCGCGCAGCCTTTCAGTGCTGGTGGGCCGAGCCCCAGCAGACGACGACCCGGTTGCCGTTGACGTCGACGTCCGATCCGCCCTGGACGAACGTGTTCAGGTACGTCGCGTTGGGGTTGTCGCAGGGGTGCCATTTCCAGGTCATGAAGCGGCCCTGGGGCGGCAAGGGCGTCCCGGTGGCCCGCACGGCGATGCTGTCGGAGCCCTCACCGTTGGCGATGAGCCCCGAGTATTGCCATACGGCTACTCCGTCGGCATCGGTCGTCACCACGTCGTCGAACCCGGCTCCGACGTTGGGGCCGCTGTCGATCTCGAAGGAGACCTCAACGCCTGCCATCGGGTTGCCGTCCTGGTCGAACACCTGGGCCCGGCCGGTGGCGGTGTGGTGCTGCGGGTGCCCGTAGTTCAGGATCCCGTTGTCGTGCGTCACGGACACGTTCCACGTCGTCGGAACCTGGTCGATCCATTCCACCGTGGCGGTGTCCGACAGCGATCCAGCCGAGGCAGTGATGCTGTCGGTCCCGGCGGCGGTGCCCGTGTAGGTGCACGTGGCGTTCCCGCTACCGTTCGTCGGCACGGCGGCGCACCCTTCACCCGCGTGCGGGCCGCTGGTCACCGCGAAGTCGACATTGACGCCCGCCATCGGCCGGTCGATCTGGTCCTTCACGGTGGCGGTCACGGTGTGGTTTTGGCCCACGCTGCGCTGGGCCGTCGCCGGCGTCAGGTCGATCGAGCTGGCGACGGCGGCGTTCCACTGGACCGTGGCCGTACCGCTGGCGGGCGTCCCGCTCACGGATGCGGACACCGTGTCGCCGCCGACATTGTTCCCCGTGTACGTGTGGGTGGCCTGACCCGACCCGTTGGTCGTGCCCGACCCGCTCCCGGGGTTGGCCCCTGTACGCGTGAAGGTCACGGACTCGCCCGCCATCACGTTGCCGTCCTGGTCCTTGACCGTGGCCGTCAGCGTGTGTTGCTGGCCCTGGACCTTGGTTGCTGTCGCGGGCGCCAGCGTCAGCGTGGTCGGCTGGATCCAGTGGGCGTTGGCCGTGTCGGACACGGTCTCGCTGGGCTGGATGGTGACGGTCGCCGTGACGACGTCGTCTCCCGGGTTCGCCCCCGCGTATGTGCAGCTGGCGTCACCGCTGGCGTTGGTGATGACGTCGTCGCATTTCAAGCCGGGGTTGGCGCCGGTCACGGTGAAGTCGACGGCCTCCCCTTGCATGTTCTGGCCCGCCTGGTCCTTCACGTTGGCGGTGACGGTGTGGTTGGTGCCCGTGCGCCGGGTGGCGTTTTCGGGAGTGAGGGCGAGGGTCGTGGGCTCGCGCCAGCTCACCGCCACGGGCGCGCTCATGACCGAGGTGGCGTGCTTCGTCGCCGTCGCGGTGACGCTGTCATTCCCGCCGTTGCTCCCCGAGTACGAGCAGCTGGCGTTGCCGTTGGCGTCGGTGGCGACGTCGTTGCACTTCAGCCCGGGGTTCGCGCCCGTGGCGTTGAAGTCGACGAGGGCGCCCGCCAGGTTCTCGCCCGCCTGGTCCTTGACGTTGGCGGTCACCGTGGCCTGCTGGCTGACGACCCGCTTGGTCTGCGTCGCCGGGCTGAGCGTCGCGGTCTGCGGCACCCGGTTGACGATGGTGCCGTTGATCTCGAGGTGCGCCTGCCCGGGCGCGAGGTTGTTGCCCAGGTCGTCCCAGCCCGTCAGGTCGGAGGTGAAGGTGAAGGTGCCCGCCGTCGACGGATTGGTGAGGAACGCCTGCCCCCCGAGCTTGCCGAAGATGCGCTGGCGAACCTGCTTGATGCTGGCGTTGGCGGCTTGCGCCGTGTCGATCAGGTCGTCCGGCACCGTGGCAGTGGTGTGGAGGTGGCCCGAGTTCTCGTCGACGAACCCGAACATCTCGACGTCACCGGTCGTCGGGTGCAGAAGGAAGCGGATCTTGTACACGCCGCCACTGGGCCAGTTCACGCCGTCGTTGGCGTCGAAGATCTCGCCGGGGACGTTGGCGTCCTGCTCGATCCCGCCGACGATCGCCCGCACGAGCACGTTGATGGTGCCGATCTGCTGCCCGTTGTTCGGGAGATCGAGGTCGGCGTCGAAGCCCGCCGCCGCATCGGCGGTGATGATCTGGGTGAACTCTTCGTGTATCTGCGCGTGGTCCCACCCGATGGTGAGGTCCGAGTTGGCGCTGGTGCGTGTGTCGTGGATCTGGAGGAAGGGCGTCGGGTTGTACGGCGCCTCCTCGGGCTCGCTCGCACACTGCGACCCTGGCGGGGCGTGTTCCCCCCAGTGACAGGCGAAGGCCGGGGTCTCCGACCCGAGGACGTATCCCAGCGTGGCCAGGGCGAACGCGCCCAGCACCAGCAGCAATCGCTTCACGGTCCCCTCCCGAGGTGCTCCCGTAGATCGGTTCCACAGGCGACACCGCGGGGAGACCGCGAACGGAGCACTGGGAGCGCGAGGGTGCGCTACCAGCGAGAAAAGAACCCGCCCACGGCGACCCGCGGCTTCTCGAGACCCCCGTTGGAGTGGGTCGAGAGACACCGAACGGTGTGCTCCCCCAAGTGCGCACATCGTGGCGCGGCGAGCGAACGTCGCGCAACCACCGATCGGGGGGTATCGCGCGCAACGTGAGCGCAATACCCCCCGCCGCCTCCGTCAGTTCGTGTGCTGGTGGGGCTTGTTCCAGCAGATGACCACGCGAGTGACGTTGCCGTTGATGCTCTGCGAGTAGTCGAAGCCGCCCTCGATCGGCAGCCCGAGAGAGATGGCGTTCGGGTTGTCGCAGGGGTGCCACTTCCAGGTCATCGAGTGGTTGTTGGTGAGGTTCGTGTTGGACACGTGGACCCGGACGTTGTCGGTCCCCTCGCCGTTGGCGATGCGGCCCGAGTACTGCCACGTGACCCGACCGTCGGCGCCCGTGGTGAGGACCTGGTCGAACTGACCGGTGGCGTTCGGGCCCGACGTGATCGTGATCTCCACGTCGACGTTGGGCATCGGGTCGCCGTTCTGGTCCTTCACGAGGGCCCGGACGGTGGCGGTGTGATGCTGCGGGTAGCCGTAGCCGACGGGCTGGTTCCCGACCATGTTGTCGTAGGTCAGGGTGCTCTCGAGCGTGGTCGGAACGAGGTTGGTCCATGTCACCGTGCTCGTGTCTGTGAGGGCGTTCACGGTCGCCGTCACCGTGTCGGTGCCGGCGCTGGCGCCCGTGTACGTGTACGCCGCCTTGCCATCGGCCCCGGTCGTGCGGTCACCTGAGGACGGGTTGGCGCCGGTCACGGCGAAGTGCACCGACACCCCGCTCATGGCCCGGTTGATCTGGTCGCGAACCTCTGCCGTCTCGGTGACCGACTGGCCGACGCTCCGATCGGCGGTTTCGGGCGTCAGGGTGAGGGTGGTGGGGACGGCCGCGTTCCAGTGGGCGGTCGCGCTTCCCGACACCTTCTCGCTCCCAAGCACCGTCACCTCGCCGGTAATGGTGTCGTCGCCAGGGTTCGCTCCCGTGTAGGTGTGCGTCGCCTGGCCTGAGGCGTTGGTGGTGCCCGAGCCCGATCCGGGGTTGGCGCCCGTGCGGGTGAAGCTCACCGTCTCGCCCGCCATGGGGTCGCCGTCCTGGTCCTTGACCGTGGCGGTCACGGTGTGCTGTTGGTCCTCGACCAGGGTGGCCGTGGCTGGTGTCAGGGTCACGGTTGCCGGCCGGTTCCAGTGGGCGCTTGACGTGTCAGAGATGGTCTCGCTGCCGATCACCGTCACGGTCGCAGCGATGGTGTCGTCACCTCCGTTGTTCCCCGTGTAGGTGTGCGTCGCCTGGCCTGAGGCGTTGGTGGTGCCCGAGCCCGATCCGGGGTTGGCGCCCGTGCGGGTGAAGCCGACCGTCTCGCCTTGCATGACCTGACCGTCCTGGTCCTTGACCGTCGCGGTCAGGGTATGAGTGGTCCCCACCCGCTTGTCGGCGGT
This sequence comes from Actinomycetota bacterium, assembly GCA_016179865.1. GTDB lineage: Bacteria > Actinomycetota > Acidimicrobiia > IMCC26256 > JACPCJ01 > JACPCJ01. The sequence continues at coordinate 63,141 of JACPCJ010000102.1, read as the reverse complement.
GGCCGGTGTGAGGTCGATGGTGGTGGGTTCGCGCCAGTGGACGGACGCGGTTCCCGACGCCGACCCGCCGTTCTTGGTCGCGGTGGCGGTCACCGTGTCGTTCCCGCCGTTGGTGCCGGTGTACGAGCAGCTGGCCTTCCCGTCGTTGCCCGTGACCACGTCGTCGCACTTGAGTCCGGGGTTGGTGCCACTCACGCTGAAGTCGACGACGGCCCCCGGGAGGGCTTCGTCGCCCTGGTCCTTGACCTCGGCGGTGACGGAGGCGGTTTGGCCGACCCGCTTGGTCTGGTTGGCCGGGGTGACCGCCACGCTGTTGGGCACGCGGTCTTCGATGACGTAAGTGATCTCGACCGTGGCTTCACCGGGCGCGAGGGCGTTGCCGGGGTCGTCCCAGGCCCGGAGGAACATGGTCGCGGTGTAGGTGCCCGCCACTGCCGGGTTGGTCTGGAACGGACCGCCGGCGACTTCCCCGAACAGTTCGGTGTCGATGCTCAGCACCGAGGCGTCGAGGAGCTGGGCCTGCTCGCGGAGGTCGTCGGGGACGGACGTCTCGATGTGGAGGTGACCGTCGGGGGCGTTGAGGTCGGCGAAGGCGTCCACGAAGAAGTCGCCCGTGGTGGCGTTGATCTCCAGTTCCCACTTGTAGACCCCGTTGGGGTCGGGCCAGTTCACGCCGTCGTTGCGGTCCCAGACCTTGCCGGGAATGTCGGTGTTCTCGCCCTGGACGATGGCCACGATGGCGAGGGTGCCGATGCGCTCGTCCTCGGCCGGGACGTCGAGGTCGATGTCGAACTCGGGTGGGGCGTCGATCTCGATGTCGGTGACGAACTGCTCGTGCGCCTCTTGGGTCCAGCCGACATGGGTGTCGGCGTGGGCGCTCGTCCGGGCGTCGTCGACCGACCCCGTCCCCTGGGGATTGAACGGTGCCTCCTCGGGTTCCCCGCAGCCGACGCCGCCCCAGTGGCAGGCGAGGCTCGGGCCGCCGGTGGCGACGATGAAACCGAGCGCGATCGAAGTAACGAGACCCAGGCGGATCAGCAGTCGTCTCACGGAACTCTCACTCGTGTCTGGTGCTTGGCGGCACCAAACACGGGGAGCCGCACGTTCAGCCTGAGCCCACCCGCGATGGCGGGCCCGATTGAACGTGCAGACGTACCCCGTCCCGCCCAGGTGCAGCGAGTGGTCGCAACCCTCGCGCGCCTAGAACGGTGCGCTCCCCCGGGCGCATGGTGTCGCATCTTCACCACGGAGCGCAACCCTCAGATCGGGGGGTATCGCGCGGAGCGTGCACGAGGTGTGCCCGGCGCCGTCCAGAAGTTGACACCGATGTCAGCCAGCGGCGACCGTCTCCCCGCCCATGGATTTCGAACTCGACGACGATCAGCTCGCGCTCCGCGACGCCGCCCGGGACTTGCTCGCGCGGCGGTCGGCGCCGGAGCGGGTCCGGGCCGTGGTCGACGCCGGTGGTGGGTACGACGCCGCGCTGTGGAACGACATGGTGGGTCAGGGATGGCTGGGCCTCGAGCTGTCGCCCGAGGCCGGCGGGCTGGGCCTCGGCTTCGTGGAGACGGCGGTGCTGCTGGAGCAGGTGGGGGCGCACGTGGCCCCGGCGCCGTTTCTGCAGCAGACGCTCGCCGTGTGGGCGCTGACGACGACGCCGCCCGGTGCCGAGTGGGGCGGGCCTCTCCTGTCGGGCGAGAAGATCGCCACCGTGGCGTGGCGTGAGGTGTCGGCGGTACCTTCTCCCGCTCTGGAGGGCCGCTCGGGCCCGGGCGTCGCCGTCTCGGGTGCCACCGAGCCCGCCCTCTTCGCTCCGGCGGCGTCGGTCGCCATCGTCCGTAGCGCAGGCGGGCTCCACGCCGTCGACCTGGGCGGCCCGGGGGCCTGCGGTCGGGAGCCGGCCATGGATCGCACCCGCGAGGTCGGCTGGTTGCGTTTCGATGCCGCTCCCGCCGTCACCCTCGGCGGGCCACAGGCGGCGCGGGAGTTCCTCGACCGGGGGGCTGTGGCCCACGCCGCCGAGATGCTTGGCGGGGCTCAGCGGGTGCTCGACATGGCCGTGGACTATGCCAAGGAGCGGAAGCAGTTCGGCCGCCCCATCGGGTCCTTCCAGGCCGTCAAGCACCGCCTGGCCGACATGCTCGTGGACGTCGAGGCCATGCGCTCAGCCGTCTACTGGGCCGCCTGGTGCATCCAAGCAGGGGACCCCGAAGCCTCGGTTGCCGCCTCCGCCGCCAAGGCCTGGTGCTCGGACGCCGCCCGGCGCGTCATGGCCTCTGGCCTCCAGGTGCACGGCGGGATCGGATTCACGTGGGAGCACGACATCCACCTGTTCCTCAAGCGCGCTCAGCTCGATCAATCGGCGTTCGGTGACGCCGTCTTCCACCGGGCCCGTCTCACGGACTTGCTGCGGCCGCGGGTCGAGGCCGGCGAGCCGGTCCTCTGACCGCCGCCGGTCGCAACGGCGGGCTCGGGATCACCGCCGCCAGAGCGATGAGGGCCGCGAGCACGACGACCGCCAGCGCCGCGAGGTTGGCGACGCCGTCGAAGCCGGTGAGTTCCCGATTGAGCGAGTGGTACGCCAGGTGGGGCACGGCGTAAATCAGCCACACGACGCCAGAGGCCCGTGTGAGCACGCGACTTCGCCCGACGAGGGACGCGGCCGCGAGGCCGCCGAGCGCGAGGTTGAGGGCGGCGAAGTCGCGAAGCAGGTGAAGGTTGAACACGCCGTCCGACGCCACCCATCCCCGCCCGAACGGGAAGTCGGTGAAGAAGCCCCGGGGGTCGGCCAGCGCCTGGGCGCCAACGCTCAGCCCCGTGAAGGCGAGGACGGCCAGCGCCGCCCACACCCGCGCCGGGAGTCGTTTCAGGACACGTAGCTCACAGGCGAGGGCGTCGAAGGTCGACGCCGCGTCGGGGTGCGCGGGCGCCCATCCGGTCGCCTCCTTGAACCGACGATTCGAGGGCCGCTGTGACCACACCAGCTGGGGGGCGCGGCTCCTCATGAGCCCGGTGACCAACGCGGGGGGGTGGATGAGGCGGCGTCGCCCGATCGCCCTTGCCAGCGCCGCGCTCTGCTCGGATCGCGTCGCGGGTTCGTCGTCGACGACGTGGTACACGCCAGCCGGAGCGTCGAGGGCGGCCACCACGGCGGCGGCCGCGTCATCGACATGGATGATCGGGCTCCGGGTGCCGTCGCTCCCCGGCTGCACGAAGAGGCCGGCACGGCCGGCGTTGAACATGAGGGCGACTTGATCGCTGTCTGCCGCCATGAAGAAGCCGAATCGGAGCACGACGCCCCGCGCGCCGGACTCGGTGACGGACGCCGCGGCGGTGACGGACGCCGCGGCGGTGTCGGCCGCCCTGAGGGCGTCGGTGAACGGCGAGTCCCACAGCGGCTGGCTCTCGTCGATCCACTCGTCGCCGTTTTCTCCGTAGACGAAAGCGATCGACTCCTGCACGAACACCTGGGCCCCGGCGGCGATGGCCGCGCCGGCGAGGTTTCGAGACGCTTCGGTGCGGATGCGGTCGTTCTCCGCCCACGCCGATGCGAAGGCCATCTTCCGGAGCGGCGGGATCTTGGTGGCGAGGTTGACCACGGCGTGGTGACCGGCCACGGCATCTCGAGTCGCCTCCGCGTCAAAGAGGTCGACGGCGACGGGCGTGGCTCCGAGGGCCCCTACGAGTTCCGCCTTCTCGGTTCCGCGGGCGACGGCCGTCACCTCGTACCCGGCCGCCACGAGCTGAGCCACGGCGCGGCGACCGAGTACGCCAGTGGCGCCGGCAACGAAGACACGGGTGATGTCGCTGGATGGATTCATCGTGCGGCCCCCCCTCCCAATCCCTGTGAGCCTTGTGTTGACAAGAGCTTGCGGAGCGCACCTCGATCGGGCTTGCCGGCGGCGAGGGTTGGCATCTCGTCGAGCTGGATCAGTCGTTCCGGCGCCTTGAAGCGCGCCACCCCCTGCTGTTCGAACCAACTCCGGCAGGTGTCCAGGTCGAAGGGTTGGGACGCCACCACGAAGGCGACGACCCGTTCGCCCAGCTCATCGTCGGGCTCGCCGAGGGTGACGGCCTGGGAGATGGCCGGGTGTGCCTCGAGCACAGCATCAACCTCCGACGCCGAGATGTTCTCGCCCTTGCGGATGATCACGTCCTTCAGGCGGCCGACGATGGTCAGCCACCCGTCGGCGGCCACGGTGGCGAGGTCCCCGGTCTTGAACCAGCCGCCCCGGGCGTGGGCGCGCGCCGTCTCGGCACGGTCGACATACCCGACGAAGAGCTCTGGCCCCCGTACCCACAGCTCGCCCGGCGCGCCCGGCGCGCAGTCGTCGCCCGTCGCCGGGTCGACCACCCGGAGTTCGACGGCACCCGTCGGCCGCCCGTCGGTCTCGCGGGCGTGGACGGCGTCGTCGTTGGCATGCGACGTGGTGACGGTGGGAGCCTCGGTGGAGCCGTAGGTGCGTTTCACCACGGCGCCGAACTCCCGGGCCGCAACCTCGACGAAGGCGGGTGTGACTCCCGCGCCGCCGCACGACAGCAGTCGAACGCTCTCGACCCGCTCGGACTTGAAGTCGGGGGACCGCATCATCTCGACGAAGAAGGTCGGTGGCCCGATCATGAACGTGATCCGTTCCGCCTCGACGAGGTCGATGGCCGCGCTCGGCGACCACTGGTCCATGAGGACGGTCTTCATGGGTGCCACACCCGGGTTCAGCACCGCGTTCAACAGCCCCGAGATGTGGGCGAGGGGAGCTGGCATGAGGATGGCGTCGTCGGGCCGCAGCCCGTGCACCTCCTCCATCAAGAGGCCCTTACCCGCCAGCCCTCGGTGGGTGTGGAGCACGCCCTTGGGCCCGCCCGTCGAGCCCGACGTGAAGAGCACACACGCGAGGTCGCCGGGCCGGGCGCTCGGATCCAGGATCGGCCGGGCGTTCAGCAGCTCGGCGAAGGCGTCGCCTGCTCCCCGCTCGGCAAGGCCGCTCGGGCCTGGGCCCCGGATCGCGATGGTGCCAGACCGCGAGGCGAGTGGGAGCCCGTGGGCCGCCAGGGTGAGCGCCGGTCCTACCTGACCCAGCATGGCGTCCACCTCGGCGCTACCAGCCCGGTGGTGGATGGGCGCCGCCACGGCGCCGAGGCGCCAGCAGGCCCGGTAGAGCAGCACCGCCTCGTGCCAGTTCGGCGCCTGCCAGGCCACGACGTCGCCCCGGCCGACGCCTCGTGCCCGCAGGCCGCCGGCGAGGCGGGCCACGCGCTCGTTGACCTCGGCGGATCCGAGACGGACCCCGCCGTCGACGAGGAGCTCGGGGTGGGGCCCGGCGTCGGTGAGCACGACGTCGAGCGACGGCACGTCCCACGGCCCGCCCGGACGGCGATAGTCACGCTCCCGAGCGTGTCGGAGGGTGGGCTTGAGCTTGGCGGGCACCGAGGGTCAGCCGACCAGCGGGTTGCGCCAGCCCGGGCTCGACGTGGTTCGGCCCTTCAGCACGTTGGTGCCGATGAAGTTGCGTTGCACCTCGACGGTTCCCGCCCCGATCGACAGGCCCCGGATGTCGCGGTACATCCGCTCGACGGCGTACTCGCGGGAAAAGCCATAGCCGCCGTGGAGCTGGATGGCCTCGTCGCACACCGACCGCGCAGCCAGGTTGCACGCCGTCTTGGCCATGGCCGTCTCCAGCGGGGGTGGTGTGCCGTGCGGCCCCGCCATCGAGACCGCCCGGTAGAGGAGGAGGCGAGCGGATTCCAGTTGGGTGGCCATATCGGCGACCTTCCACTGGAGGCCTTGGAGGTCGGCCAATGTTCCCGATCCGACCTGGCGCTCGTTCATGTATTGAACCGCGGCTTCGAGTGCGCCCTGCCCGGCTCCGAGGCACATGGCCGCGTTGCCGCACCGTTCGTGGTTGAGGTGAAGGAGCAGGTCGCGGAACGGGTCGGTGCTGTCGGGGTCGCCCCACACGAGGACGTCCTCGCTGGCGACGTGGACGTCGTCGAAGGCCAGCTCCGCCTCGGTGCAGCCCCGGAGCCCCATCTTCTTGTGAACCCCCGTGACCGACACCCCAGGCGACGACAGGTCGACCACCACGGCGCCGATCCCCTTGGCCCCCTCGCCGCCGGGGAAGCGGGCCCAGACGAGGCACGCCGCCGCCACGTGGCCGCCGGTGACGAAGTTCTTGTAGGCATTGAGCCGGAACCCGCCCGCCGGATCCTCGGTGAGCGACGCCCGCATGAGGTTGGCGGCGGAGCCGGCGTCGGGCTCGGTGATGCCGATGCAGAACAGGGCGTCGCCGCTCGCCACCCGGGGCAGCCAATTCTGCTTCAGAGAGTCATTCCCCAGATGTTCGATGGCCCGGGGCGGGCCGTTGTAGTTCAGGTGGGCGACGATGGCGCTGGAGACGTCGGCCCGCGCCAACTCCTCGAGAACGATGGTCGACTCGACATCGCCCATCCCCATGCCGCCGTATTCCTCGCCGACGGTGACGGCGAAGAGGTCGGCCTTCTTGAAGACCTCCCATGAATCGTGGGGGAACTCCTCGGTCTCGTCCCACTGGGCGGCCCGGGGGGCGAGTTCGCGCTCGGCGATGTCGCGGGCAAGCTTGCGGAGGGCCTGCTGGTCCTCGTTCTCCGTGAGCGCCAGGTCCATCTGACGCCGCAGCGTAGTGGCCCGTCTCCGAGAAATGTGACGCCAGCGTCAGTTAGCGTCTGCGTCGCGTTACGTGCGTATGCGCGCCGTAACGCGACACAGACACGGGAAGGAGACGGAGGCGTGGGGCTGCTGGACGGGCACCGGGCGCTGGTCACGGGTGGGGCGTCGGGGATCGGCCGGGCCACGGCGCGGCGGATGACCGAGGAAGGCGCTGTGGTCGCCGTGCTCGACGTCGACGAGGCGGGCGCCAAAGCGGTGGCGGATGAAATCGGCGGCCACGCGTTCGCCGTCGACGTCACCGACGCCGGGGCCACCGAGCGGGCGGTGCAGGACGCGGCGTCCGCCCTCGGTGGCCTGTCGATCGCCTTCAACAACGCCGGGGTGGGGTGGATCCAGCCCCTGCACGAATACGACCTCGGCCAGTGGGACCGGGTGCTCCAGGTGAGCCTCTACGGCGTGTTCCACGGCCTGCGGGCCGAGGTGCCGATCATGCTCGAACGGGGCGACGGGCGGATCGTCAACACGGCGTCGATCAGCGGCACGCGCCCGGCGGCGGGGGAGGGCGCGTACTCGGCCGCCAAGGCCGCCATCGCCGCCCTCACCGCCTCGGCGGCGCTCGAATACGCCCCCACGATCCGGGTGAACGCCGTGTCGCCCGGACACGTCAATTCGGCCCTCACCGCGCCGCTCGACGAGATGCTGCCCGACCACGTGGCCGGAATCATCGCCAAGACCCCGGTGGGGCGGGCCGGGGAACCCGAGGACATCGCCGACGTGGTGGTCTTCCTCTGTTCCGACCAGTCGCGGTTTCTCACGGGGCAGAACCTCGTGGTCGACGGTGGCCTGACCCTGCACACGTCGGGTACCGACGGGCTTCTGCAAAAAGTTCAGGCGCTCCTTCCGCCGACCGGGGCCGGCGAGGGGAGCGCCTGAACGGCGATCGGGAAGCGCGGGAACTCAGCCCCCAGCGGGGCGGACGTTCTGCGCCTCCTCACCCTTGCGCCCGGGGCCGACCTCGAATTCGACCTGTTGGCCTTCCTCGAGGCTCTTGTAGCCCTCCATCTGGATCTGCGAGAAGTGGACGAACACGTCGTCCTTGCCCTCGCGGGAAATGAACCCGTACCCCTTCTCCGAGTTGAAGAACTTCACGGTGCCGGTCTCTGTCACGTCGTGCTCCTTACTGGCTTTGCCTATATGTCCACCGAGCACGCCTGACTGACCTGCTCGCTCGGGAAATCATAGGTGGATCACCGCGGCGTTGGGTCACTGACGCACCCGGCTCCGCTTCCGAGGCGGCTCAGACCCTCGCGGTCCCCCGTCTGGAGCGATCCGGGGCCACCAGCACGGAGGACAGCGCTCATAATCAGGCCGTCCCCGGCCACGTGGTCGAGTCCCATCAGGTGCCCGAGCTCGTGGAGCAGCACGCCGCCGTAGCTGGCGCTGTTCGAGAAGTCGGCGGGCAGCCCGAGGGCGGTGTTGACGACGACGCTCCCGGTCACGACCACGGCCCGACCGGCGGAGTTGAGGGCGTCCTGGCGCCCCGCCAGCCCGGCGTCGTCGGCGACGAGTCCGTTGGACGGGCTCGGAGCTTCGAAGCTGATCAGCACCGGGGTCGGCCCAGAGCCGTACGACGGATGGTTCCACTTCGGTCGGTCGAGCCGGGGCGAGAAGGTCTCCCCGGTCGTGCCCCGATCGACGAAGGCGATGCCGGTGGCGTCGGTGATCTGACGGAAGGCGTCTCCGACGAGCTGGCGGGCGTTGCCCGGAGCCTCCCCGCCGGCGTGCACGACATAGGCGATCGGGTGGCAGGGGTTGAATCGGATCGGTTCTCCGTCGGCGCCCGTGGCGATGAAGGCGAAGGCGCCCGGCCCACTCGGGGCCGGGGCCGGCACCGGGGTCACGGCGCCGCCCGCCGCTGTCCCGAAGGCCAGGAGGCCCCCGGCGGCGTCCATCATCCAGTAGCCCGACCCGTCGGGAATCACGGCGGTGGCGGTGAGGGAGAAGGGCTGCCCGATGGACGGCGCCGACCCGTGGAAGGCCACCGCTCCGAAGGAGAAGATTCCCCCCGCCGAGTCCGTCACCCAGTAGCCGCGCCCGTCGCGGGCCACCACGAGATCGCGGACGGCGGCCTCGCCCACTGGCCTCCCCGCCGCGCGCAGCGTCGGGATCGACCCGAAGAACGGCGCCCCGCCGAAGCTGAAGATTCCCCCGGCGGCGTCGAGCACGTAGTAGGCGCCATCGGGCGCGGCGGCGAGGTCGACCGCCCGGGCGGAGCCAACCGGGACGCCCGCCGCCCGCAGGGCCGGGACCGAGCCGGCGAAGCGAGCGTCGCCGAAGGCGAACACGCCGCCGTCGCCGTCGAGGGCCAGATAGCCGCCGCCGCCACTCGGGGTCGGAACGATCGCGACCGCGGTGGCGACGACGCCGCGTTCGGGGAGCGAGCCGAGGTACGGCGCTTCGCCCCGCACGTGCACGCCGCCGGCTCGGTCGAGGAGGTAGAGGCCATGCCCTCCGGCGTGGGCGGCGGCGTCGACGAAGGCGCCCTCACTCTCATGCGCGGCCGCTCGCGGCGCAGCCTGGGACGGTGCCGGGCTAAGCCCGCGTACTCCCATGACAACTGCACCCGCGGCGACGAGCACCGATAAGGCCGCTCGGGCCCAGCCGACGACCCCCCGGATCGGCATGCCCAACTCCTGCTGGCGTGTGGTTCATCCCCTCCACACGCCGGGGGCCCGAAGGGCGCGGTGCGCTATCGAAAGTCGAAGGCGACCTTGATGGCGCCGGTTTCGCCCTGGCCGACGAGGGTTTCGAAGGCGGCGCGCCACTCCTCCAACCGGAACGTGTGGGTGAGCATGGCGCTCACGTCAACCCGTCCCGACGCCGTCAGATCCAGGTAGTGGGCGATGGCGTGTTTGCGCACCCCGTCGACCTCCTCGACGCCGAAGGCGTTGGAGCCCACCCAGCGGATTTCTTTGAAGTAGAGCGGCGTCCACTCGGTGCGCCCCGGAGACGACAGGCCGAGCTGCACGAGCGTCCCCCGCTCGGCGAGCACGCGGATGGCGACCTCGATGGTGCGGGTGGAGGCCACGGTGTCGTACACCACGTCGATCCGGCCCGGGTGGGCGGTCGGGAGGCCGTCGAACGGGGTGCGCAGGACCCCACCTGACCAGTCGGCGAGGGCTTCCACGAGCTCCTCGACTGGCTCGGGGGAGAACACCCGCGCCCCGAGCTTGCCAGCCAGCGCCTGCTGGGCGGGCCACATGGCCACGACGCCGACCTCCACCGACGGGTAGAGCGCTCGGAGGATGGCGGTCGCACACGTTCCGAGTGCCCCAGAGCCGTACACGAGGGCCCGGCCTCCGTCGGGAGGTGGATTCCGGGTCACGGCGTGGAGCGCCACGGAAAACGGGTCGGCGAGCACCGCCACCTCGTCGGGGACGGCGTCGGGGACGGGGATCGCCATCGACTGATGGGCGGGCAGGAACTCGGCGAACCCGCCGGTGGCCTCGGTGGCGTTCCCGGTGTGGATGCCAGGCGAGAGGATGCCGCCGTGGAAGTTTTCGCACAGCGAGAGGTCCCCCGCCTTGCAGCGAGGGCACAGGGGCTCGATGCCCCGGGGGGCGCACGAGAGCCACGGGTTGAGGACCACCCGCTGGCCCACGGCGACGTCATCGACTGCCGGCCCGGCCTCCACCACCTCGGCGACCACCTCGTGTCCGAGCACCTGGGGAAATGAGATGAACCCGGTCATGGGGTTGTCGCCCCCGTCCTCGAAGTCCATGAGCACCTGCTTGGCGTCCGACCCGCAGACCCCGCACATGCGGGTCTTGAGCACCAGCCAGTCGTCGGCCAGTGGCTTCGGGTCTTCGACCTCGTAGAGGGCCATGGGCGTGACGGCCAGGTGCTGGAGCAGTTGGGGTCCGTCGGGCGGGGCGGCGGGAGCGGGGCCGTCGAGGGGTTCGCCCTGGCCGAGGAACACGAGGGCCTTCATGCCGCGCCTCCTTCACCCATGGCTTCGGCAACCGAGGCCAGAAACTCCCCGGCGTGCTCGGTCTTCCACACGGCGATGCCCTTCATGTCGGGCACGTAGTGCTCGAATTCGTCGCCCTCGATGGCGGCGATGATCCCTTCGGCCACCACCTCCGGGGGCTCCTTCGGCCCTTCGTAGATGGGCGGGCCGGTCTCGGGGGAGTCCCAGATCTCGGTGTCGATGGCCCCGGGGATCACCAGGCGTACCTCGACGCCCGTCCCGTGAAGGTCGATGGCCATGGACTCGCTCCACCCGCACAAAGCGAACTTGGTGGCGCAGTAGGCGGCCTCGTGGATGATGCCCAGTCGCCCCCCGAGGCTCGACACGTTCACGATCATCCCTGAGTCCCGCTCGAGCATCTTCGGCAGGAGGGCCATGGTCATGCGAACGGGGGAGAAGAAGTTGACGCGGAAGGTCTTCTCCAGCTCCGCGATGGTCAGCTCGGCGATGGGTTGGCGGGAGGGGACGGCGGCGTTGTGGACGACCACGTCGAGGCCGGAGAAGGCGTCCCAGGCTTCGAGGGCCAGCTTGACGGAGCCCTCGACATCGTCGAGGTCGTGGGCGAACAGCCGGGACCCGGGGCTGTGGGGGAGGCACCGGTCGAGCACCTCACGGAGGCGATCCTCGCGCCGGGCCACCACACCCACCGTCGCCCCCCGCTCGGCGAGCATCGGTGCCAGGGCGGCGCCGATGCCCGACGAGGCCCCGGTCACCAGGACGGTCGAACCCTCGATCTTCATGTGGTCTCTTCGACAGCGGCGACGGCCCGTCCCTGCGCCGTCGCTTGGGCGACGGCTTTGCGGATAGCCGCGACGCGGTGGTCGGTCGTGACGGCGGCGGCCTCCGGCTGCACGACGTCCGGTGCCTCGAAGATGGCGGCGACGCGGCTCTTGACCCCGGCCTCGTCCTCGGAATCGGCCCCGACCAGCGCGTCGGCAATTCGGTCCATGGTGTCCGGCGGACCGACGTGCATGTCGCCCGCCATCATCGCCGCCACGACCACACCGGCGGAGTCGATGGCCACGCCGGCGCGGCAGAGCTTGCCGCCCTTCTCGTTGCCGAAGCCGACCCGACTGCCCGGGGGTGCGGCGGCGGCGAATCGCTCCGAAGACACCCGTCGTACTTGGTCCTCCGAGCTGAGGTAGGCGGCGATGTCGGCCACCTGGGAACGCTCGGCGTCCGTCAGCGCTTCGATTTCAATCTCGACGCCCGAGTCGGTGAGGGCGCCGACCAGGGCATCACGGAACTCGTCGTAGCTGACCGGCCGTCCCGCCACCTCTTCGGCGGTGCACACGTATTCGCGCATGTCCTTCACGGCCTTGTCCTTGAACTTCTCATCGGGCACCCGGACGACCTGGAGGTAGAGGTCGATGTCAGGAGGGGCGATGTTGAGGAAGCCCCCCACGTTGTGCACGCCCATCACCTCCTGCGCCGTGAGGGCCCCGAGCTTGCGGCCGCGCCAGCGGAAGTCACTCGACCCCTCGTAGCCGACCGCCCCGAGGCCGATCCGGTCGAGGGCGTCGAGGAGGACGGGCTGGAACCGGGCGAGCTTCTCGTCCAGGGTGCCGCCCTGATCGGGGGAGAGGAAGAAGCCCCACATGACGGCGCAGCCCTCCTGGTAGAAGGCGGTGCCCCCGCCGTAGACGGGGCGGCGGATCACGTCGACACCGAGCCGGGAACAGGCCGCCAGGTCGAGGGTGTCGTCGACGTCGTCGAACCATCCCACGTTGAGGTGGGTGCGGCCCCACACCGCGCTGGTGGCGACCGGCGATCCGCCCTTCCTCACCGGCCCGGCGAGGACGGGGTTCTGGGCCATGACGTCGGCCGGCCGGACGGCCCCAAGGTCCGTGTATCTCCAGTGTTCCCCCACGGGCCGGGACGGTATCACTGACACGCGTGTCAGGTTTTGGCTGCGAATTCCGCCACAGAGACATGAAGCTGCCCCTACGGTTCGCGGCCATGCCCGAAGCCCCCACCAGTGCTCCGACTGCGAGGACCACAATCCGCCGCGATGACCGGGGGGTGTATGACCGCGCCGTCATCGACTCCGTCTTCGATGAGGCCCTCATCTGCCACGTCGGGTTCGCACTCGATCGTCAGCCCTATGTGATCCCCACCATCCACGCCCGGGTTGGCGATGTGTTGTACCTCCACGGGTCGCCGGCGACCCGGATGATCCGGACCCTCAAGGGAGGTGCACCCGTCTGCGTCACGGCCACGCTGCTCGACGGGCTGGTGCTCGCCCGATCCGTCTTCCACCACTCCATGAACTACCGCTCGGCGGTCGTGCTCGGACGGGCCCGTGAAGTCACCGACCCGGGCGAGAAGATGGCGGCGCTCGAAGCCATCGTCGAGCACGTTGCACCCGGCCGCTGGGGCGAGGCTCGCCGGCCCAACGAAAAGGAATTCCGGGGAACCGCGGTGCTGGCCATCCCGATCACCGAGGCCTCGGCGAAGGTGCGGACGGGGCCGCCCGTTGACGACGAGGAAGATCTCGCCCTTCCCGTCTGGGCCGGCGTGATCCCCCTCACCCTCGCACGAGGCGAACCGGACCCGACACCCAATCTCTCTCGGTAGGCTGCCCCGGGGAGAGGGAGGGCGCGATGGGCTCGTCGGAGCCGGGAGCGGTTGTGCGCGCCGCCTACGCGGCCCTGGCGCGCGGTGACCTCGACGGTTTGGCCGCCCGAGCCCACCCCGACCTTGCCTGGCACGAGACCGGTGCGCACGTCTTCGCCGGGGAGTTGAAGGGCCGTGATCAGGTAATCGAGCGGATCCGTGCCGGTCTGGCTCTCCTCGACGAGTTCACCATCGAGGTCACCGACCTGGTGGAGGACGGCGACCGGGTTACGGCGCTCGTGAACTGGACCGGCCTCGCCGGAACCGAGAGCGTGCGCATCAAGACCGTCCACATGCACGAGGTTCGTGACGGCCTGATCGTGGAGAGCTTCCTCACCCCGATCGACGAGTCGGCCGTCGACGAGTTCTGGAACCGCCTGACCCGGGAGCCCTGACCCGTTTTGGGTGCCGAACTGGCCCGCACAGGGCCAGTTCGGCACCCAAAACGATCTAGTCGGTCGTGTGGCAGTGGCCTTCCGCGTGTGGCGGTGCCGGGACGTCGAGAGCCGGGTTCTCGTCGAAGAAGCCGTGGGGCTGGAGGAGGAACCCGACCCGTTCAACCGGCATCACCGGGAAGTCCTCGGGACGGGGCACGTGAATGAGCCCGCACGTGTACCAGAGGACGACGTCCTCGTCCTCGATCGATCGGTCGGCGGCGGTGAACGACGGCAGGCCCGACCCGCCCGGGTTGAGGTTGGGCAGCCCGGCCGCTCGCGTCTCACCCTCGGTGAATGGGGTGACCCACAGGTTGTGGCGGGCGAAGGCGGCACGCTCGGCGATGCGCGACCCCGGCGAGGCGAGCAGGAGAGGCGAGTTGCCGGGCAGCAGCCGGTACGACACGGGTTGGCCAACCCGGTTGGCCCGGCTGGGGTTCACCACCCGCCAGTGCCGCCCGCGGAACGGATCGACGTCGCGCCGGGCTTCGGACTCACGCGCGAGCAGCGTGGCCTTCGAGCGGAACGCGTTTCCGTACGGGTTGTCGGCGCCGGGCGGGTCGGGCTCGGCCTCCATTTCGTAGACGGTGTTGGGGCCCCCGTCGACGTCGAGGTCGAGGCGGAAGCAGAAGAGGTGCTGGTGATTCGGCGCCGCGACGCCGGGTGACACGACGGCAGCGTTGGGGTCGGCGGCGGCGCCATCGACACCCTGCGTCTGGAGGATCCCGGTGAGCTTCACCTCCATCTCGATGGTGCCGTCCTGATACAGGTACCAGTAGAAGCCGTACTCGTAGTTGCCGACCGTGTGGATCGAGCTGACGACGAGCCGGCGGCTCCGGCGCACCTCGGGCACGAAGGTCTCGAGGTCGAAGTGCTTCCAGAGGATCGAGAAGTCCTCCTCGTGGAGGCAGATGGCGTTCTTGACGAGTTGGGTGTCGCCGGCATCGGTGACCTGGGGTGAGTCGAAGTAGTGGATGACCCCTAGGCAGTCGCACCCCAGCTCCAGCGAGTTGAGGAGCGGGTAGCGACCGAGGCCCAGCTCCCCCGAGTCGAAGGCGTTCTTCCACCGGTGCTGCGCGCTGGTGGAGCCATAGGGAACGACCATCTCCCCGAGGGCAGCCCGGTAGAGCACCGACCGTTCCTCCCCTTCACCCTTGGGGCCGTCCCGGTACGTCAGGGTGTGGAGCGTGAGGCCGTCGGTCGGGTGCATCGACACGCGGAAACGCCACTTCTGCCACCGGATCTCGTTTCCTTCAACGACGAAGCTCGGCCCGTCGGGCTGGGTGATGTCGAGGGTCTTCAGGTCGTCGCGGAACGACGCCACCGAACCGGCGTGATAGTTCCGGCAGTCGGCGGGCACGGGCACGTTGCCCACGTCGACGAGGTCGATGACCTTCCGCTCGACGGTGTCGACCGTGGCCACCACGCCCTCGATCGGATGGGCGTAGCCGTTGTCATGCTCGTCGTGGCGGACGTAGGAGACGACACGCACCACCCGTTTCCCGGCCCACGGATCGTCAAAGTTGCCCGCCGGCCACGGGTCGCACTGCACGCCGTCGAAGTCCTCGACGCCCCGGCGCCGGAGTGCCTCCTGCCAACCCGCATCCGCCTTGACGATGCCGATGGCGTCGAACAGCTCCTCGAAGAGGAGCATGTGGTGACCGTCCGCGGCGTCCCACGACACGACCTCGCTCTTGGTGAGCGACACCACGCCGGTGGCGCTCTTGCCGGTCGATCGATCGACGACGTAGGCGACGGCTCGCCGGTCCGTTCCGTTGCCCGGAACCCACCCGAGCACGTCGGCCTTCGGTGGCTCAGCCAGCGTTACGGCGGCGAAGCGATGGTGCTCGCCCGTGTGGCCCGCCTCGCGGAGCACCTGAACCGTCTGATGGATCTCGTCCTCGCTCAGTGGTTCGAGCGGGTGGACGCCCCCCTCACTCATGCGCTCCCCCTCGGGTCAGGCGTGCAGTTCGTAGGCCGGGTTGACGATGGCCAGGCGGCCCCGGTGGTCGACGACCATCCCTTCCACGGTCATGTGCGTGCCGATTTCGATCCCCGCGATCTGGCGGCGGCCCAGGAACACCACCGAGAGCTTGGCGGTGTCGTCGGCGAGGGTGATCTCCAGGGTCGGCGTTCCCGCCATGGGCTGGACCCGGAGGCCCTCAACTCGCCCGCTGACTCGGGCCTTCATGCGCTGCCGGACCGAACGGATCGGCATGGCCCCGTGGGGCCGCCCCTCCTCGGCGAATCCGGTTTCGACCACCGCCGGCTTCACCTTCCCGTTCCCGGCGCTCGGGGGTGGCGCGGCGCCGCTCACCGCCGCGACCGCCTCGACCGCCTCGAAATCGAAATGGAACGGAACGGTGGTCACGTTGGCGTGTGGCAGTCGGGACACCTCGACGGCGATGTCGTCAGCCGTCTGGTCGTGCAGGATGCGGTGCCAGAGGCCCTTGTACTTGCGGTCGGGCAGGAGGACGCTCACCTCGGTCTCGCCGCCGGCGAGGGCGTCGGCCACGGTGGTGACGGCGGCGCGCGTCAGGCGTCGGTCGGGGCAATCCACGACCTCGAGAGCGACGTTCGAGAGGCCGTGCGCACGCCACGCTCCTGCGAGCTCGTCGGCTCGCTGCTGGTCGAGGGCGAAGTGGACGGCCCGAAGCTCGTCGGGGCGGAGCGAGCGCCCGTACTGGATGGCCCGGGCGGCGGCGAGATCGAGCCGGTCGATGAACACCAGCACCACGTGGCGGCGGAGGATCGGCGCCGAGACCGCCTCGGGGACGTCGTGCTCGAGGTGGTAGGCCTCGGTCTCGTACTGCCGGGCAAGGCGCACGAGGAAGAAGACAAAGATCGGAACCGCCACAACGATGAGCCAGGCCCCGTGGGTGAACTTCGTGACCGCGATGACGACGTCGACGACCAGGGTGAGGAAGGCCCCGAATCCGTTGATCACCAGGCCGGACTTCCACCCCGGCTCCTTGAAGCGGATGTGGTGGCGGGCCATCCCGGCCTGCGACATGGTGAACGACGTGAATACGCCCACGGCATAGAGGGGGATGAGCCGCTCCACCTCGGCGCCGGTCGCCACCACGAGCACGGCTGCGGCGAGGGCCAAGAACACGATGCCGTTGGAGAAGACGAGGCGGTGTCCGCGTTTGGTGAGCTGACGGGGGAGGAAGCTGTCGCCGGCCTGGAACGACGCCAGGCGGGGGAAGTCGGCGAAGCTGGTATTGGCGGCGAGGACGAGGATGAGCATCGTCCCGGCCTGGAGTGAGTAGAAGAGGGCGTCCCCCAGCGCACCCTTCCCATAGATCAAATGGCCGATCTGGGCGATCACCGTCGGGCTTCCCTCCTCGAAGGGCACGGTGTGGAGCTTCGAGGCGAGGATCGACAGCCCGAGGAACATGACGCCCAGCGCCGTTCCCATGATGACGAGCGTCGTGCGGGCGTTTTTCCACGCCGGTTTGCGGAAGGCCGGGACGCCGTTGGAGATGGCCTCGACGCCGGTGACGGCCGCGCCGCCGGAGGCGAAGGCGTGGAGCACGATGAACAACGAGGCCCCGTAGAGCACCCCGCCGCCGACCTTGCCGAGCTCGAGCATGCCGTCGACTTGCTCAGCCCGTGGCAGTTCGCCGAAGAGCATCTTCCACATGCCCAGCCCCAAGAGGACGACCATGTTGAGGATGAAGAAGTAGGTGGGAAGGGCGAAGACCTTTCCCGACTCGCGCACGCCGCGCAGGTTTCCGTAGGCGATGACGGCGATGAAGCCCACGGCGATCGGGACCCGGAAGTCGATGAGCCCATGGAACGCTGACGTCAGCGCGGCGGTACCCGCGGCCACGGACACCGAAACCGTCAGGATGTAGTCGGTCAGCAGCGAAACACCCGCGATCTGAGCGGGGATGATCCCGAAGTTGTCTCTCGTGACGACGTAGGCACCGCCGGCGGTGGGGTAGGCCTTGATGGTCTGGCGGTAGGAGAGGATGAGGAACCCGAGCACCACGAGCATGGCGATGGTGATCGGAACGACCAGCGAGAAGGCCCCGATCCCAACGGCGATGACAAGAACCCGCAGGATCTCCTCGGTGGCGTACGCCGAGGACGACAGGTTGTCGGAGGCGAACACGGCCAGGGCTGTCGGCTTGCCGAGACGCTCGTGATCGAGCTCTTCCGTGTGAAGGGGGTTGCCGAGGAGCTTGGCCTTCAGGCGGTACGTGAGGCGGTCCGGCGGGAGGGCAACCTCCGGAGCCAGGGGCTGCGGTTCGGGGGCTCGGGTTTCGGCGCGCACGAGTTTCCTTTGTGTTGACAGGGCTCGGTCAGCGTACGGCGTCCCCGGCCGTTGGTGCGGGTCGAGTCCGGGCGCCGCTCAGGCCCATCGTTAGGATCACCCCTCATGCACGTGGTGGTCGTGGGCTGCGGACGGGTCGGGAGCGAACTCGCGGGCGCGCTGGAGAATGACGGCCACACCGTGGCCGTCATCGACAAGAACGCCACCGCCTTCTCGCGCCTGCCCTCGTCCTTCGGCGGCGCGCGAGTCGTCGGGTTCGGCTTTGACCGCGACACGCTGCTCGAAGCCGGCATCGACCGTGCCGACGCCCTCGCCGCTGTGACCAACGGCGACAACTCCAACATCCTGACGGCGCGGGTTGGGCGAGAAACCTTCGGCATCCAGGCCGTGGTGGCCCGCATCTACGACCCCCGCCGGGCCGCCATCTACCAGCGGCTCGGCATTCCGACCGTCGCCACCGTGGCGTGGACGACCGACCAGGTCCTCCGCCAGCTCGTGCCCGAGATGCACCGGCGTGACTGGGTCGACCCCAGCGGCAAGGTCTGTCTCGTCGAGCGCTCGCTCCCGGCGCCCTGGGCGGGTCGGAAGCTCGGCGAGCTGAACGAGCCAGGGCGGTTCTGGCTCGCCGCCGCCACCCGTCTGGGCGCGGCTCAGGTAGTCACTGCCGACCTGGTCGGCCAGGACGGCGACGTCCTCCACTTCGTGGCCGCTGCCGACGGCGTCGACGAGCTCGACGCCCGGCTGGCCGGCGCCGGTGAGGGGCACTCATGAGGGTCGTGATTGCAGGGGGCGGGAACGTCGGGAGCTTCATCGCCAACGAACTGGCCGACGCCGGTCACCGGGTTCTGGTCATCGAACAACTGCCCCCGGTCGCCGAGCGGGCGGTCTCGCGTGACGAGGTGGAGTGGATGGTGGCGGACGCCTGCGAGTTCTCCACCCTCCAGGCGGCCGAGCTGGAGACGGCCGAGGTGGTGGTGGCCGCCACGGGCGACGACGAAGACAACCTCGTGGTGTCCCTCCTCGCCAAGCAGGAGTTCGCGGTCCCCCGGGTCGTGGCCCGGGTGAACCATCCGAAGAACGAGTGGCTGTTCAACGAGACCTGGGGCGTCGACGTGTCGGTCTCGACGCCCCACCTGATCACCGCCCTCGTCGAGGAGGCCGTTTCCGTCGGAACGCTCGTGCGTCTGCTTCAGTTCGAGGGCGGTCAGGCGCGCCTCGTCGAGGTCACCCTTGCCGACGAGTCGCCGGCGGTGGGGACAGAAATCAAGGACGCCGGCGTGCCCCGCGACGCCACGGTGGTTGCCGTGTTGCGGGAAGACCACGTGGTGGTTCCCCGCGGCGACACTCGATTCGAGGTGGGCGACGAAGTGCTGGCGCTCGTCACCCCGGACTCGGAAGACGAGGTCCGCCGTCTCCTGACGGGCCGCTAGCCGTGTGTGAGTGTTTGACCCCGCGCCGCGGGGTCAAACACTCACACACGCATCAGCTCCGGGCAGCCTTCTCTTCCTGTTCGCGCAGGTAGGCGGCGGCGCCTTCCATGAAGCCCTGCGCGTCGCGGGCCTTGCCGGTGACGATGTCGGCGAGCCACTCCGGAACGTAGGACTCGAACTTGCCGGACTCCATCTGGTCCAGGACGGCATCGACGACGGCGGCGGGCGGCAGGCGCTCCATGTCGCTTGCCAGGTGCGGATCGTTGTCGGGAAGCTCGAACAACTCGGTGTCGATCACGCCCGGGAATACGACGTGGACGTCGACCGGCTCCTGCCATAGCTCACCGGCCAACGCCTCCGAAAAGGCAGTGAGGGCTGCCTTCGACGCCGAATAGGCGGCCTCGCCCGGCGGGCTGAGGCGCCCGGCGATCGAAGACACGTTGACGATCCGTCTGGTGAACCCGTCGGCGCGGGATCGCTCCAGCATCCCCGGGAGCAGGGCGAGGATGAGCCGCACGGGCGACCGGTAGTTGAGGGCCATGACGTTGTCGATATCGCCCTCGCTCAGCGCCAGCACCTTGCGCCGCTTCGGCATGCCGGCGTTGTTGACCAGCACGTCGATTCCTCCCAGCTCGGCGTTGGCTCGGTGGGCAAAGGTCTCGATCCCGTCGAGGTCGGCGAGGTCGACGCCCCACATGCGCGATTCGGGTGAGTGGGCTTGGCAGGCGGTGAGGACTTTCCGAAGCCGGTCCTCGCGCCGAGCGCAGATCCCAACGGTCGCTCCCCGCTCGGCGAACCCCTCGGCGAGGGCGGCCCCGATACCTGCGGAGGCGCCGGTCACGAGCACGCTTCGTCCGGTCAGATCGAGGCCCATGACCGGAGCGTAGATTGCGAGGCGTGGTCTTGGACCCAAGTGCCGTGTCGCTTGACGGAAAAGTCGCGCTGGTGACGGGGGCGGCGGCCGGGATCGGCGAGGCCATCACCTTGGCCTTCGCCCGCTTCGGGGCCGACGTCGCCGTCTGCGACCGCGACGGCGACGGGCTCGAACGCGTGAGCCACGCCGTCGCTGACCTCGAACGCCGATGTGTGCCGGGGGTGCTCGACGTGCGCGACCCTGACGGGGTCGGGGAGTTCGTGGATCGGGTGGCGGGAGACTTCGAGCACGTCGACGTGCTGGTGAACAACGCCGGGGGGACGTTCCAGGCGGCGTTCCTCGACCTGTCGGCCAACGCCCAGGCCGCACTCGTGGCCGAGAACTTCACCAGCGTCGCCGACCTGATCCGTCGGGTCGTCCCGTTGATGCCGGCGGGCGGCGCCGTCATCAACGTCACCTCGGTCGAGGCCCATCGCGCCGGGCCGGGGTTTGCCGTCTACTCGGCCATGAAGGCGGCGCTCGAGAACCTGACCAAGACCCTTGCGCTCGAGCTGGGCGATCGGGGGATCCGGGTCAACTGCATCGCCCCCGACCTCATCCCTACGCCCGGCGTCGGTGACCCCGACGCGGACCCGCCGCTCCGCCGCAAGGGTCGGGCCGACGACGTGGCGGGGGCGGCGGTCTTCCTCGCTTCGGGGCTCTCCGAGTTCGTCACGGGGTCGACCATCCACGTCGATGGGGGTACCTGGGCCGCCGGTGGCTGGCACCGGCAGCCCGACGGCACCTGGCATCCGTAGCGACAGCGCCCGCTACTGTTCCGCGCGGCGTCGAGCACGGAGGTGGGCGGAACATGGCACTGCGAGACAAGCTCCGAGACCGGGCCCAGCCCTTTCTCGAACCCGGTGAGGAGGCGCGGCACGTTTTCCTGGCCCAGACCGGGCCTTCCCCGTACTTCCTCTTCCTCACCTACCTGATCTTCTTCTGGACCAAGTTCTATGTGGTCGCCGTCACCGACCGCTCCGTCATCGTGCTGCGGGCGAGCTTCTGGATGCCGGCCAAGCCCAAGTCGCTTCACCAGCGCCTTCCGCGGCAGTCCCGTCTGGGCGCTCCGCTGAAGGGTCTGTGGGGCAAGGCCGACGTCGGCGGTGAGCGGATGTTCGTGCACAAGCGCTTCCACAATGACGTGGCCGCCGCCGACGCCGAATTGAGCGCCGCCGAGGTGGCCCCTCCCCCGCCTCCTCCGCCCCCTCCTGCTCCGTAGAGCTCAGAGGGCGAAGCCCCGGGGGTAGACCTCGGTCGACTCGACCCCGGGGATCACGGTGGCCGACTCGATGGTGGCGACCGCCGTTTCGCCTCTCGGGAGGAAGTCGAGGAAGCTCGGCGTGCCGCCGACGATCTCGCCGGCCCCGTTGCGATAGACCGCCACGACGTCGATCGCGGTGAGGTCGGCCTCGGCGTCAGACGACAACTCCGCCGTCGTCTTCATCGTCTCGAACTCGGTCACCTCGGTCTCGGGTTCCGAAACGGCGAACGTCGGGGCCGTCCCCGATGGTTCCCTCCAGGTCTCGACCTCGGTCCGGACCTCGATCTCGGCGATGGCGACTCCATCGGGCGTCTCGGATGCGACGGCGATCGTCTGGCCGGGTGCGATGGTCTGGACGATCTGTTCGTCGGTGCGGCCGATTTTCCCGTCGGCGTCGCGGAGCAGTACCCGCACGGTCACGAACTCGGCCTGGGCCGCAGTCGGGTTCTCGATGACCGCGGCATAGGAGTAGCCGGGCCCGAAGTCGGTCTCGAAGGTCGAGAAGCCGGAGTCGGCGACGACGAGGTCGCCGTCGGGTTCCACCTCCTCGCCCAATCCACCGGCGACGGCACCGCCCGCGATACCCCCCTCGGAGAAGTCGTCAGCGGGTGCCACCTCGGGGAGGAACTCGGGCTCGATTGACTCGATCTGCGTGACTCCCCGGTCCCCGGAGTCGTCGGCGACGACGATGGCGAGCACTGACACCATGACGGCCGGCACCCCGATTACCGCCGACCAGAGCCACCATGTGCGCGTGCTGGGGAGACCCGGTGCGGGAGCGTCCACTGGGCCACGGTAGCGCCGGCTACTGGGGAAGCAGGTTGAGGCCGGATGCCTCGGGGAGGTGCAACCCCAAGAGGCCAGCCATCGTGGGGGCCCAGTCGAGAGCGCTGACGCCGCCCGCGGCCACGACGTCGGCGAGCTCGACGGCCGCGGGGTGTCCCCCACTGACCAGGGCCACCTGGGGCAGCGTCGTGGGGTTCCCGTGCATGCCTCGGTAGTCCTCGCCCAATCCGGCGACGGCGAACCACCACCCCGGATGGGTCCAGGCTTCCCACAGGCCTTCGCGGACGGCCCGCCGCCCGGCGCACCCTGGGAGCCCGTCGAGCCACGACGGTTCGTTGTTCCCGAGCACCAGCGCCGAGCCGCCACCCGGCAGGCCGAACCCCCCGTGCGCGGCGGCCAGCGCCAACAGGTCGATCGGCTCCGGGTGGGCGAGCGTCTCCATGGTGTGGTCGCTGACCACGATCACCACCGTGTCGTCCCAGGCGGGGTGCGCGGGGCCACCTCGGCGTCGGCGACGTACCCCTTGGCGTCGCGCTCGCACCCCTCGGGCACCTCGCCGTCGGCGGGCCAATGTTCGTCGGCGCGGTCGGCCGCCATCACCTTGACGAGGTGCTGGTCACCGGCCACGAAGGCCGACGACCTTCTGGCGTCTCGGCAGGCGTCGAAGAGCGTGGGTCCCGATGGCCCCACCGCCTCGGCCGGGGTGGGTTTCCCGTCGACGAAGAACCAGTTGGCGAGGACGCCGTGGTCCTCGGGTCGTCGCCCGGTCACGAAGGTCACGTGGTTGGGGTAGGTGGCCGCCGGCATCACCCCGGTCGCCTCGCCCGGGGGCCGGCCGGCCTCCGCCGCCAGCGCCCACAGGCACGGAGCGACTTCGGGAGTGACGTGCCGGCTCGGCATGCCGTCGAGCACGATGAAGGCGACCCGCGTCACGAACGCAGCGTGCCATAGCGTGTCGACGCACGACGAGCGAAGCGAGCGGGGCCCAGCGGCCCGGCGAGCCAACCAACGACGGGCCAGGAGCGGAAATACGTGAAGATCTGGTACGAGCACGACGGCGACCCCGCCGCCCTCGCCGGCCAGCGAGTGGCGGTGGTCGGGTATGGCAACCAGGGCCGCTCGTGGGCCCTCAACCTCCGGGACTCGGGGCTCGACGTCTCGGTCTGCGTGCGGGCCGACGAGACGCGGGAACGCGCCGAGGCCGACGGCTTCGCGGGCAGGGAGCTGGAGGAGGCCAACGACCTCGACGTCATCTGTGCCCTCGTCCCCGACGACGTCATCCCCGACCTCCCCCTCGCGCCCCGCGCCGACGCCCTCACCGTGGTGGCGAGCGGCTACACGCTGGCCTTCGATCGCCTCGACCCTCCAGGTGACCAGGGAATGGTCGCTCCCCGGATGCTCGGCCCCGAGGTTCGCCGCTGTTACGACGAGGGGATCGGCTTCATCACCGCCGTGGGTGTCCACCGGGACGTCACCGGGACCGCCCAGGCGCGCGTCCTCGCCCTCGCCCGCGCCGTCGGCGGGCTCAAGCAGGGCGGCATCGAGATGACGACGATGCAGGAGGCGGTGCTCGACCTCGCCGTGGAACAGGCCCTCGCCCCCGCCCTCCAGCACGTCCACACCACCTTCGTGCGGGTCATGCTCGAGCACGGGATACCACTCGAAGCCGTCCTCACCGAGATCGGGCTGTCGGGCGAGATGGAGCGCACCATGCGCCTCGTCCGTCTCGAGGGCTACGCGGCCCAGATGGAGCACCACTCGCCCACCAGCCAGTACGGCCAGCTCTCCCGCCGGGACGCCTTCTCCCATCTCGACGTGGCGGCTGGGATGCGCGAGATCGTCGACGGGATCGAGTCGGGGGCCTTCGCCGACGAGTGGGACGCCGAGCGCGACGCCGGCTACCCCCACCTCACCGCGCTGAAGGAGGCGCACGTCGGCGAGGCGGTGCGCAGTTTTGAGGCAGACCTGCGCGCTCGCCTCGGTGAGCTCGCCGGGAAGGGAGGATCGTGACACGCCCGTGCTGACCTTCGTGCTCGACTGCTCCGACCCGCAGGCCCTGGCGAAGTTCTGGGGGGCCGCCCTCGGGTACCAGCCGGTGATGGAGACCGGTCCCTACGTTGTGCTCGGGCCCGACGCCGCCGCGGGCGACGGCCAGGGCCCCATCATCGTGCTCCAGGGCGTCCCCGAGCCGAAGCAGGGCAAGAACCGGATGCACCTCGACATCCACGTCGACGACATTGAGGGCGAGGTTGCCCGCCTGGAGGCCTTGGGCGCCGTGCGCGCCGACCCCGACGCCTGCCGGGACGAACTCTTCTGCTGGCAGGTCATGACCGACCCCGAGGGCAACGAGTTCTGCGTCTGCCAGCCCACGACCCCCGGCGCCGCAGCCCCCTCCTGATCGCCGTTACCCGCGGTAACCGGTCACCCCGGACGGTCTTCGCGAGAAAGCGGCTGGAGGAAGCGCCGGCGCAGGGCGACGGCGCTCCCGAGGGCGGCGACGCCGAGGCCGGCCGCTGCCCCGTTCCCTCCCGTCCGCGGCAGGGTGCCGGTCGAGCTGGTGCCACCCGGACTCTCCCACTCGTTCTCGGGGTCCCACGGGAGGTTTGCCAGCCGGCCCGTCTTGCCCGTCTTGTCTGTTGGGCACTTCGGGCAGGCGTCCGGGTCCGGATCGGGGTTGACGCCCGGCCTCATGTGCTCGGCCGTGCTCTCCATCGCCCCGACGGTGATGGTCACCGGCTCGAGCAAGTCGCCGAGCGGCTGATCCGGGCCCCGTACGGCGGAGATCGTCTGGGCCCCGGCCAGGTCGATCTCGCCGGCAGCGAGATCGGGGGGCTGCGTGCCACCGCTCACGGTGGGCTCGGGTGCCGACACGCGCGGAGGCGTGATCGAGATGGTGACGAGCGTCATCGCAGCCCGAGCGGTGGCGTACGGACCGTCCGGCTCGGGAGCCTGGACCA
Source organism: Actinomycetota bacterium (assembly GCA_016179865.1). Lineage (GTDB taxonomy): Bacteria > Actinomycetota > Acidimicrobiia > IMCC26256 > JACPCJ01 > JACPCJ01. The sequence continues at coordinate 37,786 of JACPCJ010000102.1, read as the reverse complement.
GTCGAGGGAGAAGCTGCACCCGCACGCGGCCCGAGCCACCGACGGGTGTGAGCGCGTCGTCCAGGCCGCCGTTGACCCGGTTCTCGAGGGCGCTGATCTTGTCGAGCGCGTCGAGCACCGAGAACCCACCGAGGCGCCTTCCCCCGACGGTGATATTCTCGACCCCGCCGTTCACCTGCGCCGAGGGCCGAGCCCCCAGCGGCGTGATCTCGGCCACCGCGTGCGTGTACCCGGAGATGTCCTCGAAGGCGAGGGTGTCGGCCTTCGAAAGCCCGTCGATGAGGGTCTGTGACGTCTCGGCAGCCAGGTCGACGAGTTGCTGGACCAGGCGGCCGACGGCGTTGGGGTCAAGGCAGTCCGGCGGTTCGACGCCCAGGACGTCGAGGTCCTGGCTGAACCGAATCCCGTACGTCGAACCAAGGATCTCGTCCAGCTGGTCACACAGCACCCCAAGCGCGGCCTGGACATCGAGTGCACTCCGGAGCGCCACCATTCGTTGGACGTATCCACCCCACGTCGCCGACCCGGCGGGCGGACGGAGCCAGAACCGATCGGCGAGGTCCGAGAGGGTTGACAGATCGAGGCTCGCGAGGTCGACGCCGAGCAAGTCGAAGAGGCCGAGGACCTTCAGGTCGGAGATGGCGAGGGCTCGCGTCATGGCGCCCGACTGGTCCGGCCGCGCCCACGACTGGAGCACGCCGGGCCCGGCATCCACGGCGCTGACGACCCCGCTCAAGAGGTCCACCGCCGCCACCTCAGACGCCTGTTCCCCGGCGGCGCCGTCGGCGTCGACTCGGCCGGTGGTCTTGACCGGGTTCAGCTCGCCGTCGGTCACGCCACCAGCACCGAGGACGTCGTCGACGACCTGCCCCAACCCGAAGGCGTCGAGCTGGGTCGGCTCCATCGGCAGCGTCAGGGGAAGCGTGCCGAGCTCTTCGCTCTCACTCCCGGCGACGACCTCCATCTCGTGCGGCGAGTCGGGCGGGTAAAGCGTCTGGCCGCCCGTGTCGACGTACGACTCGACCATCCGGCCCCACGATCGGTCGAAGGGAAGGCCCTGCCGTTCGTGGTCGATCGTGCTCTGGAGGTCGAAGGCGAGCGCCCCGGCGGCCAACCCCGGCGCCGACAGCTCGAGCACCCGCACGCGGGCCTCACTCGTCCCTCGCGGTCCTCTCGAGAAGTCGGGAACGGAGGCGGTGGTCCGCTCCTCGGCCGTCGGGCTCGGCGGCTCGCCGTCGAGCCCATTCGTCTGGCCGGCGAACGCGGCAGGACTGGAGATCCCGATGGTGGCGGCGGCCACGAAAGCCGCCGCCAACGTGCTGGCAGGTCGGCGTGTGCTGTGCATCGGCGTGCGCCCCGGTTGCTGAAGGGACTCGAGCACGGTCTCCCCCGCGCTTCGCCGTTGCATCGGGACCGCAGACCCCCGGCTGCATAGCCCGATCGGGCCATTTGCCGGAGCGTCGTGGCCCCCCGGCTACACCAGCAGCTCGGCGAGGGCCCGGTAGGGCGTGCGGGGGCTGCGGGGGGTTGCGGCGCCGGCCGGGTCCGCGGCCAGCGCGACCTCGGTGGGGATTGGCGTCGGGACGGAGGACGGGCCTGCGTCTGCAAGCAGGCTCAGGCCGAAGCCGGTGAGGATGGCGAGCACGATGGGTCCGGTCCAGATCTCGACCGGCCAGCCGAGGCCCCACACGGCGTGGTAGATGGCGAACCACCCGGTCCAGAGGACGAGCGGGGTTGTTAGGAGCACGGAGCGATCGGATGTGCCTCGAGCGACGAGGGCGTCCGCGACGAGGCCGGCGACTAGCGCGGCGCCGGCCAGGGGCAGCTCGTCGAAGCCGTGCTGGCTTGCGAGCAGCACAGCGGGCACGGTGAGGAGCACGGCGAACGTGCCCCGGGGCGGGCGGAATCGCCGCAGCGTCCACGCCACGGCACCCACGAGCAGAATGTTCGTGAGGAGGAGCGAGGTCATCCCCTGCACCTGGTCGCCCTCGGTGGCCCCGGACCCGAGACCGGCGTGATCCTCGATGCGGAACGCCGAGCTGAACTGCACGAAGAAGCCCACCACGGCCACGGCGAGGGCGACGCCGGTCAGGGCGGGGGCGAAATCGCGAAGCGTCGGGCTCGTGGCACCGCGACCCAGAGCACTGCGGACGGTCCCCGTCGTCAAGAGGAGCCCTCCGACCATGAGCAGCAGGTGCGTCGGGCTCACCAGGGCCTCGACGTCGGCCTCGACCCCGAAGATCCCGTGCCAGATCATGTCGGCGACCCCGCCCACGGCAAAGCAGGCGAAGCCCACCCGCATGAGTGCCGGCATTGGCCGCACCGGCTCACCGAGCCGCCGCGCCCGGGCCCGTTCGAGCACGCCCCAGAGCACCCCGGCGGCGAAGCCCGCGTAGAGCAGGCCGTGCCAGGGCGTGAAGAACGTCTCGGGTTTCTCGGCGTTGTGTGCCCAGCCGTCGAGGAACAGGCCGGTCACGACCCACGCCGTGATCACGGCGCTGGCAAGCTCGTCCCGTCGGGTCATCACGTGTTCATTCGTGGTCGTCATGCGTGTCACGGTACGGACAGAGGCCGCGCCGGTCATCGTGCGCCGAGCCCATTTCGGCCTCCTCCCCAGGGCGGAGGCGCGAGCCCCCGGTTCTCCGCCGACAGGCGGATGACCTGCGGTTTTGCCTCCCCTACGCTTCACGCAATGAGCCACGCGCACGCGTCAGACATCGCGCCTGAGGACCTCGAGTGGCCCCAGTTCCTGCCCATCGGATCCATGGCGGGGGCGGTGTTTGTGGCCATCGAGAGCCTGTGGCACCGGGTGGCGGAGTACGACGCCGGGGTGCTCGCCTGGGACGCGCCCCTCGTCCTCCTCGCGGCGATGCCATTCGTGCTCGACTACGTCAGCCACCGGCACCCCGAGCGACCCGAGCTGTTCCTTCCGCGGTGGCTCTGGGCCGCCCTGACCATCGGCCCGGTCACGGCGGTGCTGGTGCACTCGCCCACCTCCACCGACTTCGCCCCCTTCCTCGTCTGCCTGACCTGCATCCAGGGCGGGGCGACCGCTCGGATGCCTGAGGGCCTCGCGATCCTGGTCGCGGCGTGCGGGGCCATGATCGGGATCGAGGCGACCGACCAGTTCGATGGAGCCCTGATCTGGGTCACCGGCTACGCGGCTTCCTACGCGGGCGGGCTGGCGGTGCAGAAGAGCGTTGAGGCGATGATGTCCGAGCACGCTCGCCACGCCGAGTCGCTTGCCGGCGCGGCAGCCCAGGAACGCCAGCGGATCGCCCGCGAGATCCACGACGTCATCGCCCACTCCCTGTCGGTGACGATGCTGCATCTCACGGGGGCGCGCCACGCGCTCGAGTCGGGAGCCGACGCAACCGAGGCGGCCGAGGCGTTGCGCGACGCCGAGCGGCTGGGCCGACAGGCCATGACCGACATCCGGCGCACGGTTGGCCTCCTGACTCCCGACCCCGCCGGCGGCACCGCTCCCATGCCCGGTGCCGCAGACATCCCAGCGTTGGTGCGCGGGTTCGCGGATGCGGGGCTCGACGTCGCGTGCGAGCTTCACGGTGACGCCTCGGCGGTCCCCCTCGCCACCGGGCTCGGCCTCTACCGGATCGCCCAAGAGTCACTGGCCAACGTGGCAAAGCACGCCCCGGGGTCCAAGGCCGAGGTCCTCCTCTCCGTCGGCGACGGTGACGTCCGCCTGGTCGTGCGGAACGACGGTCGGAACGGGGCGGCGCCAGACGGTGACGCCGGCGGGCTCGGGCTCAAGGGGATGGAGCAGCGAGCGCGCCTTCTTGGCGGGACCTTCCAGGCCGGGCCCGAGGCCAACGGGTGGGCGGTCGAAGTCTCGGCGCCGAGCCAGCCTGCCGAGTCATGACATCCCCGGTCCGCGTGATGCTGGTTGATGACCAGGAGCTGGTGCGGTCGGGCCTGCGCCGGATCCTCACCCCGCGAGACGGATTCGAAGTCGTGGCAGAGTGCGTCGACGGCGACGAGGTCGAGTCCGCCGTCCCGGTCCACAGCCCCGACGTGATCGTGATGGACCTGCGCATGAAGCGGGTCGATGGGATCGAGGCCACCCGGAGGCTTCGAGCGTCAGGGGACACGCCGCCCGTTCTTGTGCTCACCACCTTCGACGACGACGAGCTCCTGTCCGGTGCCCTCCGGGTCGGGGCGGCCGGATTCGTGCTGAAGGACGCTCCGGCCGAGGACATCATCCGCGCCGTCCGGGCGGTGGCGGCTGGGGAATCGTGGCTCGACCCGTCGGTGACCGGCCGGGTCCTGGAGACCTACCGGGCGAGCGCGCCGACGCCTCCGAGTGCCGGCGACGCCGGCGTCGACGAGCTAACGCCGAGGGAACTCGAAGTCCTCCAGCTCATCGGCCGAGGCCGCTCCAACGCCGAAACGGCCGAGGAACTGTTCATCTCCGAGGTGACGGTGAAGAGCCACGTCGGCCACATCTTCACCAAGCTCGGCCTGCGGGATCGCGCCGCCGCCGTGGTCTTCGCCTTCGACCACGGCCTCGTTCATCCGGGGGCGGGTCCCAGCCCGGTCAAGAGCCGAGGAGGTCCCCCGGGCGGTCCGTGAAGTCACGCACGGTGCCCTTCACCCGCAGCGCCACCTCGGCGACCCCGGCGCGGAACGTGTGGCACACGCCGAGCATGAAGTCGCCGATGTCGAGGGCGCGTTCCAGGTTGTCCCACGGGGTCTGGCGCCCCCACGAGATCTCACACGCACGACGGAGCACCGCGGCGGCCTCCGCCCCCTCGGGGTCGAGGTGAGAGTTGGCCCACCGCATGAACCCGCCCCGCAGCATGACGCCCTCGTAAAGCAGAGGCGCCTTGATCTCCAGGCCCTCGAGGTCCCACGCCATCACCAGCTCGCCGTCCCGGAAGAGCCGGGCGTGGGTGACGAGCGCGGCGTCGCGATCGGGGATGACGGCGTCGTACTGGCGTTCGTATCGACCCCCGGCCGCGTGCGCGACGGCCAGGCCGGCGAGGTCGAACAGGTGGGTGCAGTGGAGGTGGGGGTCGGCGTGCCCGGCCACGTCGGTGCCCCGGGGCGTGAGGGGAGCCCCGGCGAGCTCCGGCAGCCGTTCGACTGCCCCCGGGCACTCGGTCCACGGGAAGCGCAGCGCCTGGCCGGTGCACGACGTGACCTGGCGGCCGTCGTGGTGCAGTTCCACACGGAAGCGATGGAAGTCGTCTTCCAGGTCGGCGACGACCTGGCCCTCGACCGGGGCGACGATTCGGATCCGCCGGCGGTAGGCGCCGGCGTTCGGATGGGGCGGAGCCACCGCCTACGCGCTCCTCCCGGACCCCGTCGGATAGTTCCCGCCCCCGAATCGTTCGTCGAGGGCGTCGTAGTCGATTGCCCATCCCTGACGGGGCAGCTCGTCGACGAACTCCACGGTCTTGGGCTTCTTGTAGGACGCGATCTTCGACCGCACCCACTCGGTGATCTCGTCCGCGGTGGCGCTGGCACCGTCCTCCAGCACGACGACGGCCTTGACGCTCTGGTGCCATTTGGGGTCGGGCACCCCGATGATCGCCGACTCCTTGACGGCCGGGTGCTGGTTGATGCACTGCTCGACCTCGGCCGGGTAGATGTTCTCGGCCGCCGACTTGATGAGCCGGGTTTTGGGGGCGACGAAGCTGATCGACCCGTCGGCCTCGCGCCGCCCCAGGTCATTCGTGTGCCACCAGCCCTCGCGGATCCGAGCGGCGTTCAGCTCCGGGCGGTTGAAGTAGCCGTTGTGCACGGTGAGTCCCCTGGCCACGATCTCGCCCGTCTCTCCGGGAGCCACGTCGTTGCCGTCGGGGTCGACGATGCGTACCTGGACGGTGGGGGACGGCCGCCCGGCGGTGCCGAGCTGGTCGCCACCCAGGGCATTGAAGGTCAGCATGCCCATGCACTCGGTCTGGCCGTAGCCGGCGGGCTTCCTGGCCCAGGGGCTCTGGTCGAGGGTGATCATCTCGTTCCACTCGGGTTTTCCACCGAAGGTGCGCAGGGTCGAGAGGTCGTACTTCCCGCCCTGGTTGACCTCCAGGATCTGGTCCATCGTGGGGCCGATCACGAAGGCGCCGGTGCATTTCTCGGCGTCGATGAGCCGGCACAACTCCTCGGCGTCGACCCGAGGGGTGAACACGTTGGTGCCGCCGAATTGGAAGGTCGCCATGGTGGTCATCAGCGTGGCGACGTGGAACAGCGGGCCGCAGTTCAGGTACACGTAGTCGGCTGTGATCTCCTGGAGCATGCCCATGACCAGGTTCTGCGCCACCACCGCCCGGTGGCTGAGCTGGGCGGCGTTCGGCAGGCCCTCAAAGGCGGCCGTGTACATGAGGAGGACCGCCGACGAGGGGTCCACGCCGATGCCCGGGTCGTCGGGTGCCGCCGAGGCGAGGAACGCCTCGTAGCTTCCCTCGCCCTCGCCCTCGCCGTCGTGTTGGAGCCGCCGACTGGCGCCAATTGACGGGGCAGAACGACCCCCCGAGTTTGGCGGCGGCCAGGAGCCCTTCTAGAAGTCGATGGCAGTTCTGCCCGAGCCACAGGATCCGGTCGCCGGGCTCGAATCCTGCCCCCGACAGACCATTGGCGAGCCGGTTCACCCGCTCGTCGAGTTCGGGGAACCCGGCCCGCTGGTCGCCGCACACCGTGGCAGTGCGAGTCGGGTGCGAACGGGCATGCTCGCGCAGGACGTCACCGAGCGTGAGATGGTGCAGCAGCTCCATGGCCGCCGCATCATGGCAGAACCTGACGGCTCCGTCAGGTCCTTCGACGGCCGGTAACGTCTCGACCGCATACGGATGCGGCTGGGGCAGGGGCCCCCAGCCTGCGGAGGAGCCGGCGGAGCCGGCGGGAGGACAATTGGCCGCCGCCTTCGAGGATCACTTCGTGCCTCGCCACGACGTTCCGGCGGGGGGTGGTCGCAGCGGGTTCACCCTGGTCGAGGGACGCCAAGTGCACTACCTCGAGTGGGGCCACGGGGGCCTCCCTCCGGTGCTGTGCCTCCACGGCGGCGGCCAGACCGCCTACATGTACGAGGAACTCGGAGCGGCCGTAGGCGGCCGCTACCACGTGATCGCTCCCGACCTCCCCGCCCACGGTGACTCCGACGCCGTCCCCGACATGGATCGACACGTCATCGCCGCCACCATCCCGCCGCTCCTCGACCACTTCGGCCTTGCCCGCCCCGCGTTCGTGGGAGCGTCGCTCGGCGGCGTCGTCTCGATCACCGTCGGTGCCGCGCATCCCGAGCGGGTCGCGGCCGTCGCCCTCATCGACATCGGCCACCAACTCGAGGAGGACGGTGTCCTGCGGATCATCGAGTTCCTGCGGGCCCATGAGAGTTTCGGGTCGCTGGACGAGGCGGCGGCTGCCATTCGCGAATACCTCCCGCAGCGCACCGACGTCACTCCGCAGCGGCTGACCCGGAACCTGCGCCAGCGCGAAGACGGGCGCTGGGTCTGGAAGCACGGCTACGGGCGGGCCCTGCGCGACCGGGGGTCGATCACCGAGTCGAACTGGCAGAGCCTCCTCGAAGGTGTGGAAGGCGACGCCAGGGAGTTGGCGTGCCCGGTGCTCCTGATCCGAGGTGCCCGTTCCGACGTGCTGTCCGACGAGGGGGCCGACGCCTTCGTGAAGTTGATCCCCGACGCCCGCCTGGCGACCGTTGACGCCGCCGGCCACCTCGCCGTCGGCGACAACCCGCGCTCCACCGTCAGCCTCATCGCCGATTTCCTCGACGAGGTGATCTGAAACTGGACCTCTCGCTCCACATCTTCTGTGGAGCGAGAGGTCCAGTTTCAGAACGTCAGCCGGCGCCGATGAGCACGAGCCCGGCCAGCGCCACGGCGAGGCCCGCGAGCTGGGTGCGGGTCAGGCGCTCGTCGAGCACCACCCGGGCCAGGAGCACGGTGGCGGCCGGGAACAAGGCGCCGACCGGGGCCACGATGGACGTGAGCCCCTCCCGAAAGCCTTGGATGATGGCGGCGTTGCCGGTCAGATCGAGCACGCCGGCCAGGAGCACCGCGGGTCTGTCGGCGCGACGGGGGAGCGTCAGGCGTCGGGTGGCGAGGAGCGCGCCGCCGACCACCGACACGCCTCCGAGCCGCACGAACACGAGGGGCCAGAAGCCGCTGCCGTCCGCCACCTCGGAGAAGACGATCACGACGACACCAAAGCCGACGCCGGCGCCGGCGGCGAGCAGGACGGGGCGGGCGACCCCGTGGCCCAGGGCCTCCACCGTCTCGGGCTCACGGGCGACGAGGGCGACGGCCACCACGGCGAGGGCCACCCCGATGAAGGCGAGGCTGCTGGGGCGCTCGCCGTGGAGGAGGGCCCACGCCACGGGCAGGACGGCGGTGAGGACTGCACTCACCGGCGCCACCACCCCCATGCGACCGCTCGCCAGCGCCTGGTAGAGCACGCCCAACGACGTCATGCCGACGACGCCTCCGGCCATCGCCAGGCCGAGGTCGGACCCGGCGGGGACCGGCGTGTCGTCGGCGAAGGCCAGCACCAGCGCCAGGGTGAGCCCGGTCACCTGCACGGGGATGAGGACTGCCGTGGCCGGCGACCGGCGCGAGAGGAGGCCTCCGAGGAAGTCGGCGGCCCCGAAGGCGCCCGCGGCCACCAGTCCCAAGAGCACGGCCAAGGGGACGGACCTTACGGGAACTTTCTCCACCCACGGACCGTCAATTGGTGCAGAGCGCGCCTCCCGCTCGGGAGGCGCCGGGGCACAGGAGGTTCACGATGCGGTTGGTCCCGAAGACTCGGAAGGGAAGGACGGTGCTGGCCGGGGCGTCGGCGCTCTTGGCCGTCGGTGGCGTCGTGGGAGCGATGACGCTCGGGGACGACGGGCCGGAACCCCAGCTCTACGGGAGCAGCGGCGGGGTCGCCGTTGATGCCGTTGGCGGAGGTGGTTCGTCGGCACAGGCCTTCACCCCCCTCGAGGATCTCGGCGCCGGTGGATACGCGGTCGACGAGGCTCCCATGCCGGTGCCCGCGCAGTCTTCAGCGGTGATGGCGGCCCCCGCCGCCGCCGGAGGCGGTAGCTCAGGCGTGCCGCAAGCCGTCATCAGTGAGGAGGCTGGCGCACCCGAATCCTTGCCGCCGGTCGACGCCGGGCAGGTGGTGAAGAGCGCCACCCTGTCGGTGGACGTGGGCAAGGACGGCTTCGAACGGGCCCACGACAAGGCCCTCCGGGCGGTCGAAACCGCCGGTGGGTTCGTCCAGAGTTCCGAGGTGAGCCGCAGCCGGGCGTCGCTCACCGTTCGGGTCCCCGCCGACCGTTTCGAGGACACCCTCACCCGGTTGCGCGGCCTCGGCAAGGTTAAGGACGAGGGGGTCAGCGGCCAGGACGTGACCGAGGAGTACGTCGCCCTCGACGCCCGCCTCCAGCACTGGAAGGCGCAAGAGGCCGTCTTCATCGAGTTGCTCGGGAAGGCCAACAGCGTGGCCGAGACGGTCGAGGTGCGGCGCGAGCTGTCGTCCATCCAGCAGACGATCGAGCAGCTCGAAGGCCGCATCCGCTACCTCGACGACCGCACCGGGTTCTCGACCATTTCCCTTGAGATCCGGGTACCCGGCGCTCCGGCCAAGCCCGAGGACGACGGCAGCCCCAGCCTCTCGAAGGCGTGGGGGACGGCGTGGGACGCGGGGGTCAACGTGATCGGCGGCACCATCGTGGTGCTCGGCGCGCTGTTGCCGTTGAGTGTGATCGTCGGGCTCCCCGGCTTGGCCCTGTGGCGAGCGCTGCGCCGCCGCACACCGGCTCCCACGCCCAGCCCCACTCCGGCGGTGTAATCCGCAAACTTTGGATCCCTATGTGCGCTATAGCCGGGGAAAGACACAAAGTTCGTGAACGCGGGGGGTCGACGAGACGCCCGGATTGTGCCCGCCTACCGTTCAATCCGACTGGGGGGCGAGCCGATCATTCGCGTAGCTGTGGAGCGGATCCGATCGTTCGGTACGTACCCGCTGCTGCGCGCGATCGCGGCAGCGCTTCTGGTCGCGCCCGCGCTCGCCATCCTGCCCTCCCCCGCGGTGGCGGCGGACCGCGGCGACGACACGCCGAGTTCGAAGAGCGACCCGGTCGACCGGGACGGCAACGACGTCGTCGACTCCCTCGACGAACAGCTCGATTCCGCGCCCGCGCACGAGACCCTCGACGCCATTGTCCTGCTCGACCGCCGGCCCACGACCGGTGTCATCGACGACCAGCACGAGGACGTCGGTGAGTTTGACGTCGACATGCGCTACGGCACCCTCGACGCCTACGCGGCCTCGCTGACGCCTGACCAGATCGAGGAGCTCGCGGCGCGTACGGATGTTGTGGCAGTCCAGCCCAACGCCGAGATGCACGCCACCCTCGACACGGCCACCACCGAGTTCGGCGTGCGGGAGGCGCGGCTCGACTTCCCGGTGAACGGCAACACTGACGGAGCGTCCTCATACTCGAAGAACGACGTCGTGATCGCCGTCATCGACACCGGGATCGACGGCAATCACGACGACCTCGACGTTGGCAAGGTGCTCGCCTTCGCCGACTTCACCGCCGACGGCACGACGTGTACGACGAACCCGACGATGACGTCGGCCTACGACAACAACGGGCACGGTACCCACGTGTCGTCGATCGCCGCCGGTGAGGGGCAGCTTTCTTCGGCGGCAGTCGGCGTGGCGCCCGGGGCCGCCCTGGTGGGCGTGAAGGTCCTGAGCGGGTCGGGGAGTGGCTCGACCTGCGACGTTGACGCTGGCATCCAGTGGGTGATCAACAACAAGGCGACCTACGGGATCGAGGTCATCAACCTCAGTCTCGGAAATACCTGGAACGGCGACGGGACCGACTCGACCTCACAGATGGTCGATCTGGCGGTGGCGAACGGCATCACCGTGGTGGTGGCGGCTGGGAACACCGGCCCGGCGAGCAATACGGTTGGCGAGCCCGGGGTGGCCCGGGACGCCATCACGGTCGGAGCCATGACCGACCCGAGGGATGTGGACGGGGGAGACCCGCTCGGGTTTTCGCTCGCCGATTTCTCTAGCCGAGGGCCCACAAGCGACGGGCGTGTAAAACCCGACCTTGCTGCGGCGGGCGTTGACATCTACGCAGCCAAGCCGGGCGACTCCTACAGAGTTCTGAGCGGTACCTCCATGGCCTCGCCGTTTGTGGCCGGGGTGACTGCGCTGATGCTGGACGCCAACCCGTCACTGACGCCTGCCCAGGTGAAGAGCACCCTCACCGGCACGGCCGTCGACTGGGGCCCGGCCGGGGCTGACAACGACTACGGCTCGGGCCGACTCGATGCGCATGCCGCCGTGAACGCAGCCGATCCTCTGAGCTGCGCGGCCCCCTCGCTACCGACCCACACCTCCGCATCTGGCTCCGTCTCAGGTACGAACGATTTCGATGACTTTTCGATCTCGATCCCTGACACCACGTGGCCGCTTGCCGTGACACTGCTTATGGGCGGTAGCGGCACGAACCCGGACCTCGATATGACCCTCCGAAACCCGAGCGGTTCGGTGGTGGCAACGGCCGACGGCGTCGCTCGACAGGAATGGTTCGGATACCAGCCGACGACAACGGGGACGTACACGCTGCGGGTCAACTCGTACTCGGGCGCGGGTTCGTACACGGTTGACGTCAGTCGGTCGCCCAGTACCGGAGGTGGGTCGGACTCGTGTCCCCCGCAGCCAGCCTTCGTCCCGCCCACGTCACCGACGCCCGCTCCGTCCTCCGAGAAGGAGACCGCCACCACAACAACCACGACCACCACCGCGCCGCCGTCATCGAGCCCGGCCCCGAGTCCGGCTCCGGCTCCGGATACGAGCAGCAAGGGGTACGTCCTCATCGACGACAAGGGCGGTCTGTTCAGCTTTGGCAGCGCCCCGTTCCTCGGCAGCGTGCCCGGCCTGAAGCAGGCCAACCCGAGCGTTACGTCGAGCAAGATCGTTGGCGCATTCCCGACCCACGGCGGCGACGGCTACATCGCCTATGACGACGAGGGCCGGGTCTTTCCGTTCGGCAGGGCCCAAAACCTCGGGTCGGTGTACGACCGGGTCCAGGCCAAGCTCATGGGGGCGGTGAAGGTCGTGGCCGGCTTCGCCACCGGCGACGGCGCCGGATACGTGCTGATCGACGACGGCGGAGGAGTCCACACTTTCGGCTCGGCGCCGTACCTCGGATCGGTCCCCGACCTGCGCAAGACCCAGCCCATCGGGCCGGCCAAGATCGTCAGCGGGTTCCCGGTCGACGGTGGTCAGGGCTACGTCATGATCGACAACGTGGGCGGCCTCTTCGCCTTCGGGTCGGCGAAGTTCCTCGGCTCCGTGCCCGCCCTCCGTAACGCCGGGTACCGGATCGGGCCCGCCACCATCATCGGCGGCTTCTCGACCGGGACCGACGGCTACGTCATGATCGACAACGTGGGCGGCCTCTTCGCCTTCGGCACAGCCCAGTTCCGCGGGTCGGTCCCGGCCCTGCGGGAGGCTGGCCATCGCATTGGCCCAGCCCAGGTGATCGGCGGCTTCTCCACCGACAACGGAGCCGGCTACGTCATGATCGACGACGCCGGCGGGTTGTTCGCCTTCGGGTCTTCCAAGTACTACGGCTCGGTGCCGGGCCTGCGAGCCGAAGGGCGGGGCATCGGCCCGGCCGAGGTTGTCGGCGGCTTTTCCACCTGACGCGACCCGCTGGTCAGGTGGCGACGAGCGAGCCGATCCCGGCGAGCATGACCACGAAGCCGATCGCTGCGTACGCCACCGTGCGGGCCACGGGCGCCCTTGCGAGGTCGTCGTTGCCGGCCTCCTCGCCCTCGCGCCGGCGGCGCACGAGCGCCAGCACGTTGCCGAGGCAGAGCGCGCCGCCCACGGCGGCGACCAACTCACGCAGAACCTGGTCGTAGAAGTTCAGGGCCGAATCTCGACGGGGGTGCCGAGGGGGAGCTTGCCCTCAAGCTTCGACATGTCCTCGTTCGTTACCCGAATGCAGCCGTCGGGCACGTCTTGGCCGATCACGGTCGGGTCGTTGGTGCCGTGGATGCCGATGACCCCTTCGCCACTGTTGAAGCCGTCGAGTGAGTTCGAGAAGCCCGACAGCCCGAAGGCGAAGTTGCCGTAGAGGGTGTCGGCGTTCGGGGGTTTCAAGAGTTCCTTCAGGAAGAAGGTCTGGCCCGGGTCGGGAGTGTCGCGAGTTCCGATGGCAACCCCCACGGCGAGCGTCTGCTCACCGCCCTCGTACAGCTCGAGGCGATGGGCCTGGCGCCGCACCACGATCTTGAACTCGTGCTTCGACAACTGGACCTGGCTGGTCTTGATCCATCCCGTGCTGCCGTTGGGGTCGGTCGGGAGGAAGACCTCGAGCCAGTCGCCCCGTTGCTGACGGACGAGGAATACGAGCGGACCGCCGACGGCGGTCGGGTGTTCCAGCGACACCGACGGACGGGCGTCGTCTCGAGAGTCGTAGACGTCGACCAAGGGTAGGGCGGCTTCGGCCACGAAGTTGACGTTGGGGTCGACCTCGGCGGCGGCCGGCCCCGGCGCCGCCACCGAAGAGCTGGACCGCTCCGCACTCTTGCCTCCGTCATCCCGGAGAGGGTTGGTGGCGAGAAGCGCGGCGACGGCGCCCACCGCCGCGACCACGGTGACGGCCCGGACGGCGTGGCGGCGCCACGCCGGGGCGGTGTCGCTGGGGGGAGCTGGTGCGGGCTCGACGCACGGCGACGGACCCAGGCGCTCGACCGAGGCCACCGGGGTGACGGTCTCCGCGGGTGCGGCCGTCAGCGGTGCCGGAGCGGCGACCTCGACCTCCGGGGGTGCAGGCGGACCGGCAGGAAGGCCGAGCCCGCCGCCGACCTCGGGCGTCGGCGGCGATTCGTCGACGAGCTCGGCGGGAACCTGCGCCCCGAGCGTCGAGGCCACCTGCTGAGCAAATCCGTCCAGCTCGCCGATGGGAACGATGGGGAGGCGGGGCGGCTCCGGCTCTTCGGGCTCAGGGCTCTCTTCGGGCTCAGGGCTCTCTTCGGGCTCCGCGGCTTCGTTGGCTGCCGGCCGCGTGTCGGTCTCTTCCCGGGCGATGTCGAGCGCGAGTGGATCGAAGAGTTCGGGAGCGAGGGACGCGAGCGGCGGCTCGGGGTCCGGCTCGGGGTCCGGTTCTGGAGCCAAGAGGAAGTCGGGAACTTCGAGGGGATCGTCGACCGGCAGCGGCGGAGCGGTGTCCGGGCGAGCGGGCGCGTCAGCGGCGAATTCGGGCTGCGAGGGTGAGGCGGGTTCCACCACGGGCGATGCCGTGGCGTCGGCGATGACGAGGGGCTCGGGCGGCGGACCGGATAGGTCGAGGAAGTCGGCGAGCTCGGGCTCGAACTCCGTGAGGTCGGGAAGGAAGGCGTCAACGTCGAACTCGTCGGCGCGCGTTCCCCTCCCCTCGAAACTCTCCGCCATCGACTCGCTCGCTCCTACTCGGCCATTCGGCCCAGGCCCCCCGGAACAGTATCGAGCGGGCGAGGGGAATCGAACCCCCGCTTTCAGCTTGGGAAGCTGACGTTCTGCCTCTGAACTACGCCCGCGCCGCCGCCGAGACTAGCGAGGACAGCGAGAGCCGCTCCCACCGCCTCCCGCTAGTCTCCAATCCGTGTCCGCGGTCCTGGTGCTTCCACCCGAAGGACGAGGAGTTCTGCCGAGCCAGCATCTCGCGCAAGCGATCGACGCGGGTGTGATCCACGCGGGTGATTTCAGAATTCCCGAGGAGAACATCCAGCCAGCGAGCCTCGACCTTCGCCTCGGAGAGGTTGCCTATCGAATCCGCTGCAGTTTCCTGCCGGGTGCACAGAGTGTTGAACGAAAGCTCAAGGACTATGTGATCGACGAACTCGACCTCCATCGCGAGGGAGTCGTTCTCGAGACCAACCGTCCGTACCTCATTCCATTGAAGGAACGACTCGCGTTGCCAGCAGAAATGCGTGCCAAGGCGAATCCGAAGAGCTCGACCGGGCGCCTCGACGTCTTCACCCGAGTCATAACCGACGAGAGCGATCGCTTCGACGAGGTGGCTTCGGGCTACGAAGGAGGCCTGTATCTCGAGGTCGTGCCTCTGTCCTTCGCCATCAGGGTGCGTGAAGACCTCACGCTGAACCAGCTTCGGCTCTCCCTGGGTCGCAGCCAACTCACGGACGACGAGGTCCGTGACTCGCACGGAGAAGAGCCGCTGATCTTCCGACGCGGGATGCCGATCCCGGCTGACGAGCTGGCGCTGTCGGATGGGCTCTTCCTCACCCTGGACCTGCGCGGCCGGTCAGGACACGTGGGCTATCGAGCACGCGACAACGCACCGCTGCTGGACCTCACCACAGCGCGAGCCGTTGCGCCAGATCCGTACTGGGATGCAGTGAGCAACGAGGACGGCGACCGCGTCGTGCTCTCAGCGCATCAGTTCTACCTCCTCATGTCAGAGGAGGCAGTGTCGATTCCACCGACCCTCGCTTCGGAGATGACCGCCTACGACCCGACGAGCGGCGAACTCCGTACCCACTATGCAGGGTTCTTCGACCCGGGCTTCGGGTTTGACCCAGAGGGCAGCTTCACGGGTTCCCGAGCAGCCCTCGAAGTCCGTGCCCACGACGTCCCGTTCATGATCGAGCATGGACAGCGGGTTTGTAAGTTGACCTTCGAGCGGATGCTCGAGCCCCCCGAGACGCTCTACGGACAGGGAATCGGTTCCTCCTACCAGCAGCAGGAGGAAACCCTGAGCAAGTTCTTCACACGTCAGCCCGGCCCGGCACCTGAGCCGAACCAGCAGGCCAGCGGCCCCGAGCCCCTTCCATTTCCGCCTGAGCCTTCATGACCGGCGGCGGCCCAAGCGTTTCAGTGTCTGACGGTGAACCTGATCCAGAGGCCTGCCGTGGTGAAGGCGATCTCGGGAAGTTGCACCACAACGCGAAGGATGACGTCTGGTACGAAGGCAGCTTCGACCCGAGGCGATCGGTGTACACCTGGGCCATCCTCCCGCCCACAGACGAGCCGCCGAGGCCACCGCGCTGAAGTCCCGCGTCCCCGCGTCCCCGCCCGCCCTGCTTCCTGCCACGAGATGCTGCGACACAGCGTTTCGTGACAGGAAGCGGCGGCACTACTACCTCAACTTCCCCCAGAGCTGACGGGCGCCGGGCCCTCAATCAGCACGCTCATCTGATCGTCGGGGTCCACGAGCACCTTCAGGGCTCCACCCTTCACGATGCCGAGGCCGGCGACGTTGTGAAGGGGCATCGTGATGCTGACTGGGTAGGGCGAGTGGCCGTCAAGTGTGACCAGCAGGTCGACGCTCGCCATCTGGGTGAAGTTGATCTCCATCCCAGTGGTGTTGACAGCCACAACCGTGGCGATGGCGGGCCGGCCGAATTGACGGAGCCGGTTGGTGTTGTCCGGAGCCATCGTCTTCATGGTCTGGAGCGCCTGCTGCGTGCCGGCGGCCATCTGCCGAAAGCCGCCGCGGAATCCCGGACTCTTGATGTCACTCATGAAGGTGCCGAGCCACAGGTACAGCGCACCCATGCCGAGGAAGACGACCCCGAGGATCACCCCAGTCCCTCCGAGGGGACCGACGACCCCGGCTACGAGAGCGACGGCACCACCCGCCAACGAGATGATTCCCAGCGGACGCCAGAGTTTGCCCACCGCGTGCCCCTCAGCTCGCGATGGCGGACTGGTAGACGGCGCCGTAGCGGTTGCGGACCGCGCCGCTCTGGGACATCCGAGCCGTCCACAGCGCTGCGATCTGGTCCCACTGGCCGGCGGGCACGCCCTGGGACTCGGCGTAGGCGTTGACGTTCTCCGGCCCGACGACGGCGTTCTTGATCAGGTGGGCCTGGATGGTGGCGTACTGGTCGAGCGTGACGCCCTCGATGGGCTGGAAGTCGGGGTCGTTGGGGTCGGCCTCGGCCGCCCGCTGCATGTCCTCTTGGTACTGCTGCTGCATCT
Organism: Actinomycetota bacterium; assembly: GCA_016179865.1. Classification (GTDB taxonomy): domain Bacteria; phylum Actinomycetota; class Acidimicrobiia; order IMCC26256; family JACPCJ01; genus JACPCJ01. The sequence goes on along the minus strand of JACPCJ010000102.1, from coordinate 20,809 downwards.
GCATGCCGACGGCCTGCATTTCCTTGGCGTTGTTCACCGTGCTCTTGAAGTCCTTCAGGAAGCCCACGGGTTTCTCCTGTCCGTTTTATGCGCGTTGCGCGCCGATTCGTACGGCCTCCATGGGACTACGAGCAGGGCCGGGTGCGCATGAGCAACCGGTACTCAATTCCTCGAAATCAGTTGTCCCCGGGGTGCCTCTTCCCCCACCATCCACGCATGCCGGAACTCAAGTGGCCCCTGTTCGGCCTCACCATCACGACACCCCGGCTGGAGCTGCGTGTGCACCGGGAAGACGACCTCCCGGTGCTCATCGGCGCGGCCCACTCGGGCATCCATGACCCCGGCTTCATGCCCTTCGGCGTGCCCTGGACCGACGCCGAATCTCCGGAATTCGAGCGGGAGTTCCACCGGCACTACTGGCGGGTCAAGGCCGAGTTCTCGCCGACCAAGTGGAGCCTGCCGTTCATGGTGAGCGTCGACGGCGAGACGATCGGGGTCCAGGACCTCCGTGCCGACGACTTCCCCACCCGTCGAGCGGTCTGGTCCGGCTCCTGGCTGCGCCAGGACCGGCAGGGGCAGGGCATCGGCAAGGAGATGCGTTTCGCCATCCTGGTCCTGGCCTTCGACCACCTCGGGGCCGACCTGGCGACCTCGGAGTCGCTCGTCGGCAACGAGTCGTCGATGCGCGTCTCGCAGGCGCTGGGCTACGAGGAGGACGGCCACGGGCGTTGGGCGCCCCGCGGCGAGCCCCTCGACTCCATCCGCTGGCGCCTGACCCTCGAGCAGTTCGAGCAGCTCCGCTCGAACGGCCACTACGCCACGTACGAGCCCGTCCAGGTCGAGGGCCTCACCAACGCCTGCCGCATCCTCCTCGGCGCCGAACCCCCAAGTTCTTGACGGTGGATCCCGCCCTGAGCGCGGGATCCACCGTCAAGAACGAGGACTGGGGCGGGCGTCGATCGCGGAGCGGACGGCGGTCTCCGAAGCCTCCCGGTCGCGCCGTTCCAGGGCTTCGAGCAGGACCTCGGCCACGTCGGTGACGCGGACCTCTTCGTCCTTGCCCTTCTCCTTTACGCCGTCGTCCAGCATGATGTGGCAGAACGGGCAGGCGACGGCGATGCGGGTGGCGCCGGTGGCCAGCGCCTCCTCGGTGCGCTCCACGTTGACCTTCTTGCCGGTGTGCTCCTCCATGAACATGCGGGCCCCACCGGCCCCGCAGCACATGCCTCGGGTGCCGCTGCGAGGCATCTCCACGACCTCGACCCCGGCGAGCTGGCCGATCACCTTCCTCGGCGCCATGTAGACGTCGTTGTGGCGGCCCAGGTAGCACGAGTCGTGGTAGGTGATGCGCTCGGGGAGCGAGGCCCCCCGGATGTCGAGCTTCCCTTCCTCCACCAGCTCGGTGAGGAACTGGCTGTGGTGGACGACCTCGTAGTCGCCCCCGTACTGCGGGTACTCGTTCTTCAGGGTGTTGAAGCAGTGCGGGCACTGGGTGATGACCCTTTTCACCCCCATGCCGTTGAGCGCCTCGATGTTCTGCATGGCGAGCATCTGGAACAGGTACTCGTTGCCCGAGCGGCGGGCCGGGTCGCCCGTGCACAGCTCCGAAGGCCCGAGGATGGCGAAATCGATCTCGGCCCGCTGAAGCAGCTTGGCGATGGTCACGCTCGTCTTCTTGGCCCGGTCGTCGAAGCTCCCGGCGCAGCCGACCCAGTACAGGTACTCGTGCTCGATCGGCACGCTCGGGTCGATGACCGGCACCTCCTCGGGCAGGGCGGCCGCCCAGTCGGCCCGCTCGCCCTGGTTCATCCCCCACGGGTTCGACGAGTTCTCCATGGACCGGTAGGCGTTGCCCAGCTCGGTAGGGAAGTTCGACTCCATGAGCGACAGGTAGCGCCGCATGTCGAGGATCTTGTCGAGGATCTCGATGTTGACGGGGCAGATCTCGTCGCAGGCCTTGCACGACGTGCATGCCCAGAGCTCTTCGGCGGTGATGCGCTCGAAGAGGGAGCCGGCCGGGACGCTGATCTCCCGGTCCACGCCGACGGGCGGCGAAACGACCGGATCGCCCGTGGCCGTCATCACCTCGCCGACCTTGAGCACGATCTCGCGGGGGTCAAGGGGCTTCCCGGTGGCGTGGGCCGGGCACACCGAGGTGCACCGGCCGCAGATGGTGCAGGCGTCAGTGTCGAAGAGCTGCTTCCAGGTGAAGTCCTCGATGGTGGCGGCGCCGAAGCTCTCCAGCTCCGTCTCCATGAGATTCGGCAGCGGCTTCATTGCCCCCTTGGGCCGTTCCCGATCGCGCAGGTACATGTTCATGGGCGACGTGATCATGTGCCGCAGCTTCGTCGTCGGCAGCAGCAGCAGGAACATGGCGAAGCCGGCGAAATGGAACACCCACAGCCACCGATGGGCGTCTTGCAGCGCCGACGCGCTGGCGCCGTCGAACCAGCCGGCGATCGGGAAGGCGACGAACGACCACCGCTCGAAGTCGGGCGACCCGGCGAAGGCGATGCGCAGGCCCTCGAGGGCGAACCCGGAGAGGCCGATGAGGAGGAAGGTGCCGAGGATGACGGCGTCTTCGGGCTTGGTCTTGATCCGGATGCGGTAGGGGCGCTGGATGTAGCGGCGGGCGATGGCCCATACGATCCCGGCCACGAAGATCACGCCGAAGGCGTCGGCGGTGGCCGAGTAGGCCTGGTACACACCGCCGTGGAGGAACTTGAAGCTCTCCGGCACTTGGTGGTCGACCTCGAGCACCAGCGTGGCGATGAAGAGCACGATGAAGCCGAAGTAGATCATCGAGTGCATGACGCCCGCCGCCGGATCGCGGAGCAGCGTCTGCATCCAGACGCCACGCCGGAAGTCGCGCATCCGCCGGTGCACGTTGGCGCGGGTGGTGCGGCGGTTGTCGGGCCGACCGCGCTCGTAATTGCGCACCCGGTTGGAGACCAGCCACCCGACCACGATGAAGACCGCCGGGAGCGTGACGTAAAAGAGCGCCTTCAGAGCCGACGGCACGTTGCCGAAGGTCTGGCGCCGCAGCTCCGACTCGTCGTGCCACTCGGTCAGTTGCGGGAGCCCGCCGCCCACCAGCAGCACGGCGAGGCCGGTGACGATCCCAACGCCAAGGGCTACCTGGTGCGGCTTCAGCTTCGGAGGCCGGGGCATCGGCGGGAATCTAGCGCGAGGGTCCGCGCCCACCTCCGACCCTGATGGCGCCCCGCCCGGGCCTCAGCGTTTGGAAAACGTGATGGTCAGATCACCCACGTCCGCCCCGGCGCTCATTCGAAGTGTGAACTCGCGCGCCGAACACTCGTACTGCCCGCCGGTCAGGGGTCCCACCCCACCCGCCCCATCACCGGCGACGGCCGAGAACGGCTCGTTGGTGTAGACGGGGCCGCCAGGCTCGATGTTCAGGGTGATCGTCGGTCGGTCCGGGTGGTCGTAGGTGAGGCTCAGGGCGGCGCTGCCGGCGGTCCAGCGAGCGGTGTCGGCGCCCGCGTACGAGAACGTGCTCACGACGGCAATCCCGGCGGAGTCGTTTCTGATGACGGCCGGGGCCATGCCGCCGAAGTCGACCTCGGCGGTTCCATCTCCCGCGAACTGAAGGACGATGCCCGTCCCGCCGGAGATCGACCCGACGACGGGCGGCACCGTCCAGGTGGTGCTGCTCCAGCGACCCACGAGGCACGCGTCCCCGCCGCCAGCGGCTGGTGCCGTTGGCTCGCAGGCTCGGTCCAGGGTCTTCGCCTCGAAGGTCACTTGACTCGCCGAAGTGTCGGCGACGGCGACGAGCAGGTTGTGGCTCGCCACGGTGGTCAGGGCGCCTCCGGGAGGAGCCCCTCCACCCGGACAGGCGCACCCCCCGTCTCGAAGGCAATAGCTCACGCTCCGAGCCGTCCCGCTGAAGGCGAGGGCGGTCCCGTCGCCGAAGCGGAGCGCTCCGTGGATGGCGGGCACGGTGACCACGAGCACGTCGCCGGTGACGGAGACCTGTGCGACCTCGGCGGTGCGCTCGCCAGGTGGCATGCGCGGCTGGCTCCGCGGGCCTCGATTGGCGAGCACGCTCACCCGCGTCGGTTCGTACCGGTGCGTGGTGACCCCAGGACCGCGGGTTTCCCACTGTGCTCCCCATTCGGGGTGACGGGCGAGGCTGGTGCCCCATCGGTCGAGCACCTGGTCGCGCACACCGTCGACGGCCCGGTCGAACGCGCTCGCGCCATTGGTGAGCATCTCGTCGAACTTGCGCCACGGATCAACCCCGGAGGCGTTGAGGAGGGCGTAGAAGCCGATGGCGTCGTAGGTGCGGGCGAACAGCGGGCGGTCAGGACGGGTCAGCCACGCCTGCCACCATTGCTGTGAGATGGCCGTTCCCCCGCCGATCGCCTCGCCCACCCACGCCGCCGAACCCTCCCTGAGCCAGAACGGGAGGCGGTCGCCGCCGAACGGATCGTCCGCGTGGAGGGTGTGCTGGAAGCAGTGAAACACCTCGTGGGCCACCTCGGCGCGGAGCACGGTGTCGTTGGTTGGATGATCCGGGTTGAGCTGGATCAGGCACTCGTCGATCGACCCACCGGGCGGGGCCAGGGGGGTGGTGACGAATCCGACGGACGGCGGCTCCGAGCCGGGGGGAAGAGCCCGCACCGAGACGGGCCACGGGAGGGGCCGGGCGAGGTGGGCGGGGTTCGCGATCTGGGCGACGAATTCGAGAACGAGTGCCCGCACCTGGGCGAGCAGGTCATCCGTGCGGTCAGCGTGGACCGCCCGGGCCAGCCCGGGCGCCGCCGAACCCCCGCCACCGGCTCCCGCGCCCTTCGGGTCGTAGGCGACGACTGCTCCCTCGTGGGAGTCGCCGTTCGGCGGGTAGATCAGCTTTTCGGCCGCCGACTGCTGCACGGTGCTGAGTTCGTCCCAGTGTGCGCGCAGCATCGAGACCGCCATGGTTCCGTCGACGAGCCCGTCCAGGGGGAACTTCGGCGCCGGGTGCTCGGGAAGATCGCCGAACACGGCCGTGAACACGTCCAGGGCCAAGGCGAACGGGGCGGTGCCGTCCTCATTGAGTCGGTCGGCGACGGCGTCAAGGAACGTCGGCGGCGGCGCCGTCGTGGCGGTTGTGGCCGACGGCTCACCGCCGCCAGAGGAGCACGCGGCGAGCGTGGAAACCAGGGCGGCCTCGGCCGCCAGCACGAAGGCGAGCTTGCGGGCTGCGCTCAGTGCAGCGATTTGGCGTCGGCCTTCGAGAGCCGGTGCGCCATGCCGGCCAGGAGCTTGACGGCGATCTCGGGCACCTCTCGCAGCACGGCGCCGAACTCACGCCCGTCGAGCACCCACAGTTCCATGTCGGTGTCGGCGGTGATGGTTGCGTTGCGGGGGACCCGCTCGAGCAGGGCTAGCTCCCCGAAGTAGTCGCCCTTCTTGAGCGCTCCGACTTTGCGTCCCTTCCGGCGCACCGTCGCCTTCCCGTCGCCGATCACGAAGAACTCGAAGCCGGCGCGGCCCTCCTTGGTGAGCACCTCGCCGGCGTAGGCACGGTGAGGTGTGGCGAGGCGGGCGATGCGCTGGAGGTCGCCCTTGGTGAGGGAACGGAACAGCGGGACGCGGGCCAGGCGCTCTAGGTAGGCCTGCTTCTTCATCGCCATGGCTCAGTGCACCGACTTGGCGTCGTGCTCGCGCAGGCGCCGGGCCATTCCCGCCAGCAGCTTGTGGCCGAGGCCCGGGACCTCGTCGAGGACCCCAGAGAACTCGCGTTGTCCGAGGATGAAGAGTTCCATCTCGGTCTCGGCCACGACGGTGGCGTTGCGAGGGGCACGATCGAGGAGCGCCAACTCACCGAAGTAGTCGCCCTTCTTGAGGGTGGCGATCTTCTTGCCCTTCCGCTTCACGCCGGCCTGCCCGCTGGCGATGACGAAGAACTCGTGGCCGGGCTTGCCCTCGGTGACGAGCTCCTTGCCCTTCGACACGTGAACGTTCTCCGCCCGCCGGGCAATGAGCTTGAGGTCGTTGCGGGCGCAGGCGGCGAAGAGCGGAACCTCCGCGAGGTGGTCGAGATAATCCCGTTGCGTCATGGCCGGGGAGCCTATCCCTTCCCCCTGACCCCTTCCCCGGAACGGCAACCAGGCAGGTATGCATCGGTTCATGGACGCGAAACACGGCTGCAACAGACGGTCCGTACCATCGCCAGGATGGCCACATCTCCTACAACGGGTGCCGTGCAGGAGGTCGCGCTCATTCGCTGGCCAGCGGAGGCGGAGCGCCTGGAAGCACTGCGCCGTGTCGGTGCTCCCCGGCTCCTGCTCGTCGAGCGGTCGGTGGACCCACCCGACGTCGCCGACCCCCTCGAGGACTGGCTGCGGGTTCCCGCCCCTGAGGCCGACGTCAAGGCGCGCGTGCGGACCCTCGAGACACGAGCGTCGGAAGGCAGCGCGCCCCGCGTGGTCGACGGCGTGCTCATGTTCAACGGCGCCTTGGTGACGCTGTCGCCGGTCGAGGAGCGGTTGGCTTTGCTGCTCAGCGATCGGTTCGGGTCGGTGGTGGGCCGAGACGTCCTCATGCGCGGGGCCTGGGACGAGCTTCCCTCTCGCAATGCCCTCGACGTCCACATGCTGCGCCTGCGGCGGCGGATCGAGCCGCTCGGGCTCGAAATCCGGACCGTGCGCTCGCGCGGCTACCTGCTCCGGTCGGCGCCTGACATCATCGGGTCGTGATCCGGCGCCTCCACCGCCGCGTTGTCGGGCCCCTCCAGGAGTTCCTCCAGACCGAGGCCGCCGGCGGCACCGTCCTCTTGCTGGCCACGGCGCTGGCCCTCGCCCTCGCCAACCTCCCGACCAAGGAGACCTTCTTCGACGTCCTCGAACACGAGCTGACGCTCGGGTTCGGCGACTGGGCGATCCGGGAGTCGGTGGAGGCCTGGGTCAACGACGCCCTCATGACGATCTTCTTCTTCGTCGCCGGCCTCGAGATCAAGCGAGAACTCGTCGAGGGCGAGCTGCGCGACCGGCGTACGGCCGCGCTGCCGATCATGGCCGCCCTCGGCGGGATGGTGGTTCCGGCCCTTGTCTACACGGCGCTGAACGCCGGCGAGCCCTCGCTGCGAGGAGCCGGGATCCCGGTGGCCACCGACATCGCCTTTGCTGTCGGGGTCGTCATCCTGATGGGTCGACGGGTCCCCGCCGGGCTCAAGGTCTTCCTCCTCACGCTGGCCATCGCCGACGACATCGGCGGCATCGTGGTGATCGCTCTCTTCTACGGCACCAGCATCTCCGGGCCCTGGCTGGCCTCGGCCGCCATCGGCATCCTCGGCATCTGGGCTATGCGCCGCGTCGGCGTCAGCGCCATCTGGCCGTACGTCATCGTGGGAGCGTGGGTCTGGCTCGCTACGTACGAGTCGGGCATTCACGCCACCATCGCCGGGGTGGTCCTCGGTCTCATGACGCCGGTGGCGCCGGTCAAGGGGCGGCGCATCGTCCACCAGCTCGAACACCGCCTCCACCCGTGGTCGAGCTACCTGGTCATCCCGGTCTTCGCCCTGGCCAACGCCGGGGTCGACTTCGGCGGGGGTGCCCTCGACGCCGCCTTGCGCAGCCGCGTCACCTGGGGGGTGGCGGCCGGTCTGCTCGTCGGAAAGACCGTCGGGGTCACGGCGACGACCATGATCGCCGTCCGGGCCCGCATCGGGCGCCTCCCGAGCGGGATGACGCCCCGCCACGTCGTCGGCATGGGGATGCTGGCCGGGATCGGCTTCACCGTGGCCCTCTTCGTGGCTCAGCTTTCGTTCCCCGCTCACCCCGAGTTCCTCGAGCACGCCAAGGTCGGGATCTTCCTCGGCTCGCTCGTATCTGCCGCCGCCGGCTGGCTGTGGCTCTCGACCATGGCTCGCCGTGCCGAGGAGCCGGCCACGAGTTCCGCCGAGCCCGGTGCGGCCCCGGAGGGCCATATGACAGAAAGCCGTCAGAAACTCGACGCCGAGTCGTCACCAAGCTGACGCGGGCGGGCAATCTCGGCGCCTGAGACTGCTCCCGAACTCCGTATCAACAAGCAAAGGGAGCAGTTCCATGAAACGAACGCGGGTGCTCGGGGGGATGGGGCTGGTGGCAGCCCTCCTCCTCCTCTGGGCCTCCCCGGCAGGGGCCCAAACCGCCGAAGAACAGGTCATCCAGCTGGGGATCGATCTCAACCTGCTGTGGGTTGTGATCGGGGCCGTGCTGGTGATCTTCATGCAGGCCGGCTTCGCCCTGGTGGAGACCGGCTTCTGCCGGGCCAAGCACGCCGCCCACGTGGTGAGCACGAACTTCGCCGTCTTCGGCCTCGGGTTCGTGGCGTTCTTCCTGGTGGGCTACGCGTTCATGTTCGGTGGCTTTTCGTACGGAGCCTTTGGCTACGACACACCGTTGAACGCTGACGGCCTCATCGGTTCAGGGCATTGGGTCTTCCTGTGGAAGAGCGGCTTCGCCCTGACTGGGAAGGCAAGCGTGCCTGCGGTGATGGGCTTCTTTCTCTACATGGTCGCCTTCATGGACACCACGGCCACCATTCCCACCGGCGCCATGGCCGAGCGGTGGAAGTGGAAGTCGTTCGTCGGGTGGGGCCTGTTCTGCGGAGCCATCTACTACCCGCTGTTTGGCGCGTGGACGTGGGGCGGGGGGTGGCTGAGCCAGCTCGGCAACAGCCTGGACCTCGGCTTCGGCTACGTCGACTTTGCCGGCTCGGGCGTGGTGCACGCCATGGGCGGGATCGCGGCGCTGACCGGCGCCATCGTGCTCGGCCCCCGCATCGGCAAGTTCGGCAGCGACGGCAAGCCCCGGGCCCTTCCCGGCCACCACATCCCGATGGCCATGCTTGGGACCTTCATCCTGCTGTTCGGCTGGTTCGGCTTCAACGCCGCCTCCACGTTCGCGGCAACGGACGTGCAGTTCGCGAGCGTTGCGGCGAACACGGCCATCGCCGCCGCCTTTGGGGCGACGATCGGCATGTTCTGGATCTGGCGTCGAGGAGGGAAGCCCGACCCGGCCATGATGGCCAACGGAATGCTGGCCGGCCTCGTGGCGATCACTGCGCCGTGCGCGTTTGTTGATCCCTGGGCCGCGATGGTGATCGGTTCGGTCGCCGGGTTGTTGGTGGTCGAGTCGGTGTTCTTCATCGAGCGCAAGATGAAGGTCGACGACCCGGTCGGAGCGATTTCGGTCCACGGCGTGTGTGGCGTGTTCGGCGTGCTCGCCGTTGGCATCTTCGCCAACGGGAAATACGGCGCGGGCTGGAACCTCACGACGACCAATGGCGATGGCGGCGTTGCCGGCATCATCAAGGGCTTCGAGAACCTCGACCAGCTTGCGGCGCAGGCCATCGGAGCGGCAGTAATCGTCGTCGGCTTCGGCCTGCTCTCGTACGCCTTCTTCAAGATCCAGAACGCCCTCACCAAGGGCGGGATCCGCTCGGAGGAGGAGCACGAGATCGCCGGGCTCGACCTGCCGGAAATGGGCGTGCTCGCCTACCCCGAGTTCACCCAGGCCCACACGGGCTACGTCTCGGCGGGTACCGGGGCACCGGTGTCCTCACCGACCGCCTGACCACTGCCTGAACGAAGGAGCAGCACATGAAACTCGTGACGGCGGTGGTCAAGCCGCACAAGCTGGACGAGGTCAAAGACGCCCTCAACGGAGCGGGCGTCCACGGCCTCACCATCACCGACGTGCGGGGCTTCGGCCGCCAGCGCGGCCACACCGAGACTTACCGGGGAGCGGAGTACACGGTCGACTTCCTGCCCAAGGTGAAGATCGAGGTGGTGGTCGACGACGGCCAGGCCGACCAGGTGGTGGGCGCCATCAGCGAGGCGGCCAACACCGGCAAGATCGGAGACGGGAAGATCTGGGTGTCCTCCGTCGACCAGATCACCCGCATCCGAACGGGCGAGCAGGGCGTGGAGGCCCTGTAACCCGGCCTCTCAACCAACCGCTGGTGTGAGCACCACCCTCCTCCCCCCGCCCCGGGAAACCGAAATCGATCCCGGAGCGGGGGGAGGTGGTGGTTGGACGGGCGTTCGCCTGGTGACCGCCGTCATCCCGCCCTCCCGCCTTGAACAGCTCCAGGCCGCTGCCGCCGCCGGTGGCGCAACGGGGATGACGGTCAGCGACGCGGGTGGCTATGGCCGCCAGCGGGGCCATTCGGCGACCTGGATGGGCGCCGAGTATCAGATTGACTTTGTGCCCAAGCTCCAGGTCGAACTGTTGGTGAGCGCGGCCGACGCCGACCGGGTCGTCGACGCCCTCGTGGCGTTCGTCCGCACCGGCCGCATCGGCGACGGGAAGGTGTGGGTGACCCCGGTCGAGTCGGTCACCCGCATCCGCACCGGCGAGGCCGGCCTCGACGCCCTCTGAGTGACCCACTCGTTCTTGGGTTCTTTGTTGCGGCCCGGCCGCGATTCTGTGACCCAAGAACCGGCAGACGACGTCAGACGTCGAGGGTGAAGGCGCCCCGGAAGGACATGAACTTGAAGCCGTCGACGGTGCAGCCCACGGAGTCGGTGACGTGAGGGCCGCCCGTCTCGCTGACCCGAACCAAGAACCCACGCCCGGCTGGCGAGTCGCCCCGCCGGAGCTCCAGCGGAGCGGCGACACTCGTCGCGGCCGGAAGGAGGAGCTCGGCGCCGCTCGGCACGAACCTGAAGCCCGAGGTGCCGTCGACCCAATTCAGCGGGCCCGAAGCGGTCCAACGGGAGCAGTCACCCGTGTAGGTGCCCTCGGAGGCGAACTGGCACGGGAACGAGTCGCCATCGCTCTCCGTACAGGTGCCGAGTCCGTCGATCGACCAACGCGGGGTCGGGTCCCAGCGGTCCGGCGCGTTCATCGTCCCGGTGGCCAACTCGACGACCATGACGACCGAGCCCTCGGGGGCACGGTACGGGCCCGAGGCTGCCCCGGCGGGCTGCGGGTGCCCGAGCCCGGCGAGGCTGGCGAGGCAGAGGGCGAGGATGAGGGTGGTGCTGGTCCGACGCATGGTGCGATCTCCCCTGTGGTGATCCGTCTGGGCTGGCCCCATTGGACTAGCCCGTTCGGTCTACGGCGCAGCATCGGGTCACCACGCGCCGGGATGAAGCCCACCCTCGACGCTCTGCCCATTTTGTTCCGTGCGTCGGCCTGCGCGGCGGGAGGAATGTCGATTCTCTGGAGGCGGAGCGGGGTGGGGAATACGCCACCGCGGCGGTACCTTGAACACAGTGGCCTGCGCTTCGCTCGTGAACGCTGCGGGGCAGGTTTCGATTCGTTCATCCGGTACGGGAGGAAATTCGCATGGGCAAGGCCGTCGGCATCGACCTCGGGACCACCAACTCGGTGGTGGCCATCCTCGAGGCGGGGGAGCCCACCGTCATCGCCAACGCCGAGGGGGCGCGCACGACGCCATCGGTCGTCGCCTTCACGAGCGGTGGCGACGGGAAGGCACCCGAGGTGCTCGTGGGCGAGGTGGCCAAGCGCCAGGCCATCACCAACCCCGACCGCACCATCCGGTCCGTCAAGCGCCACATGGGGACCGACTGGTCGGTCGAGATCGACGGCAAGCCGTACTCGTCTCAGGAGATTTCGGCCCGCATCATCCAGAAGTTGAAGCGCGACGCTGAGGGCTACCTCGGCAGCGACGTCACCGAGGCCGTGATCACCGTCCCCGCATACTTCGACGACGCCCAGCGCCAGGCCACCAAGGAGGCCGGCCAGATCGCCGGCCTCGAAGTGCTCCGCATCATCAACGAGCCCACCGCCGCCGCCCTCGCCTACGGCCTCGACCAGGAGGAGCACGACCAGACCATCCTCGTCTTCGACCTCGGCGGGGGCACCTTCGACGTCTCGATCCTCGAGATCGGCGAGGGGGTTTTTGAGGTCAAGTCCACCCACGGCGACACCCAGCTCGGGGGCGACGACTGGGACGACCGGGTGATCGACTGGCTCGTCACCGAATTCAAGAACGCCCACGGCGTCGACCTGTCGGGCGACAAGATGGCGCTCCAGCGGTTGAAGGAAGCGGCGGAGAAGGCGAAGATCGAGCTGTCGTCGGCGGGCGAGACGACCGTCAACCTGCCCTTTATCACCGCCACCGACGCCGGGCCTCTGCACCTCGAGCAGAAGCTGACGCGGGGCAAGTTCCAGGAGATGACCGCCGACCTGGTTGACCGTTGCCGCGGGCCCTTCGAGCAGGCCATCGCCGACGCCGGGCTGAAGAAGGACGCCCTCGACCACATCATCCTCGTCGGCGGTTCCACCCGCATGCCCGCCATCCAGGACCTGGTCCGCGAGCTCACCGGCAAGGAGCCTCACAAGGGCGTCAACCCCGACGAGGTGGTCGCCGTCGGCGCCGCCATCCAGGCCGGCGTCCTCAAGGGCGACGTCAAGGACATCCTCCTTCTCGACGTCACGCCGCTGTCGCTTGGGATCGAGACCAAGGGCGGGGTCATGACCACCCTGATCGATCGCAACACCACCATCCCCACCAAGCGGTCGGAGATCTTCACCACCGCCGACGACAACCAGCCCAGCGTCGAGGTGCACGTGCTCCAGGGCGAGGGCGAGCTCGCCATCCGCAACAAGTCGCTGGGCAAGTTCCAGCTCGTGGGTCTGCCGCCGGCGCCCCGGGGCCTGCCCCAGATCGAGGTCACCTTCGACATCGACGCCAACGGCATCGTGCACGTGTCGGCGAAGGACCTCGGGACGGGCAAGGAGCAGGCCATGACCATCACCGGCGGCACGGCCCTGCCCAAGGACGACATCGACCAGATGATCAAGGAGGCCGAGGCCCACGCCGACGAGGACCGGAAGCGCCGCGCCGAGATCGACGCCCGCAACAACGCCGACAACCTCGCCTACCAGACGGAGAAGCTCCTGAAGGAGCAGGGCGACAAGGTCAACGACGACGAGCGCAAAGAGATCGAGGAGAAGCTTGCCGCGCTCAAGGCCGCCTTGGAGGGCGACGACATCGACGCCGTCACGACGGCCCAAGAGGAACTGCTCACCGCCAGTCAGGCCTTCGCCCAGCGCCTCTACGAGCAGGCCAGCGCCCAGGCCGGCGCCGAGGCTGCCGGCGGAGCGCCCGGGCCCGCCGGCGGTGGCGACGTCACTGACGAGGAAGAGATCGCCGACGCCGAGATCGTCGAGCCCGAGCCGGGGTCCGGTGAGCAGGAGGCCGCCGGGTGACTGAGGAGGACGAGGCCCGGACGGAGGAGGTCGAGTCCGAAGGGACTCCGGAACCCGTCGAACCGGAAGACCCGCTGGTGCTCGCCGAGCGCGAGCGCGACGAGCTGCGCGACACCCTCCAGCGGGTCCAGGCCGACTTCGAGAACTTCCGCAAGCGGGTCATGCGCGACCAGGCCGCCCACGCCGAGCGGGCGCACGAGACGCTCGTCGAGCAGCTCTTGACCGTGCTCGACAGCTTCGAGCTGGCCGTCCTCAACATCCCCGAGGGCGAACTCGATGACACGGCCTCGAAGCTCCGCCGCGGCGTCGAGCTCGTCTTCGCCGAGTTGGTGGGAGTGGTCGAGAAGGCGGGGCTGGAGCGCATCGAGGCCCGCGGCAAGCCCTTCAACCCCGAGGAGCACGAGGCCGTTCTCCGCGACGAGGGCGAGGCCGGTGGCGACGGGCCCCTGGTGACCGAAGTGCTGCGCACCGGCTACCGGTTCAAGGGCCGGGTCCTCCGCCCGGCGATGGTGCGCGTCGGCTCCGCCGCGGGCTGACCGGGAGGAGGTCGGCCGCGTGCCTCCCCAGAGGGAGTGGTTCGAGAAGGACTATTACGGCGTCCTCGGCGTTTCTCCCGACGCTCCTCCGAAGGACGTCACCAAGGCATACCGTCGCCTCGCTCGCCAGTACCACCCCGACGCCAACGCGGGCAACAAGGAGGCGGAGGAGAAGTTCAAGGAGGTGTCGGCTGCGTACGACGTGCTCGGCGACGCCTCGAAGCGCAAGGAATACGACGAGGTGCGTCGCATGGCTGCCTCGGGATTCCGCGGCTCTGGCGGCCCGGGATTCGGAGGCCCCGGCTTTGGCGGTGGTGGCGTCCGGTTCGAGAACCTGGGCGACTTCGACGACCTCCTCGGCGGCTTCTTCGGTGGCGCCGGCGGCCGGGGCGCCGGTGGGTTCGGCCGAGGCCGGGCGGCGCCTCCCCGGGGAGCCGACTTCGAGACGCCGTTGCGGCTGAGTTTCGAAGACGCGCTCACCGGCACCACAACGACCGTCGCCTTCGAGGCCGACCGCCCGTGCTCGGTGTGCGGGGGCTCGGGAGCCGAACCCGGCACCGTTCCGGTCTCTTGCCCCCAGTGCGGCGGATCCGGGATGGTCGCCGTTGATCAGGGCCCGTTTTCGTTTTCGCAGCCGTGCCCCAACTGCCGGGGCGCGGGGCGCATCGTCGAGAAGCCCTGCCGCCGCTGCCGGGGCCAGGGCATGGAGCGAGCCCGCCAGGAGGTGAAGGTGCGCATCCCGCCGGGTGTGGTCGACGGCGAGCGCATCCGGGTGCGCGGGCGGGGCGGCTACGCACCAGGCGGGGGGCCGCGGGGCGACCTGTGGGTGCGGGTCCAAGTTCAACCGCACCGGATCTTCGAACGGCGAGGGCGCTACGACCTCGGCCTCACCGTCCCGGTGCGCTACACCGAGGCCGTCCTCGGTGCCGACGTGACCGTTCCCACTCCGGAGGGGCCCGTCACCGTCCGGATCCCGGCCGGCACACCGCCGGGGCGCACCCTCCGGGTCAAGGGGAAGGGCGGCCACACACCCACTGGGGGGCGGGGCGACCTCATGGCCACCATCGACGTCGTGGTGCCCAAGAAGGTGTCGAAGGAGGAGCGGGAACTCCTCAAGCGGCTCGGTTCATTGAACGGCGACGACCCCCGCAAGCACCTCGGCGGCTGAGCAGTTGGCTCCAGTGCGTGTGTGAGTGCTGGGTTGCGGATTCCGCAACCCAGCACTCACACACCCAGGAGGGCTTCGATCTGGGCGGCGACGTCCTCGGCGGTGCCGGGTCGCTCCGACGGCTCCATCCGCAGGCACGGCTCCACCACCTGGGCAACCTGAGCGTCGAGGCCGGGGTCGATCTCGGGCTCGGCGGTCAGGAGCTTGCGCACCGCGAGCAGGGGGTCGTCGTCGGGGAGCTCCCCGTACACCCCGGTGCCGGCGATCACCCGGTGCAGGGTCACCCCCAACGACCAGATGTCGCTGGCGCGCGACGCCCGTCCGCCTCGGATGATGACGGGATCGATGTACTCGACGGCGCCCGTCCCGCCGATCCCGGTCACCGTGAGGCCGGGGGCCAGCACCTGAGCCAGGCCGAGGTCGGAGAGCTTCGCTCCGTCTTCGTGCACGAGGATGTTGGCGGGCTTGATCCCACGGTGGGCGATGCCCGCTTCGTGGAGCGTGTGGGCGGCGTGGGCGGCGTGGGCCACGGCGCGGAGCGTCTCGTCGCGAGTGAGGGGCCGGGCTGGCGAGGCGAGAGAGCCGAGGGCGAAGTACTCCATCGAGTAGTAGAAGATCCCGCTCTGCTGCCCGGCGTCGTAGAGCGTGACGAGGTAGGGCGACGTCACGGCGGCGAAGGCCCGCAGCTCTCGGGTCGCCCGGCGGAAGGCGTCGTCGGTGGTGTTGGCGGCGATCACCTTGAGGGCGACCCGGTCGGCGTCGACCGGGAGACGCGCCGGGGGGATGGCGAGGAAGAACTCGCCGTTGTTGCCCTTCCCGAGCGACTCAACGATCTGGTAGTCGGCGATCTGCTCCATCAAGTCACCCGACCGGGCCCGCCTCCATGGCTTCGGCGACGGTCGGGCCCTCAGCGGGCAAGGGTACGTCGTCGGCTGCCGGGAGCCGCTTCAGGGCCACGTCGAACAGGGGCCCGGTCATGGCCGTCGTGATGAGCGCCATGAGCACCCCGCCGACCTGCATGACGGGTGAGATGGCGCCTCCTTGGAAGGCGATGAGCGCCACCACCAGCACGAGCAGTCCCCGGCAGTTCATGAGGATGCCGACGGCATTCCCCTCGGCCCAGCTCAGGCCTCCTGCCCGCGCCGCCACCGCACCGCCCAGCCACTTCCCGACGATGCCGGCGGCGACGAACAGTGTCAGCCCGCCCATGGCGCCGACCCCGAGCTTCGTGAAGTCTGTGTTGAGCCCGGAGAAGGCGAGGAAGACGGGCAACAGGATCGTGCCCGTCAGCTCCGACATGTGGGCCGAGAGCACCTTGAAGAGCTGCGCCCGCGCCGGGAGGATCGCTCCGGCGAGGAAGCCCCCCACGATGACGTTCACCCCGAGGCGGTCGGCCACGTAGGCGGACACCGTCATGAGGATGACGATGGTGGCGAACATCGTCGACGTCATCTCACCGGTCTCCTCGAACCGGCGCCCCAAGGGGGCGAGGAGGGGACGCACCACGACGAAGAGTGCCGTGATGAAGACGGTCACGCCGACGAACTTGACGACGTGGTCGCTGGTGGAGAGGCCCCGGTTCACACCGTCGGCGACGGCCAACGTGAGGAACATCAGCACCGTGACGACGGCGGCGGCGGCGACGCCGATGGCGCCCATGGCGCTCCGGGTCAGGTTCTTCTCCTGGAGGATCCGCGCCATGACCGGGAAGGCGGTGACCGAGAGCATGGCGGCCACGAACAGCGTGAACGCCGTTTGCGACGGCTTGAGGGCGGGGTTGGCGAAGTTGGCGACGAAGGTCTTGTTGTAGAGCGCGGGGCCGATGGCGAACCCCAGGGCGATGGGGATGGTGATCACGCCGATTGCCACCGTGAGGATCCCCCGCAGCTTGCCCTTGAGGAGCGAGTAGTCGAGCTCCAGGCCGACCAGGAACATGAAGAACATCAGCGCGATCTGACCGATGATGCCGAGGACCCCGCGAGCCTGCTGCGGGAAGACGCACGACGAGATGTTGGGGAGTGGGCGGGTGGCCTCGGGGATGAAGCTCAGCGAGTCGGCGCAGTGGAGTGCCTTCCAGGGTTGCCCCCACACGAAGGCCGTGGCACCGAGGAGCGTGGGTCCGAGGAGCACCCCGGCCACGATCTCGCCCACCACTCGGGGCTGGCCGACTCTCAGGGCGAGCGCCCCGACGAGGCGGGCGGCGATGAAGATGATGGCCAGGTCGAGCAGCACGAAGGCCAGCACGAGATCAGGCTTCAAGCCGACGGTCATGGTTCCCCCTCCTCGGCCGGGCTCGACGCCCCTGCGGGGGCCCGTTCCCAGC
This sequence comes from Actinomycetota bacterium, assembly GCA_016179865.1. GTDB lineage: Bacteria > Actinomycetota > Acidimicrobiia > IMCC26256 > JACPCJ01 > JACPCJ01. The sequence goes on along the minus strand of JACPCJ010000102.1, from coordinate 3,607 downwards.
TCGCAACCACTTCCTCGATTTCCTTGCGATCGAAGCCCGGGCGAGCCCGCACGAGCAAGGTGGTGGCGCCGGTTTCGGCGGGACCACCTGCCGCGCCGTCGGCGACCGCCACGATGCGGAGGCCACCGCTCTCCAAGTCCGAAGCCGGGCTGGGCGGGCTGACGGTACACGTCAGCCCCACGCTCGTGAAGAGGGCCTCGACCGCTGCCGCGCGTTGCGTGGCTCGGCGCCCACCTTCGCCCTCGACGAGCACGATGTTCCAGGCCCGCGCCCGGGCCAGCCGGGCGGCGGCTTCGACGGCGGCGGCGTCACCCGGCCCCAGCCCCGACAGCACCAGCGGCGGCCCCGACGCCGCGCTGGCCTCGCGCACAACCACGACGTCGGCGGCGGCGTCGCGCAGGGCCCCCTCGACGACGTCGCGCCCGTCCTCGGCGGTGGGTTCGGCAAGCAGGAGCACGTCGGCGTCGAGGGAGCGAACCTGGGCCACGAGGTCGCGCGCGACGTCATCGGAGAATTGGGAGAAGACCGTCGCCCGGACTCCCCGGCTCTCGGCGTAGGCGGCGTGTCCCTGGAGCGTCTCCATGGCTTCGGCGACGTCGGCGAGCTGGCCCTGGAGGCCCGCGCCGAGTTCGACGGCCGCCGGCGCCGTGGCGTATCGCGTGAGCACCAGTTCGGACGGGCGCTCGTCGCCGATGACGTCGACCGCCAGGTCGACGAGGGCGCGGGTGGTTTCGGGTTCGTCGACCACGACCATGACCCGGTAGGCCTCGGGAAGCCCGAGGGCGGCCCGCTGGGCGTCGGCGATGTCCTGCTCGAGGAGCCGGTCGGGATAGACGAGGCGGAGCAAGGGTTCGGTGATCACGGTCGTAAACACCGCCATGACCACGAGAAGCGTGAACAACTCGTCGTGGAGTACGCCGACCTCTCGACCCACGTTCAGGATCACCAGCTCGGTGAGCCCGCGGGTGTTCATGAGAGTGCCGACCGCCAGCGCCTTGCGGGTCGGGATGCCCTGGCTGCGGGCGCCGAGCGTGGCGCCGATCAGCTTCCCGGCGCACGCCACGAGGAGGATGAGGGCGAGCGTCGCCAGGCCCCGCCCGCCCAGTTCCGACACGTCGACGTTGAGACCCGTGGCGACGAAGAACACGGGGAGGAGCACGAGCACGGAGACGTTTTCGAGCCGTTCCAGGATCTCCTGGAAGAGGGCATGGGTGTCTTCCCTCGGCATGATCGCCCCGAAGACAAAGGCCCCGAAGATGGCGTGGATGCCGATCTCCGAGGTGACGAAGGCCGACAGGAGGAAGCCCGCCACGATGACGGCGAGCATGTTGGGCGAGAGCCGCCCCTCCCGGCGGTACCACGCGGCGACGCGAGCGAGTAGCGGGCGCCCCACCAGGAACATGAAGGCGATGAACGCCGCCGACTCCAGGAGGATGCGGGGAAGGTCCCAGGCCCCCGACGAAGCCACGACCGCCAGCACCAGGGCCAGGAGCGACCACGCCAGCACGTCGTCGACGGCTGCCGACGCCAGGGTCAGGGCGCCGATCTGGGTTCGGTACATGCCGCGGTCGGTGAGGATGCGGGCGAGGACGGGGAAGGCCGTGATCGACATGGAGGCGCCGATGAAGAGCGCGAACGGCAACAGCTCGACGGCCCTCTCCATCACCTCGCCGTCCTCCATCACCGTCACCGTGTCGTAGGTCCCGTGCAGGCCGGTGGCGAGGAGGACGCCGAGCCCGAACGGCAACACGATCGACGACATCGAGATGACCGCCGCCATGCGCTCCTTGCCGCGGATCAGCGCCAGGTCGAGTTCGAGACCGACGATGAACATGAAGATGATGAGGCCGAGGTTGGCGACCGTCCCCAAATGGGGACGCACGTCGACCGGGAAGAGACGCTCGTCGAGGCGGCCGGGGAAGGCCCCGAGCAAGGTCGGGCCGAGCAGGATCCCGCCGATGATCTCGCCGACCACCGGCGGCTGGCGGATCTTCTTGAAGACCATGCCGACCAGGCGCGCCACCACGATGATGACGGCGATGTCGACGAAGACGATCGCGGTGAGTTCCTCGGCGCTCCGAGCCCCCTCGTGCATCCGGGCGAGGATCGTACCGGCGGATGGCCACGCGTGACGGCGGTACGCTCGGTCGTTCTTCTGTCCCGCGATCGGATGACCGAGGGGGGTCGCGATGAGTGACGCGATGACAGGGGCCAACGGGGACGTCTTTCGCGACGCGCTGACCAAGCTGGAGCGGGCGTCCGCCCATCGGCCCGTCGACCCCGAGGTGCTGCTGCGGCTCGAGCATCCCAAGGCCATGCTCCACGTCTCGGTCCCCGTGCGCATGGACGACGGGTCGCTTCGCGTGTTCGAGGGCTATCGGGTCCGGCACGACGACACGCGCGGGCCGGCCAAGGGCGGGATCCGGTACCACCCGCAGGTCAACCTGAGCGAGGTCAAGGCCCTCGCCCTCTGGATGACCCTCAAGTGCGCCGTGGCCGGGATCCCCTTCGGTGGCGCCAAGGGCGGGATCTCCGTCGACCCCAAGACGCTGTCTCGCCTCGAGCTGGAGCGCCTGAGCCGGGGGTTCATCGGGCACCTGGGCAACTTCATCGGCCCCGAGACCGACATCCCCGCCCCCGACGTCTACACGAACGCCATGGTCATGGGCTGGATGATGGACGAGTACTCCCGCCTCAACGGTCGGCGGACGCCCGCCGTGATTACCGGCAAGCCCATCCACCTCGGCGGCAGCCTCGGTCGCGACGACGCCACCGGCCGCGGGGCCTACTACGTGATCAAGGAGCTGGAGCAGCGGCATCACTGGGACCCGTTCGCCACACGCGTGGCGGTGCAGGGTTTCGGCAACGCCGGCCAGCACGTCGCCGCCCTTCTCCATCAAGACGGGTACAAGGTCGTGGCCGTCAGCGACTCTCAGGGCGGGATCTACCGGGAGGAGGGGTTCGATATCCCGAGCCTCATCCACACCAAGAACGAGTCCCGCAAGCTCCGCGCCGTCTACTGCGAGGGCACGGTGTGCGAGATGGTCCCCGCCGAGACGGTCACCAACGAGGAGCTGCTGGAGCTCGACGTCGACGTGCTCATCCCGGCGGCGCTGGAGGGGCAGATCACCGAGAAGAACGCCGACCGGGTCCAGGCTTCCACGGTGGTCGAGGTCGCCAACGGCCCGACGACGAGTGACGGCGACGCCGTACTCGCCGACCGAGGAATCACCGTCGTGCCCGACATCCTCGCCAACGCCGGCGGGGTCACGGTGAGCTACTTCGAGTGGGTGCAGAACCGCGGCGGTCTCTCGTGGACGCTCGAAGAGGTGCAGAACCGCCTCTCCGAGATCATGTCGCGGGAGACCCTTGCAATCCTCGAACTCGGCGAAGAACTCGGCAGCGACCTGCGGACTGCGGCCTACGCCCTCGCCCTCGGCCGCCTCGGTGCCGCCGTCGAGGCCCAGGGCACCAAGGGCTACTTCAACGACGACGGCGACTGACTCCGCCGCCGAACTTTGCTTGTGCGCCCAGCAGCTCGGGCGCCATGACGACAAGGAGGTCGCCATGACGTAACCGAGCGACAAGCTCAGGGTAGCCAGCCGGT
>JACPCJ010000043.1 GCA_016179865.1 Actinomycetota bacterium | reverse complement strand
AGACGTCGTGGTGGCCCCGACGACTGACCCGTCGTGGACCCCCCTGTTCCTCGTGGCGGGCGCCATCGTGGTGGAGCGCGGCGGGCCGTTGAGTCACGCCGCCATCGTCGCCCGCGAGCTCGGCCTGCCGGCGGTTCTGAACGCCGTCGGCGCCACGCACAAGCTTGCCGACGGGATGATCGTCGACGTCGACGGCGAGGAGGGCGTCGTCACCATCCTCGAAGGCGCCTCGGCCTCGACCGAGCGGACGCTGGGAGAATCGGCATGAGGGGCCGATGGCGCTCGGAGCAGGGCGTGTTCGTCCCCGGCCTCATGGGGGCCGGAATCCTCCTCTCGATCGCCATGCTCATCAGCGACGGGGCGCGCAAGCTGTTCCCGATCCGCGGCGACCGCGCCCGCTTCGCCCACGCTCGCGCCGCCGCCCTGGGGCGAGCCAACGACCTCCGGGCCGTCGTCCGGGGTGCGCCGCCGGTGCCCGCTCGGATCAGCCACGTTCCTCGCGGGCGTCTGGCGTCGATCGTCCTCGGTCTGCTGGCGGGGGCGAGCGCCGCCGCCGTCCTGGCCGCCACCCACAGCTTCTTCAACTCCGACCTTGCCGGGCTGGCCGGACGCGAGGAGTGGGGCTTCGGGGCAGGCTGGATGGCCGCCGCGCTGCTCGGCTCCGGCTCGGTGATCTGGCTGACGGCCGGCGCTCTCGGCTCCCGCCGACCCTCGTGGCTCGACCGCCTCGCCGCGCTCCCTCCCCTGGGCGAGCTGCCCCCGCCCGACGAGGCGGTCCGGCTCTTCCCGGGTGCCGAGCTCGCCGACGTCGAATGCCTGGCTCGGGCGGAGACTCCACAGCGGACGGGAAGGGAGGCCACATGAGGACGAGGCGCATCATCGCCACGATGACGCTGGCGGCGTTCATGCTGTACACGGCGGGATTCTTCTTCGTGTACCTGCGGCGCTCGTTCGCAGCCGGGAAGCCCCCAGCCCTGGAGTACGTCGGCCTCTACCACGGCGACAACTTCTCGCGCGTCATTCTCGTAGGCCTCCTCTTCCTCATCGGCGAGGTATTCGTCGTGTACCTCGCCATCACGTCACGCCGACCCCATCGGGTCGACGTGAGGGTCGACCTGTGGCGGTGGCTGCGGGCTCGCGAGGAGCTCACGGGCGAGCCCGCCGACGTGATCGCCGAGCGCGCCATCGCCCAGTACCGCCTGCGACTCGAGGGCGGACCCGGCAGCCGGGTGCCGTCGGCCGCTCTGGGCGCGGACGCGACCGGCGAATGAGGTCGAGATTGTGATTGGGCACGAAGGTCGCGGCTGCAATCCGGGCTGACGCCAACAGGCCGCCCTCCCGTTTCCGGCGAATCCCTCGTTGGGCAGCCGGCAGGGCAACGGGAGGATCACATGCGAACTCGCACTCGCCGCTTGGGCGCGGTCGTCCTCGGAATGACGCTCATGGCGGGCCTGGCCGCGCCCGCCGGCGCCAACGGCGTGTCGCTCGGCCCGGCGGGGACGCACCGGCCTCCAGAGCCGGCAGGACTCGCCTTCGACGCCGCCACCGCCGACCGGTGCGACTACCTCGACCCCCACGCCTGCCTGCTCCCGTTCCCCTCCGACCACTTCACCCGGCGCGACCCGACGAGCCTCACCGGGCGACGCCTCAACTTCCACGTGGCGTCGATGCCCCGGAACGCCGCCGGCAAGCCGATCGACCCCACCGAATGGAACCGCAACGACGGCTTCAGCCCCGGCCAGAGCATCCTGGTCAAGGTGCCCGAGGTCGACCCGGCCCAGAGCCACCTGCCACCGATCACCGACCTGGAGGCGTCGCTGGAAAAGGGGTCCGGCGTCGTCGTCATCAACGCCGAGACGGGCGAGCGCCACCCGGTGTGGGCCGAACTCGACGGCAACGTCGACGGCACCGCCGTGCACCCCAAGGACCCGCCCGCCCTCGTGCCCGAGGTCGTGCGGGACGAAGGGCCCGACGAACTCGACGAGGCGCTGACCGAGTTCGAGGACGGCTACCGCGAACTGGCTGCGAACCTCCCCGACGAGGTCCCCGACGAGGCGGAGGCCATCGACCCCGAGCCGAGCCGGCTCCTGATCATCCGCCCCGCCGTCAACTGGGACGAAGGCGCCCGCTACATCGTCGCCCTTCAGGGAATGCGCCGGGCCGGCGGGTCGGGCATCGAGGCCGAGCGGATCTTCCGCGCCTATCGCGACCGCGCCCCGACCCCGCTCTCCCTCTTTGGCGTCGGCCCCTTCGAAGGCCGGCGGGCCCACATGGAAGACCTCTTCTCGGACCTCAAGCACTCGGGAGTGAAGCGCAAGCACCTCTACCTGGCCTGGGACTTCACGGTGGCCAGCGAGCAGAACCTCTCCGAGCGGATGCTCCACATGCGCGACGAGTCGTTCCGCGAGCTTGGCGGCGGCGTCCCCGCCTACGAGATCACCTCGGTGACCGAGAACCCCTCGGGCGACGTGCTGCGCCGGATCCAAGGAACCTTCGACGTGCCGCGCTGGGTGAGCACCCCGACCACCGGGGCCCGCATGCTCTACGACCCCGAGGCCGCCGCCGAGGGCCGGTTCCTTCCCCTGCGCCAGCCCACACCGCAGCCGGCGACGTTCACCTGCAACATCCCGGTGAGCGCGGTGGCAGGGGACGGGTCAGTCAATCCGGCGAAGCCGAGCCTCTACGGGCACGGCCTCCTCGGGAGCCAGAGCGAGGTGAACTCCGGCGCCCAGACGGGGATGGGGCGCCTCCACAACTTCGCCTTCTGCGCCACCGACTGGCTGGGGATGGCCTTCGAGGACGTGGCCAGCGTGGCCACCGCCCTCCTCGACATGTCGAACTTCCAGCAGATCCCCGACCGCGTCCAGCAGGGCATGCTGAACTTCCTGTGGCTGGGGCGGCTCATCACCCATGCCGACGGCTTCGTCGCCGACCCGGCGTTCCAGCATGACGGCGCGCCCCTCATCACCAGGGATCTCGTCTACATGGGCAACTCGCAGGGCGGGATCATCGGCGGTTCGCTGACTGCCTTCGCCCAAGACTGGACGCGGGCGATCCTCGGCGTCCCGGGCATGAACTACTCGACCCTCCTCGGGCGCAGCGTCGACTACGACCCCTACGAGCAGATCGTCGACACGACCTACCCCGACGAGATGGAAGAGACGATCCTCTATTCCCTCATCCAGATCCTGTGGGACCGCGGCGAGGCCAACGGGTACGCCCACCACCTCACCGACAACCCCTATCCCGGCACGCCCGAGCACCAAGTGATCCTCGAAGCGGCCTTCGGCGACCATCAGGTCGCGAACGTCAGCGCCGAGGTCGAGGCCCGCACCATCGGCGCCAGGGTCCACGTCCCGCCCCCGGCGCTCCACACCACCGCCGACGCCTACGAGCTCCTTCCACCCCTGGCGTACCCGGCCACCGGCTCCGCGCTCATGGAGTGGGATTCGGGCACCCTGGCGCCACCCGACGCCGACGTGCCTCCCGATCCCGGCGTGGTCGGCCCCGACCCGCACGGGTACCCGCGCGCCGACGTTCACGCCCGCCGGCTGCGGGACCGCTTCCTGCGAACGGGGGAGATCATCGACGTGTGCACCGGGTCGGGCGACGTTCCCGGCGACGGGTGGACGTGGCCGGCGCCGCGCAACGATCGCGACCTGGCGTCGTGCCGCACGGCTCGCTACCAGGCGCCCACCAGCTAACCAACGGATGGGCTAACCCGCCCGGGCCAAATGAAAATGGCCCGGCATAGCCATGGTGTGTGGCCGCTCACCCACCGATAGTGATCCCAGGCGGTTTGTCTCGGGACGGGGGTCTCGGGAAAATCCTGGGAGGAGCGACCAAAATGGTTCGTCGCATTGTTCTCGGCCTCGCGGTCGGCACGTCAGTCTTCGCCATCGGGTTGGCCATGGCGGCCAGCATCGGAGGCCTGAGTTTGGCCAACCTCGGCGCCGACGACGGCAGCGTGTCGTCGTGTGACACCGACGGCATGACGGCCACGTACACGGTGGCGTACGACGCCACCGACCTCCGTCTGGAGGTCACGGCCGTTGCCGTGACCGGCATCGCGACGGGGTGCAGCGGCAAGACGCTGGCCGTCGCCATCACCAACTCGTCGGGTACGTCGATCGGCTCGGGCAGCGCCACCATCTCGACCACGTCGGCCACCGTGACCTTGAGCACGGCGCCCTCGGCCGAGCTGGCAGCCAACGTCCACATGTCGGTCACGTAGCGGACCGGCCGTGAGGAGTCGGGCCGCGCGGGTCGTCTTCGCCCCCGCGGCGTTGGCCCTCCTACTCACGGGGGCCTCCGCCGCAAGTCTGGGGGGCCTGACCTCCGGCAGCGTCGGGGCCGGATCGGTCGCCGTCAGCCCCTGCGACGCCAACGGCTTCAGCTACTCCTACACGCTCTCCGTTGGGGTGGTCACCGCCGTTCTCGTCGGGGGCGTCGCCGACCCGGCCTGCGAGGGAGGGACCATCACCGTGAAGCTGGCCAACAGCTCGGGAACCGAGATCGGGACTGGCAGCACCACCGTGGCCACCGACGGGGACACGGCGGACAACCTCGTCACCGTCAGCCTCTCGGTCCAACCGGCGGCCACCAACGTGGCCGCCGTCCACACCGTCGTCACGGGGCCATGACCCGGCGGGGCGTCGTCGCCGGTCTGGTTGCCGGGCTGCTCGCCGGCTCGGCGGCGTGGGCGGCGGGCTTGACCCTCACCGCCGAGAAGCTCACCGTCGATTCCCCCGACGTGTGCAGCCGCAACCCCGACGCCGACGCCTACGTCGATCAGGTCCTGAGCACAACCAACTTCGGGACCGGGACGAGCGTCGACGTGCGGTCTCTGCTCCTCGGCAACCGCCGCACGCACGTGCACTTCGACCTCTCGCCGTGCTCGATCCCGGCCAGCGCAACCGTCGTTTCGGCCTACGTCAAGCTCTACCTGTCCACCGCCCCGTCCTCGAGCCGCACGTACGACGCCTACCGGATCACGGGATCGTGGACAGAGACCGGCGTCACCTGGGGGAACCAGCCCTCGGTCGCCGCCCTCGCCTCGGCGTCGGCCTCGACGGGCACGACCAGCGGCGTGACCCTCGAGTGGAACGTGACCTCCGACGTCGCCGCCTTCGTCGCCGGGAGCGCCACCAACTACGGGTGGCGGGTGGGTGACCTCCTCGAGTCGAACGCCCTCGCCATCACCGGCACCTTCTCGGCTCGCGAGCACGCCACGAGTGGCCAGCGCCCGATCCTCCTGGTGACCTACCGATGATCCGGCGACGCATCCGCACCCGTCTCGCGGGCGACACACGACGCGCCCTCCCGCTCCGAATCATTCTCGCCGTCCTGCTCGGGTGCCTCATCCCGGTGGGGCTCGTCGTGTTGCGCCCGGCGGCCCTGGGCGGCCCGGCGGGCTACGTGATCGTGGTGGGCCAGAGCATGGAACCCACGCTTCACGCCGGCGACCTCGTCGTGACCCAGCGACACGACCGGTACCAGCCCGGGGATGTCATCGCCTACCGGATCCCCGCTGGTGACGACGGCGCGGGGACGCTGGTCATCCACCGGGTGATCGGCGGCTCGGCCGGCGAGGGCTACCGGACCCAAGGCGACAACCGTGATAGCCCCGACTTCTGGCGGCCCAAGCCCACCGACATCGTCGGCAAACGCTGGGCCCTGGTGCCCTCGGCGGGCACGGTCCTGCGCTGGCTGCGCACGCCGATCGCCATATCGGGAGCGGTGGCCCTGACGGCATTCTGCTGGATCGCCTTGCCACGGCGACAGCCCAGTCGGACCGCCCCCGGAACGGCGCCCGTCAGCGCTCCCCTTCCTCCTCGTCCAGGGGAACGTCCTGCTCCTGCTCCAGCAGGTCGGCTTCTGAGCCCTCCGGGTGGCCGTGCACCGTCTCCGGTGGCGCCCCCAGGGGCCGAGTCGGCGTCGCCTGCTCGAGGGCATCGGCCTCTGGCACCTCGGCGTCCAGCGAGCTCGCTCGCCGACGGCCGGCGGGGCCTTCGACGCCCTGCTCGTCGATCGCCACCTCGAGTTCCTGTTCGCTGACGTCGGCTTCCGGCTTCGCCTCCTCCAGCGGTGCGTCGACGGGGCGGGGGTCGGAGCGCTCGGCCATGTCCCCATTCTGACCCCCCCGGGGCAGCGCGCGAAATTCCTCGAGAAATCTCTTGCGCCCCGGGGCGTTGTGGTGTTGAATGCGTTTGTCCCGAGCGGCACGAAGGAAAGGCCGAAAGGCCGGACCGGAAGGTCGCTCGGGGCTTTTCTTTGGGCAAATCTCTCGGGCGTCAGGACCGGGCGATGACGTCCTCGCCGAAGCGGAGCAGGCCCTCCCGGCACTCCGCCGGATCCGGCCACAGGTTGGGCACAATCATCCGGTCGACGCCGAGGTCCGCGTAGGCCTTCACCCCGTCGAGGTCGAGGGCGCCCCCGGCGGTCACCTCGATGGCATCCGCGTCACGCCCGGCGTCGGCGGCGGCGGCGCGCATGACGCCGAGCAGCTCGGTGATGCGCTTCGGGCTCGTGCGCCCGGGGAAGAACCCGTCCCCGAGCCGACCGGCCCGTCGGGCGGCGGCCTCGGTGTGGCCCCCCACGATGATGGGGACGCCGGTCGGGCGAGCCGCCTTCGGCCACATGCGGGCGCTCGTGAACTGGACGTGCTCACCCGCGAACGAAGGGTCGTCGTCTCTCCACAGGGCACGCATGGCGGCGACGTACTCGTCGGTGCGGGCGCCCCGGCCATCGAAGGGCACACCGAGGGCCTCGAACTCCTCCCGCAGCCAGCCGACGCCGATCCCGAGCAACAGGCGCCCACCGGACAGGAGGTCGAGGGTGGCCAACTCCTTGGCGAGGACGACCGGGTTGCGCTGGGGAAGGATCAGGATGCCCGTCCCGAGTCGGAGGCGCTCGGTGGCGGCGGCCACCCACGTCAGCCAGATCAACGGGTCGGGGATGGGAGCGTCGGCGCCTCCGGGCATCCGGCCCGAGCGGTCGTAGGGGTACTGCGACTCGTACCCGGACGGGACCACCACGTGCTCGACCGTCCAGATCGACTCGAACCCAGCCTCCTCGGCCGCCCGCGCCAGCGCGGTGGCGGCGTCCGGCGCCACGTAGGCGCCGGTGTTGGCAAACATGAGCCCGAACTGCATGGCCCCCTCCTGAGCGCCCGGCTCGGGGCAGGTGAGTGGGCGCCCACGGCTCAGCTGGCTTCGGCCAGCTCCTGCATCTCGGGCAGACCGCCGAGCTTCTCGAGGGCGTCGGCCTCGTGGCGCCGGACCCGCTTGGGGCTCATGCGCAGCTCCCGGGCGACGTTGGACACCGCCATGGGCTCGCCCCGCTCGAGGCCGTAGCGGAGCGTGATGACGTCACGTTCGTCGTCGGGCAGCCGGGACACGATGGTGCGGAGCTCGGACCGGCTGGCGTCGGTCTCGACCTCGTCCTCGAACCCGGGCAGGTAGCCGCCCACGAGGTCGCCGAGCGTCGAGTCCTCGCCCTCGCCCACCGGACGGTCGAGGCTGACCACCGCCCGCGCCGCCTCCGACAGCCGCTCCAGCTCGGCCGGCGAGGCGCCCGACCAGTGGGCCAGCTCCTCGCGCGTGGGCTCACGGCCGAACTCCTCCATGAGCTCGCGATACACGCGCTCGACCCGGGGCTCGAGGTCGGCAAGCTGGACCGGAAGCCGGATGGTGCGGGCGTGGTTGTGCAGGCCCCGCTGGATGGCCTGGCGGATCCACCAGGTGGCGTAGGTGGAGAACTTGAAGCCCTTGCGCCAGTCGAACTTCTCGGTGGCCCGCACGAGGCCGAAGACCCCCTCCTGGAACAGGTCGAGGAGGGCGAGGCCCTTGCCCTGGTACCGCTTGGCGACGAAGACCACGAGGCGCAGGTTGGCGTTGATCATGGCCTGCTTGGCGTCCTCGTCACCCTGCTCGATGCGTTTGGCCAGCTCAACCTCCTGCTCCGCAGTGAGCAGGGCGTACTGACCGATGGCGTCGAGCAGCGCCCGAACCGAGTCCGAGGTGCGCTCGGCGCGCCGGGCGCGCCGGACGTCCTCGGGGTCGTCGTCGAAGCGCGGCCCGAACTCGTCGGTGAGATCGCGGTCCAGTGTCTTCATGTCCGTCGGCATTACTGCGTG
>JACPCJ010000042.1 GCA_016179865.1 Actinomycetota bacterium | reverse complement strand
GTCGAGGCGCGTGAGGTGGCCCCGCGGGCCGTCAGCGGTGTCGCCCGCGAGCCCGCGCTCCATCCGGGCCAGGCGCTCAAGCGACGACTGCTGGACGTGCTTTCGCAGTTCCGGCTCGGGCGGCGCCCCCGGCGCCAGCAGCTCGTCGAGGATGCTCACGACCCGGCTGGGGTCAAAGGGCTTTCTGACGTATTCGACGGCGCCCTCGATGCCTCCCCGGAGACGATCCTCGTCACTCGCCCACGCCGTCACCATGATGACGGGAACGGCGGCCAGCTCGGGCGCCACGCTGGCCTTGATCTGCTCGAGGACCTGCCAGCCGTCGACGTTGGGCATCCCGACGTCGAGCAGGATGGCGTCGGGGATCTCTTTTTCCACGGCGGCGAGCGCCTGGGCCCCGTCCGCCGCGGTGACGACCCGGTGACCTGCGCTTTCCAGGGTGATCTGGAGGATCTCGAGAATGTCGGGTTCGTCGTCGACGACGAGCACCGTTGGCACAAGCGTGAGAATAGGTCGCCGGTCAGGTGAGGCGGGGTGGGGTGGGGCGGTCAAGCCGCCTGCGCCCGGGACACCCACCGGGCGGGATTGCGCAGTTCGTCGAGAGTCGGGAGCGAGTCGGGGCCGTTCCACAGAGCGGAGATGGCATCGCGTCCCGCCTCGCGCTCCACGGCGTCGAAAAAACCCTCGCCCACCGAGTATTGCCGGAGCTTCATCTCCAGCCCCACGGCCCGTTGCACCTGGCGCGCCACGCCACGGACGTTGCGCCGCTCACGCAGAACGGTGGCCATGTGGTCCTTCCCCTCGACGTGCTCGGCACCCAGGCGATCCATCACGAAGTTGCCGTGTCCCTCGAGGAGCGACATGAGGGCCTGGATGCGGCCCAGGACCTCTCGCTGCTCCTCGGTGGCGAAGAGCGTGATGAGACCACCGCCATCCAGGGGGTTGCGGCCGGCGCGGAGCTCCTCGATGGCGAATGAGATCGCCCGGGAAATGCGCTTCGGGTCGGGGTCAAGCAGGCGAAGCGACTCGTCGACCAGCGAGAGGAAGTGGTCGCGCATCCACGGGATGCCCGTGAACTGCACGAGGTGCGTGACCTCGTGGAGTGCGATCCAGAGCCGGAAGGCCCGGGGCCGAAAGCCGAAGCGCTTCTCCAGCGACAGCACATTCGGGCCCACGTAGTAGACGGCGCCCGCGTCCCCAGCGTCGCCCGCGGCGCCGTCGCCGCCGAGCAGGTCGTACTGGCCGAGGACCCGGCGCCCGAACCAGCCGAGAAGGACACCGGCCTCGGCGCCCGCCACGCGGCGCCCGACGGAGGCGACGGGGCTGGTGGCCATCCGCCCCCCGAAGCGCTCGGCGACGGGTGCCAGGATCCGGCGGAACGAACCGAGGTTGAGGGTGACCCACTCTCGCCGGTCAACCACCCGCCCGGTCGCCGTCACGCCTTCAGCCAACGCGAGGCCCGTGAACTGGGCGACCAGATCACCCGCCCGAGCCGTTGCCTCGACGAAGTCGGCCTCGAGCGACGACCGGTGGTAGGAGTCGGCAAGGGGGTCGTGGCCCGCCACTCGGTGGGCTACCCGCTCGGCAAAGCCCCAGTCGACGGGGTCGGGCGCCGGGTCGCCCTCGCCCTCGCCCTCGCCCGTGCTGGGCGCCTCGGTCATCTCGTCAGCGCCGGCCTCGCCCGCCCATGACCCGGACGTAGTACCCGACGCCAAATACGGCCAGGAGGAGGACGCCCCCGCCGAGAAGGAAGGGGGCGATCCAGTAGTGCCAGGGCCGGGCCGCGCCGACGACCGTCTCCGCCGCCACGGCCGGGCCGGCCGTGGCCGTGGCAAGAACAAGAACGGCCGCGACGAGGGCGGTTCGGATCATCACAGGGGGCTGGAATCTGCGCACTGGTCGCTCCGGCTCAGGAAGACTCGAAAACTCGTGGGGTACGGGTGCGGAGGATCGTAGATCGGGGGAGCGTCAGTGGCCCGACTCCAAACCGTCATCCCGGCCGGCGTCGAAGGGCCCGGGGAGCGGGCCCGGAAAGGCGTTCGGCGGGAGGGCGGTCGGATCGATCACGGCCAACGCCTCGAGGATCCGGTCTCGGAGGCCTTCGGGCGGCTCGTCGCGGCATTTCTGCCAGAGCAATTGACGGACCTGAACCTCGAAGGTGAAGCCCGCCGAGCAGGCCGCGCAGGCATAGAGATGCCGGGCCACGGCGTGCTGGCGGATCCGTCCCAGCTCCCCGTCGAGATAGTCGTCGAGGTTCTGGCTCACCCGGATGCAGTCCATCGGCTCCCGATTCCTCCCGTTCCCTCAGGTCAGGTCACAAAGGTCGTGTCCGGCAGTGCTCAGGCTGGCTTTCCGGTGGCCGCGGGCACGAGCCCCCGCGCCTCTGCGAAGTCCCACAACGCCTTCTGGAGCAGCTTTCTTCCCCGATGGAGGCGGCTCATGACCGTTCCGATCGGGATGTCGAGAATCTCGGCGATCTCCTTGTAGTGGAAGCCCTCGACGTCGGCGAGGATCACGGCCAAGCGGAACTGCTCGGGCAGCGATTCCAGGGCTTCCTTGACTTCCGCTTCGGGGATGCCTTCGAGGATCTGCGCTTCGGGACTCCCCCCGGCCCTTGAGGCCTCGTGGGGGCCGAGCCGTCGGTACAGGTACAGGTCTTCGACGTCGTCGAACCCCACCTCGTCGGGTCGGCGCTTGGCCTTCCGGTACTCGTTGATGAAGGCGTTGGTCAGGATCTTGTAGAGCCACGCCTTCAGGTTCGTTCCCTCCTCGAAGCCGCCGAAGCCGCGATAGGCGCGCAGGTATGTCTCTTGCACGAGGTCTTCCGCGTCCGCCGGGTTCCGGGTCATCCGGAGCGCCGCCGAGTACAGCTGGCCCATGTAGGGAAGGGCGAGGTCGGCGAAGCGAGCCGGGTCAGCCACGAATGCGATCCTACGCCCCACTCCTCCGGCGACCCCCGCCGCGGGGCCGGAACGGGGGAGGCGTGCTCAATCGGCGGTTGAGCGGCGCCGATGCAACACCGTGGCCTCGATCTCGTTCACGGGGAGCTACGCGGGCGCGGCCGGGCTGCTCGACGCCGGGCCCTCATGGCGCGCGATCCTGCGACGCGTGCTACGGACGAGCCTGCTCGCGCTGGCCGGCTTCCTCGTCGTCGGCAACCTCGCCATCCTGGCGTTGAGCACTTGGGCAGGCTCGGGGGCCGGGGCGACGAAGATCGCCGGGGTCAAGAACTTCCAGATCGTCGACGGTTCGGTGTGGCGCGGCGGGGCGCCGACCAGGGCCGGGTATGAGGCGCTCGCCAGTGCGGGAGCCGTCGCCATCGTCGACCTCCGCGCCGAGGACGGCCTCGAGGTGCCACGCGAACTTCTGGCCGCCCGAGGCGTCTCCTACCGCCGCATTGCGGTGCGAGACGGCCAGACGCCGACTGAGGACCAGGTCCGAGCCTTCCTCGGCATCGTGCGCGGTGCCAAAGGCCCGGTCTTCGTGCACTGCGGCGCCGGGGTGGGGCGGACGGGGGCGATGGTCGCCGCCTACCTCGCCTCCAGTGGTCAGGCGGGCGGGATCGAGCGCGTCCGGGGCAACCTGGCCGTCGGGCCCCCGTCTCTTGAGCAGATCATCTACGCGGCCACCCTCGGTGCCGACGACTTTTCCCGGCCCAACGTCGCCGTCATCGCCGCCAGCCGGCTGCTCGACGCCCCTCGCCGGATCCTCCACCGGCTCGGGATCTGACACCCGGCTTCCGGTCACCCGGCGCACGCGCCGATGGCGCGCCTACCGTGGGCGCCGTGGAGGGAACGGGGAGCCACGGGTTCGAGGAATCCGAGGCGTGGCGCGAGACGCTCGTCGAGGGCCACCGCAAGACCCGCATTGCGCGGTCCGTCTTCGGCAAGGTCCCATCGGCTCCGCGCTGCAAGATCTGCGCCAACCCCTTCGGCGGTTTCGGCGGGAAGGTCTTCGCTCTGGCCGGCTTCCGACCCTCGAAGAAGAACCCCAATGTGTGCTCGCGCTGCTGCGACGGCCTGCCCCCGGGCGGGGCCGAGGTGGACGTCGGCGTGCTCTTCGTGGACGTGCGCGGTTCGACGGAGATGGGCGAGGACATGTCGGCCACTGCATTCGCCGGTGCGATGACCGAGTTCTACAAGACGGCGACCGCGGTGCTCCTCGACCACGACGCCGTGATCGACAAGCTCCTCGGGGACGAGGTCATGGCGCTGTTCGTTCGCGGCATCGCCGGCCCCGAGTACCGGCGCCGCACCGCGCTCGCCGCCGTCGACCTCGCCCGCGCCGTCGCCCTCCCGGCTGGGGTCGCCGCGCACGCCGGCGACGCGTTCGTCGGCAACGTGGGAGCCGACGGCGTCGTCGACTTCACGGCGCTTGGCGACACGGTGAACACGTCGGCCCGGCTCCAGGAGCACGCCGCCGACGGCGAGGTGATCCTCAGCGCCGAGGTGTTCGTCGAGGTCGCCGACCGGTTCCCCGACGCGCTGGCACGCACCGTCGAGGTGCGGGGGCGAACGGCTCCCATCGAGGTTCGCGTGGTGAGGCCCTGACCCTGGCATGGCCCGCGTCCCCGTCCATCCTGGCCTGTTCGAACTCGACGGCGGCACCCTGCGCCTCGTCGGGGGCTACAGCCCGTCGTCAGGGCGATTCCACTTCCCCTCCGCCCCCGTGTGCCCGTACACCGGTGCCGACGACGTCGAGGAGGTCACTCTCCCCGAACAGGGCCGGCTCTGGTCGTGGACGGCGGTGAACGCCGCACCCCCCGGATATTCGGGGCCGGCGCCATACGGCTTCGGCGTCGTCGAGCTCGAGAACGGGCTGCGGGTGGTCGGACGGTTGACGGAGCCCGATCCCGGAGCGCTGAGCAAGGGTCAGCCGATGCGGGTCGTGCCTGAAGAGATCGGCACCGACGAGGACGGCCGAGCCGTCGTGACTTGGGCGTTTGCGCCCAGTGCCGGTGAGGGGTGATGGCTGACGTGGGCGTGCAGATCGCCGGCGTTGGCATGCACCCGTTCGGGCGCTTCGACAAGGACGTCACGACGATCGGCGTGGAGGCCGTGCGGGCAGCGCTGGCCGAGGCCGGACACCCTCCGATTGACGCAGCGTTTTGTGGGACCGCCTACGGCGGCGTGGCGTCGGGTCACAAGGTGCTCGGCGCCCTCGGGCTGACCGGGCCGCCCATCGTGGACGTCGAAGCGGGGTGCGCCAGCGGTGGTGCAGCACTCGAGCTCGCCGCTGTCGCCCTCGCCGCCGGGCGCTTCGAGTCGGTCCTGGTGTTTGGGATCGAGAAGATGCCCAAGGGCGTCATCAGATCGTCGTTCTTTGACCCATGGCAGGAGCAAGCGGGGCTCACGCCGGCTCCCGCCTACTTCGCCCTACGGGCCCGACGGCTCATGATCGACACCGGCATCACCAAGGAAGACCTGGCCGCGGTCGTCGTGAAGAACCGGCGCCATGGCGTCGAAAACCCCGACGCCATGTTCCGCAAAAAGGTTTCGATCGCCGAGGTGCTCGAGTCGCGGCTGGTGTGCGATCCGCTGCACCTGTTCATGCTCTGCTCGCCGAACGAAGGGGCGGCGGCCGTGGTACTGCGGGCAGGCGAGGGCGGCGTCCGGCTGCGCTCGGCCGTGCTGCGGTCCCACCTGCCAGGAAGCGTTCTCTCGGAGGCCACACCCATGGCCGGTGACGATGAGGGCGTCACGCCGCCGAGCGCGCTCGCTGCCGCCGAGGCCTACGAACGGGCGGGGATCGCCCCGGCGGACCTCGACGTCGTCGAGTGCCAGGACACCGACGCGGCTCGCGAACTCCTGTCGTGGCAGGAGCTCGGGCTCTGCGAACCGGGCGAGCAGCCGAAGATTCTGGCCGGAGGCCACTTCGCCCTCGGCGGCCGGCTCCCGGTGAATCCGTCCGGAGGGCTGCTCTCGAAGGGCGAACCCCTCGGGGCCTCAGCGCTCGGTCAGGTGGTGGAGGTGGTGCGCCAGCTCCGGGGTGAGTGTGGGGCGAGGCAGGTCGAGGGGGCCCGGGTGGGCCTCAGCCACACCATCGGTCGAGGCGCCAACGCCTGCGTCGTCATCCTCAGCCGCTGACGCCGCCCCCCTCCGTACTTTGCTTCTCTACCCATCGCATTGCCGGGTAGAGAAGCAAGGCACGGAATCGATTCGCAGTTCCCCGCGATGGCCCCGACGGCAGGACGGTCCTGCGATACTGGCGCCGGCGCGAACGGAAGGGCGGGTGAGCCATGGGAGCGCCCGGCGTTGGCGCCAGTTTTCCATCACTCCAACGGGTCAGCGCGGAGATTTCGTGGCCCGGGGCTTCGCAGCCGTTCTGGGACGACCCAGAGCGGCGACGGCCTCCCCGATGAAGGTCACCGTCGTGGCGAACAGATCGTCCTCGACGGCCTCAGGCTGGAGGACCGCCTGGCGCGCCAAGCCGTCAAAGATCGCCATGTACAACCGGGCGAGTGCCTCGACGGGAATCGGAGGGACAACGCCGAGGCCCTCGCATTGCTCCTCCACCATGGCGACGAGGGCGGACGTGAAGGCGTCGGAATCTGACACCAGGGTCGCTCTGGCGCCGGGTGTCCGCAAGGAATAGAGGAAGAACTCCTCCCAGAGCGCCCACTCCGACGCCGTGGGCGAAAGCCGGCGCGAAACCTCGGCGATGGCCTCGACACGGGCTTCGGGTTCGGCTCCGGCGGCGGCGAAGAACTCCTCGAGCATGGCCGCCCGGCGGCGCTCGACGACGGCCAGGAACAGGTCTTCCTTGCCGCCGAAGTTCGAGTAGATCGCACCCGTGGTAAAGCCGGCGGCTTCGGCGATCTCGGAGAGAGAGGCCCCCCGATAGCCGCGGGCAGCGAACACCGCCTGGGCGGCGTCGAGAAGGCACCGGCGCGTCTGCTCCCGACGCGCTTCCGGCGTCAAGCGGACCAGGTTCCCGACCTCGATCGTCACGCCCTCACCCTCCTCGTGCCCGCGTGCGCTCACGCTTGCGCTCTGCTCCCCACAGCAGCATACTTTGTGACATGCGAGATAATAATTATTATCTATCCACATCTCGACTATTTCGCCTCGCGCACCGGCGAGGCGCTCGCGTCGCGGTCGCCATCGCCTGCGTCACCCTGCTCTCCCTCGACGCCGGATTTCTGTACCTTCACTCGCAGGACTCGGCCACGGTGATCCCGGTCTCGGAGGCGCTCGAACGCTTCCGGGCGACGGCCCCCTCGACGGGAGAGGCAGCCGGTGTCCCCGTTCCCCTCGAAGCAGAAGGCCGGACCGGCAACGGAGGGGCGGGGAATTCGGGACCGGCGGCGAACGATCTGGGAAGGGTCGAGAACCCGAGCGTCGTCCACGACGCCTCCCCAGCCACCCCACCCGCAGCCCCGGAGGCCGAGCTCACCCTCCCCGAGCCCGGCGTGTACCTCTACGCCACCGAGGGCGAGGAACAGGTGGACGTGCTGGGCGGTACCACCCACACGTACCCCGCCCAGACCACCATCACCGTCACGGCGACCGGCTGCGGGGTCGCCTCCCGCTGGGATGCCCTCGCCGAACGCTGGGACGAACGGCGCACCTGCCTGGACGAACGGGGTGAGGTCATGCACTCGCTCGCCTCGTATCACGAGTTCTTCGGCCAACCCGACCGGCGCGACTACGAGTGCGAGGGCGTCGTGGTCCACCCTCCACGGGCTGCGCTCGGCCAGACGTGGGAAGCGCGCTGCTCCGACGCCACATCGACCATCCGCATCAGCTCGACGTTCATCGATATCCAGACGCTGACCGTCGGCGGCACACAAGTCGAAGCGCTGCACGGGCGCGGTACCAGCACGGTTTCAGGGTCGGTGCGGGGCACGCAGTCGGAGGAGATGTGGCTCGACGCCCGCACCGGCCTGGCCCTCCGCCGGGTCAGCACCGTCGACACCGAGGCCGACAGCCCTCTCGGAGCCGCGCACTACCACGAGGAGTACGAGATCACGCTGACGTCACTCACGCCCCGTTCCTGAACGACGCGCCCCACCCCCCTGCCGAACTTTGCTTCTTTGCCCTGCACATTGCCGGGGAGAGGTGAGGTAGGCCGCTGGCTCCGCGATCGCCGGTAGGTCGGGCGGGCTCAATCCCTCGGGTTTCCCCTCCGGTGCATGTTCCGCCACGCCATGGGC
>JACPCJ010000101.1 GCA_016179865.1 Actinomycetota bacterium | reverse complement strand
GCCTCGGTGGGGGCCTCGGTGGGGGCCTCGGTGGGGGCCTCGGTGGGGGAAGGCGCGGCCTCACCGGCCTCCGCGGGGGCCGCCGGTGCCTCGCCCTCGGTGGATTGGGCTTCGGTCGCGGCCCCGCCCTCGTCGCCCTCGACGGGGAGGCCGAGGGCCTTCCTGCGCTCCCGAGAGCGCCGGAGCAGATGTTCGGGGACTTCCGTCATCGCGCGCTCCTACAACGGTCCACTGATCCCGCCGTCCTTTCTGACTCGCCAGAAATGGACGGCCATGAAGATCACGATGATGAACGGGAAGAAGAGCACATGCAGCACGTACCACCGGAGCAGGGTGTCGGAGCTGATCTCCTTCGACCCCAGCAGCACGAACTTGACCTCGTCGCCAAAGACGGGCGTGAAGCCGCCCATGTTGGTGCCGACGGTGACAGCCCAGAGTGCGAGCTGGTCCCACGGGAGGAGATAGCCGGTGAACGACAGGAGGAGTGTGAGCAGGAGGAGCACCACCCCGATCACCCAGTTGAACTCCCGCGGCGGCTTGTAC
This sequence comes from Actinomycetota bacterium, assembly GCA_016179865.1. Taxonomy (GTDB): domain Bacteria; phylum Actinomycetota; class Acidimicrobiia; order IMCC26256; family JACPCJ01; genus JACPCJ01. The sequence goes on along the minus strand of JACPCJ010000101.1, from coordinate 40,265 downwards.
GCGCCGTGGTAGAAGACCCGGCTCATGTGCAGGAAGACCGAGATCACCATGAGGTGAGCGCCCCACCGGTGCATGTTGCGCACGAGGGAGCCGAAGGTGACGGCCGTCTCGAGGGTCTTGATGTCGTTCCAGGCCTGGGCCGCCGTCGGCCGGTAGAAGAACATGAGGAAGATGCCGGTCACGGTGAGAAGGATGAAGAGGAAGAACGAAAGCCCGCCGAGGCAGAGGGTGTACGAGACCTTGACCGCGTGCCGCTTCACCTTCACGGGGTGAAGGTGGTACAGCACGTTGTTCATGATCACGTAGGAGCGGTTCCGGGGGCTGTCGCTGTAGCCCTGGCGGAGGAATGAGCCGGGTCGGAAGATCGACGACCAGAGCTGGCTTCCCTGGAGGGAATTCCGCGACTTGGTGAGGCCCTCGCGGACGCCCTCGGCGACCTTGGCGCCGATCCCCGCCTGGCCGTTCGTCCCCTGACCGTTGCCGTTGGCCATTCCTAGAACCTCATCCCGTACGCGTAGCCGTGCGACTGGTCACGCCCGTGGGGGTCGCCACTCGCGCCCGCCTGGGCCTTGCCGAGAACAATGACGCCGGTGGGGCACCGGTCAACGCAGAGGGCGCAGCGGGTGCAGACGTCCTCGTCGACGATGAACACGACCTGGTCGGCGGGATCGTCGCCGGGGGTGTCGGTGTTGACGGCGTCGTCGATGGCTCCGACCGACAGCATGTGGATGCATTTCCACGGGCAGATGTCGACGCACCCCTCACAGAGAATGCATTCCTGCTGGTCGATGTGGAGAAACTGCTTCGGCTTCACCGCCTGGCCGAGGGTGGCGGTGTCGACCTCGGCGAGGAGATACGACGAGGAGAACAGCGGCATGGGCGGGTTGGCGTCGGTCTTGGCCATGTCCCCCTCCCTACGCCCCGGCCTGCTTCGACAGAGGCCGCCCGTAGGCCGACGTGCCGGCGGGGACGGCGGCGGCCTCAGCCGGGGCTTCGTTGGCGGCCGCCCGCTGCTCGGCCATCTCGTAACGGCGTTGCCACAGCAACCACATGGCGAGAAAGGCGGCGAAGCTGTTCGTGTAGAGCCCTGCAACGAGGATGTCGCGAATCGCCTGGCGCGAAATGTCGAACGGGACGATCGCGTCGGGCAAGTTGAACATGACGAGGTCGCGTCGATCCCAGTGCAGCTCCGAGCCAGCGAAGTTCAGGAACTCGTTGGGGACGGTCCCCAGGGCAAGGAGCGACAGGCCGGAGACGACGACCGCTCCCAGCATGGCCCGCGACCACGTGAGTGGTGTGGCTGGGCGGGGGCGGGTGATCATCCCCATGACGACGAGCATCACGACGATCTGGAGCAGCGAGGAGTAGATGAGCCGCTCGGCGCCGGCGTATGAGTTGCCCTGAACGATGACGTGGTAGCCGAGGACGACACCGACCACGGTGACGAGCCCTCCGAGCGTGGCCCCCACAATCGCCTTGTGCACCCGCACGAAAATGCTCTCCTGCCTACCTTCAAGGGCCCTGGAAGGGCCTCGTGAATCCGCTCACAAAGCCTACCGCCCCCGACGCCGGCGAGGTCAGTTCGGGGGGCGGTCCCAATGTGCGTTTCCTACCACGCGGCGCGTCGATGGGCATACCGGCTGAGGTCCCGCGATCATGGAGGCGATGGCGGCTCAGAATGGCAGGCGAGACGTGCTCGTCGTGGGCGCAGGCCCGGCCGGCGCCGCCGCCGCCTACTGGCTCGCCTCCCTCGGCCATGACGTCCTCATGGTCGAGAAGAAGCAATTCCCGCGCGAGAAGACGTGCGGCGACGGCCTCACTCCTCGTGCCGTCCGACAGCTCAACGACATGGGGCTTGGGGAGCGGCTCCACGACTACCACCGCTACGACGGGCTCCGGGCCATCGCCCACGGCGTCACCCTCGAGATGCGTTGGCCCGAGCACCCCGACTTCCCCGACCACGGCTTCGTCGTCCGCCGGCGGGAACTCGACGACCTGGTGGCCAACCAGGCCGTCAAGGCCGGCGCCACCCTGTGGCAGGGGGTGGAGGCCACGGCGCCGGTCCTGGAGTCGGGCTTGCTCCGGGGCGCGACCCTGGTCCGCCGCGACAACGGCACCCGAGAAGGAGGGCAGACCGAAGAGGACGTGTCGGCTCGCTACGTGGTGATCGCCGACGGATCGCTGTCTCGCTTCGGGCGCCAACTCGGCACCGCCCGCAACAAGGCCTTCCCCCAGGGGATGGCCATCCGCGGGTACTACGAGAGCCCGTTGCACGACGATCCCTGGATCGAGAGCTGTCTCGACCTGCGAGACCGAGCCGGAAAGTCGCTTCCCGGCTACGGCTGGGTGTTCCCGGTCGGCGACGGCACCATCAACGTCGGCGTCGGGTTGCTGTCGACCTTCCGGGACTGGAAGCAGGTGAACACGTCGCACCTCATCGAGGAGTTCGCCGCCACCCTCCCCGCCCATTGGGAGGTGACCCCCGCGGCCGCCACGGGGCCGCCCACGGGCGGCCGGCTCCCGATGGCGGGTTCGGTCTCACCCAAGGTGGGCCCCAACTTCCTCGTGGTGGGTGACGCCTCGGGGTCGGTGAACCCGTTCAACGGCGAGGGCATCGACTACGCGTACGAGACCGGGCGAGCGGCCGCCGAGTGCATCCACGAGGCGCTCACGACGGGGAACGCTCTGCCCCTCCGCGGCTACCACCAGTGGCTCGACGGCGAGTACGCCCTCTACTTCAGGGTGGCGCGCCTCTTCGCCCGCCTCATCGGCCGCCCCGCGCTCATGCGGGAGTTGACGCGGGTGGGGATGCAGAGCCGGTCGCTCATGGAGTGGTCGCTTCGGATCATGGCCAACCTCCTGCGGCCTGACGAGGTTGGGCCCGCCGAGGCCGCCTACCGGGCCATCGCCGCCCTCGTGGCGCCGTTGCCCGACCCCTCCCGGTCCGTGGCCTGAGCCAGGCCCGAGCGGCCTGCTGAGCGGGAAGTAGGCCCGAGCGGCCTCCTGAGCGGGAAGCAGGATCGGGCGATTCGGGGCAAGTCTGCGGGCGCGCCTTTCAGCGGAAAGCTCTACGAGCCGACAACGCGACCAGGCTGACCGCTCCATGATCAGCTCGCGTCCTCTATCGTGGGCATCGCCATCCATCCAACGCCACATGGGGAAGCGAGGGGAGAGATGGTCATGACTGCGGAAGCCCGCACGGGGGTCCTGCACCAGCGGGTCCTCGTGGTTGAAGACGACGAACCGGTCCAGCGTCTGATCGCCCGTGCCCTCGAGCGCGAGGGCTTCGAGGTGATCTCGGTACCAGACGCCGCCGGCGCCCGCTTGGCCATCGGCTCGGGCGAGTACCACCTGATGATTCTCGATCTCCGGCTTCCCGACGCCGACGGGCTCGACGTGCTCACGCAGCTCCGAGAGCTCACCGAGGTGCCGACGATCATCGTCAGTGGACGGGGCGCCGAGGGCGACCGGGTGCTCGGGCTCACGTCGGGGGCCGACGACTACGTCGTGAAGCCCTTCTCGCCCCGCGAACTCGTGGCCCGCGCCCACGCCGTGCTCCGCCGGGCGGCGGGCCCCCCGAGTGCCGAGACGCTGGCGTTCGACGATCTCGAGATCGACCGGCGCGCCCACGAGGTGCGTCTCGGCGGCCAGCGGGTCCCGCTCACTCCGCAGGAATACGAGCTCCTGATTGTGCTCGCCGAGCGGACCGGTCGGGCGTGCTCCCGCGAGGAGCTGCTCCGGTGGGCCTGGGGCTCGTCGCCGGACTATCAGGACGCCGCCACCGTGACCGAGCACATCCGCCGCCTGCGGGCCAAGCTCGAGACCGACGCCGCCCGCCCCCGGCACCTGGTGACCGTCCGCGGGGTGGGCTACCGCTTCGACCCCTAGAACTATCGGTCGAGGATCGCCCGCACCCGGCGCTTCAGGTCGTCGGGGGAGAACGGCTTGCCGAGTACCTCGGCATCAACCCCTTCGGGGAGCCCGTCAACCGAAAGCCGTTCGGCATACCCCGACACGAGGAGCACGCGCAGCCCCGCTTGCTCCTCGCTCAGGATCGACGCCAGCTCTATGCCGTCCATCCCGGGCAGGACGACGTCGGAAACCAGCAGGTCGAGCGGCGCACTCGCACTCCGGGCCACGGTGAGCGCCTCGTAGGCCCGCGACGCCACCAGCACCGCATACCCGGCGCGCCGTAGCACCTGTTCGCACACGGCGCGCACGGCGTCGTCGTCTTCCACCAGCAGCACCCGCTCGCCCGCGCCCTCGGCGCCGGCGACCTGCGCGGGCGCCGAGGGTCCCGGGGCCTCGGTGCGCCGGGGGAGGTGGATCTCGAAGGTGGTTCCCGCACCGGGCGTGCTCTGAGCGGCGATGTGACCGCCAGCCTGGATGACGATGCCGTACACGGCCGCCAGACCGAGGCCGGTGCCGGCGCCCGGGGGCTTGGTGGTGAAGAAGGGGTCGAAGGCATGGGTGAGGGTTGCCGCGTCCATGCCCGTCCCCGTGTCCTGTACGACGACCCGAATGTAGGGCCCGGGCGGAATGCCGCCGGGGTGGTCCTCGCCAGGGCCGATTTCCACGTTGTCGACCTTGATCGACAACTCGCCGCCCGCGGGCATGGCGTCGCGGGCGTTGACGGCCAGGTTCAGCAGCACCTGCTCGAGCTGGGCAGGGTCGGCCTCGACCGCCGACAGCTCCGAGGCCCCTTTCACGGACACGCGCACGTCTTCGCGGAACAGCCGCCGGAGGACCGGGCGCATGGCCAGCGCGACCTCGTTGACGTCGACGACCTCGGGCTGGACGAGCTGGCGCCGACCCACGGCCAGGAGCTGCTCGGTGAGCGCCGAGCCCCGCCTCGCCGCCATCCGGATGGCTTCGAGGTCCTCCCGCTGGCTCGGGTCGTGGATGTCTTCCAGCAGGAACTCGACGTTCCCCAGGATGGCTGTGAGCAGGTTGTTGAAGTCGTGGGCGACGCCCCCGGCGAGGCGCCCCACCGCTTCCATGCGCTGCCCCTGGAGCAGCTCGGTCTGGAGCCGGAGTTGGTCGGTCACGTCGGTGCCGATGGCGATGACGGAGGTGACCTCGCCGGCCGCATTGAAGACGGGAGCGGCGGCACCCCAGATCACGACCTCCCGACCGTCCTTGCGCCGCCGGCGCAGGATCACCCGGTCGACGGTGTTGCCGCCGAGGATGACGTCCGCCAGGTCGTCTTGCTCGCGGGCGATGTCGTCGCCGGTGGTGGGCAGGGGCCCGCCGAGGACCTCGTCGGCCGTCCAGCCGAAGAGTTCCTCCGCCGCGTGGTTCCACACCAGGACGGTGCGGTCGAGCGCCACCTCCATGATGGCGAAGGGAGCGGCGTCGATCAGCTTGCGCAGGTGGTCGCCGTGCTCGCCCGCCGTGGGCGCCCTCTCGGATGCCATGCGTCCCTTCCCCCGGGGGTGGGAACCGACTGTACCGCCCACCCGGTGCGCCCCTGGCGGTGGTGGCCCCCGGCGGCGTCGGGGCAGACTTTGGTCATGACCTACGCGGACGCCCTCGTATCCGGTCGGCTGATCCACGACGCCGACTCGCACGTCATGGAGGAACCTGACTCGTGGCTCCCCTTCGCCGACCCCGCGGTCCGAGACCGCATGCGACCCCTGTACACGGCCACGACGGCACCCGGCGAGGACGACCTCATCGAGCACTTCCGGGCCAAGCACTCCGACCCGGAGTTCCGCAGCCGCGACGCCGACGAGATCATGCTGCGCAAGAACTGGAAGGCGACGGGGTCGTTCATCAAGGAGGACCGGCCCGCGGCCCTCGACCTGCTCGGCTTCACGAGCCAGCTTGTGTTCAACACCTTCGGCAACAAGTACCTGTGTTCGGCCGAGCGCGGCGACGACCTCGACCTGGCGTACGGAATCGCCCGGGCCCACAACCGGTTCGTGGTCGACTTCTGCTCAGTCGATCCGAAGCGACTGTTCCCGGTGGGCTACGTGCCCCTTGCCGACTTCGATCGAGCTCGGGCATTTGCGGCTGAGGCCATCGAGCTCGGGTGCAAGGGCCTGATGATCGCATCGGCGTGCCCGAGTGGCCACTCGCCCTCCCACGTTGCCCTCGATCCGGTGTGGGCGCAGGTCCAGGAGGCGGGCCTCCCGATCATCTTCCATGTGGGTGGGGGTGGCGAGCTGCTCGACCCCAACTACTTCGAGAACGGGCTCCCACCCATTCCCGACTTCCACGGGGGCGAGGAGAACTTTCGGTCCGTCGACTACATGGCGATTCCATACCCGGTGATGCAGACGCTCGCCACGATGATCATCGACGGGGTCATGGAGCGGTTCGCTGACCTCAAGTTCGGGGTGATCGAGCAGGGGGCGTCGTGGCTGCCGGGCTGGATGCGGATGCTTGACTCGGCGCAGGACGCCTTCTCCAAGAACGAGGCGCGGCTCCAGAACCTCTCGCTCCGCCCCAGCGAGTACGTGCTCCGGCAGGTGCGGGCCACGCCCTACCCGACCGAGGACGTGGGCTGGATCATCGACAACTCGGGCCCCGACGTCTGCCTGTTCTCCTCTGACTACCCGCACGTGGAGGGGGGCCGGAACCCGATCGCCCGCTTCGAGCGCAGCCTCGACGCCGCCGGCACCGGTGAGCCAGACCGGCAGCGCTTCTACTCCGACAACTTTGCCGACCTCATGGGCTCCGCGCTCAACGGTTGATGCCGCTTCCTGTCATTTCTTGTTGGAGGGCAGCGCGTCATGACAGGAAGCGGCATGGGCCAGTTGACCTGGTCGACTTAGCCCTACGATCACCGGTGGCGTGTCGGGGGACAGCCGAAGGAGTGACCCATGCGCACCCGCCTGGTGGTGATCGGCGCCGTCGCCGCAGCCGTCGCCGTGATCGCCGGCCTGATCGTCGCCGGCGGCGATGACGACGGCGACAGCGCCAAGTCATCGGGATCCTCGACGACCACCGCGGCGCCCGCCGGCACGGACGACGCCGCCGCCGTGTCCACCTACCGCTGCCCCGACGAGGATCCGATCGGCGATCTCCTGACCGGCGACCAGTTCTCCGTGCTGGCTCGAGACGAGTCGGGGGAGTGGCTGCTCGTCGGATCGGTCGACGATCCCTCGGGACGAGTGTGGGTCAAGGCCGACGACGTCGAGACCGACGCCGACGCCGAACTTCCCGTCGCGGCGTGCGACGATGACGACGTCGACTTCCCCGATGGGTTCACGCCGGTTCTCGGTCGGATCCCCGGCCAGTCAGCGTTTACGTCGACCACCTATCCGTCCGGGGGTGGCGGCGACGACGACGGCACACCACCAACGTACGGCCCGGGCGGGTCGCCGGACGGCGGCGAATCGGGGTCGTCAACAACCACGCCGCCCGGATCGCCGCCGGGCGGGGGTGGCGGCGGGATCCCGCAGTCCGGCGACGGAGCAGGCCCGGAGATCACCGACCTCTCGGTCTCGGAGTCGACGATCTACGAAGACGTCACCGGTACCACGACGACGAGCACCGGCGACGCCTGCACCAACGACCCCATGACCTCGGACGTGTCGGTGCGAGCGTCCGACCCGGCGGGGGTTTCCCACGTCGTGGTCGACTGGAAGATCGCCAACACCTTCGGGGCCTCCGAAGGCCCGATGGACCTGTCCGGCGGGCGCTACCGCGCCACCGTGGGGCCCTTCGGTGACTCGGCTGCCCAGGAGGGCAGCCCGACGACGATCACCTTTCAGATCACGGCTCGCGACGCTGACTCGAACGCCAGCTTCATCACGGGCACGCTCATGGTGAAGGACAAGAAGGACTGCCCGACCTAGTCCGCACCCGAAACCCAGGTTGCCCACCTCGCAGAACGGTCGGGTAGCCTCGCCCGGGAGATCTCAGATCGGGACCGGCGGACGGCGAGGCATCACGGGTGACGGATTCCTACCTGCCCATCGTTGTGATGGTAGTGCTGGCGACCGGCTTTGCCGTCCTCTCGTTCGCGGCTTCCACCTTCCTCGCCCCCAAGCGCCCGACGGCGGCCAAGCTCGCCCCGTACGAGTGCGGGATCATCCCCGACATTGAGAGCGTGTTCCTCTACCCGTGGGCGGTCATGTACCGGCAGCTCGAACTCTTCGGGCTGGTCGAGATGGGCCTGTTCCTGGCCGCCGTCCTGGTGGCCTACGGGTACCTCCTCGCCTCGGGCGCACTGCACTGGGGACCCTCCCGCAAGGCGATCGGGCGGGTCTCCGAGCCGGTGCTGCGTTCTACCGGCCGAGCCGAGGAGCGCGCCGCCTGATGCCGTCCGGCTTCGAGTCGCTACCCCACAACTTCCTTACGGCCCGGGTGGAAGACCTCGTGAAGTGGGCCCGGCGGAACTCCGTCTGGCCCGCGACGTTCGGGCTGGCGTGCTGTGCGATCGAGATGATGGCGACCGGCGCCGCCCACTACGACCTGGCCCGGTTCGGGATGGAGGTGTTCCGGGCCAGCCCCCGCCAGGCCGATCTCATGATCGTGGCCGGGCGGGTGAGTCAGAAGATGGCTCCGGTGCTGCGCCAGGTCTACGACCAGATGGTGGAGCCCAAGTGGGTCATCTCCATGGGTGTGTGCGCCAGCAGCGGGGGGATGTTCAACAACTACGCCCTGGTGCAGGGGGTCGATGAGGTGGTCCCGGTCGACGTGTACGTCCCCGGCTGCCCCCCCGGGCCCGAGACCCTCATGCACGGGATCCTCACCCTGCACGACAAGATCCGGAGCGGCGAGCTCCTCCAGCGCCGCGCCACCTCGGGCGGGGGGGCCGGCGTCCACATCGAGCAGCGCGACGGGGCGCCTGAACCGGTCCCCGCTTCCTAGCCGAGCGCCGATGGCCGACGACGAACGCACCGAAGACGCCGCCGACGAGGCTCGTGAAAACGCGCACGAGCCCAGTGCAACACCGGACAATCCGGTCGTGGCGGCCGCCATCGAGCGCTTCCCGGACGTGATCGCCGAGGACTCGGCCGGCCAGCCCGTGGCCCACGTTCCGCGTGAGCAGTGGCGCGAGTTCGCCGAGTGGCTGCGCGACGAGCAGCAGTTCGAGGTGTGCGTTGACGTCTGCGCCGTCGATCACCTGCTCAATCGTGACCGGCGCCTCCCGGCTGGCGTCCCCGCGGAACGGTTCGACTTCGTCGCCAACTTCCTCTCCCGGGCCAACCACGGCCGGCTGCGCGCCATCGCCCAGGTGCCCGCCGGGGACCCGACCATTGCCAGCCTCACCCCCGTGTACCCGAGCGTCGACTACTCGGAGCGCGAGACCTTCGACCTGTTCGGCATCGTCTTCGAGGGCCACCCGGGTCTCGAGCGGATCCTGCTTCCCGACGACTGGGAGGGGCATCCGCTCCGCAAGGACGCCGCCGCCGCCGCCGTGCCCGTGCAGTTCAAGGGCCCCAAGACCACGCCCTTCCAGCGGGCGCTCCCGAAGGAGGACCAGCCATGACTGAGCGGGTCCACACCCCCGAGGAGCAGGAGCGGCTGGTCGAGCAGACCGACGAGGGCACCCAGGACGACCTGCTTCCGCGAACTGAAGACCTCGTCGTCACCGGCGCCCAGTGGCCCGACGAAGGCAACACAATGATCGTCAACATGGGCCCGCAGCACCCGTCGACCCATGGGGTGCTCCGGCTCGTCCTCGAACTCGAAGGGGAGACGATTCTCCGCTGCAAGCCCGTGATCGGATACCTCCACACCGGCATGGAGAAGACCGGGGAGGAGCTGACCTACGTGCAGGGGTGCACCAACGTCACCCGCATGGACTACGCCTCTCCATTCTTCAACGAACTCGTCTACTCGCTCGCCGTCGAGCACCTGCTTGGGCTCGACGTGCCCGAACGGGCGACGTGGATCCGGATGCTCCTGTGCGAGCTCAACCGGGTGGCATCCCACCTGTTGTTCCTTGCCAGCAACGGCATGGACATCGGCGCCCTGTCGATGATGATCTACGGCTGGCGGGAGCGTGAGGAAGTCCTGCGCTTCTTCGAGAAGGTCACCGGGCTGCGGATGAACCACAACTTCATCCGCGTCGGCGGCACCGCCGCCGACCTGCCCGACGGCTGGCAAGACGACGTCCTCGGGCTGTGCGACATCGTCCTTGAGGGCGTGTACGACTACGACGCCCTCCTCACCGAGAACCCGATCTGGCTCGAACGCACGGTTGGCGTCGGCGTGATCACGGCCGACGAGGCCACGGCCCTCGGAGTCACGGGGCCGATCCTGCGCTCGACGGGCGTGGCGTGGGACTTGCGCAAGGACGCCCCCTACCTTGCCTATCCCGAGGTCGAGTTCGACGTCATCTACACCGACAACGGAGACTGCTTCGACCGGTACCGGATCCGCCTCAATGAGGTTGTCGAGTCGCTGAGGATTGTCCGGCAGTGCGTCGAGAAGATGCCGGGCGGCGACTACCGCGTGCAGGACCTCAAGGTCACGCCCCCGCCGCGGAAGCGGATCGATGAATCGATGGAGGCCCTCATCCACCACTTCAAGATCTTCACCGAGGGCTTCAAGGTCGCCGGAGGGGAGACGTATCAGGCGGTGGAGTCCCCCCGGGGTGAGCTGGGCTGCTACCTCGTCGCCGACGGCACCAGTAGGCCGTGCCGCATGCACGTCCGGGCGCCGTCCTTCTACAACCTCCAGTCGCTTCCCGTGATGATGCAGGGCGGCCTCGTCGCCGACTCCGTCGCCATCATCTCGAGCGTCGACCCCATCATGGGAGACGTCGACCGGTGAGACCCCCGGCTTTTCGAGCAAGTTCTGGCGGCATCGCACCCGTTTCTTGCTCCAGAAACGGACGGGTAGGCGCGTGAGCTTCTTCACCGAGGAGAACCGCCAGAAGGCTGGTTCCATCGTCGAGCGGTATCCGGTCAGGCGGTCGGCGGTGATGCCCCTCCTCCATCTCGCTCAGGATCAGGAGGGCTGGGTGAGCGGGGAGGCCATGCGCGAGATCGCCGACCTCGTGGGGATCGAGCCCGCCCAGGTGCTGGGCACCTGTGCCTTCTACACCATGTACAAGCGCGAGCCCGTGGGCGCCCTGGTGGTGTCGGTGTGCACCAACGTGTCGTGCCTCGTCACCGGTGGCCCCGAGATCCACCAGGCGCTCCGCGAGCAGTACGCCGACGACCCCGAGGTGTATGTCGAGGAGGTCGAGTGCCTGGCCGCTTGCGGCGGGGCGCCGGCGATCCAGGTCAACTACGAGTTCCACGAGCACCTGACCCCCGAATCGGCGGTCGAGGTGGTCGAGGCCTACAAGCGCGGCGACCGCAAGGCGCGCACGTTGTCGGGTACGCCCGTGGCGATCGTGCCGACCAAGGCCGGGGCCTGATGGGCGCCAAGACCATCATCACCAGGCGCCTTGCCGAGCGTCCCGACGACTCCTGGACCCTCGACGCCGCGCTCGCCACCGGGGCTTACGAGGCCCTGAAGCGTGCCCTCAAGATGCCGCCCGACGACATCCGGGCTGAGGTCGAGGCGTCGGGCCTGCGGGGCCGGGGCGGCGCCGGGTTCGGCACGGCCACAAAGTGGGGGTTCTTGCCCGAGGGCGTCTTCCCCCGCTACCTCGTGGTGAACGCCGACGAGGGTGAGCCCTCGACGTTCAAGGACCGGATGCTCCTCGAGCGCGACCCGCACCAGCTCATCGAGGGCATCGCCATCGCCAGCTACGCGGTGGGGTGCACGCAAGCCTTTGTGTACGTCCGGGGCGAGTTTGCCCTCGGCTACGACCGGCTCACCCATGCCCTCGAGGAGGCCCGCCGGCGAGGGTTCGTGGGGCCGAACATCCTCGGTTCCGGTTTCGACCTCGACGTCGTCGTGCATCGCGGCGCGGGGGCCTACATCTGCGGCGAGGAGACGGCGCTGCTCGAGAGCCTCGAGGGGCGCCAGGGCATGCCGAGAATCCGGCCTCCCTTCCCGGCCATCGAGGGTCTCTACGCCAAGCCCACCGTGGTGAACAACGTCGAGACCATCTCGACCCTGCCCGCCATCCTGACCATGGGCGGGGCCAAGTACGGGAAGCTCGGAGTCAACAAGTCGACCGGCACCCGGATCTTCTCGTTGTCGGGCCACGTGAAGCGGCCGGGGAACTACGAGGTCGAGCTGGGCACCACCTTCCGGGAGCTGATGTATCAGCGCAACCTCGGGGGCGGAATCCGCGATGACCGCCCCGTGAAGTTCTTCATCCCCGGGGGCGCGTCGTCGCAGTGGCTGACGGGCGCCGACGAGCACCTCGACGCCCCCCTCGACATGGATTTCGTGCAGCAGACCTTCGGCGTCATGCTCGGCTCGGGTGCCGTGATGGTGTTCGACGACACCGCGTGCGCCGTGCGGGTGGCGTGGCGGCTGGCGAAGTTCTTCGCCCACGAGAGCTGTGGCAAATGCACCCCCTGCCGCGAGGGCACGGGCTGGATCACCAAGGTGCTGCACCGCATCGAACTCGGCGACGGACGCAAGGAAGACCTCGACCTCCTCCTTGACGTCGGCGACAACATCAGCCCCGGCTTGGTCGCGCCCTTCAGCCAGACCACGATCTGCCCCCTCGGGCCGTCGGCGGTGTCGCCGCTCGTCAGCTTGCACAAGTTCTTCCGGGACGAGGTCGACGAGCACGTGCGCGAGGGGAGGTGTCCGTTCACGTGAGCAAAGAGGAGCAGTCGAACGAGACGGTCACCATCACCGTCGACGGCCGCGAGATGAACGTTCCCGCCGGTGAGCTGCTCATCAAGGCCGCTCAGGACCACGGCGTCTACATCCCGCGCTTCTGTTGGCACGAGCGCATGAAGCCGGTCGGCATGTGCCGCATGTGCCTCGTCCAGGTCGACGGCGTGCGGGGCCTTCCGCCCGCCTGCACGACCCGTGTGACCGACGGGATGGTGGTTGACACCGAGAGCGCCGAGGTCAGGAAGGCACAGGAGGGCGTGCTCGAGTTCCTCCTCATCAACCACCCGCTCGACTGTCCGGTGTGCGACCGCGGCGGTGAGTGCCCGCTCCAGGATCACACCCTCGCCTTCGGCGCCGGGGAGTCACGCTTCGTCGAGGAGAAGCGGCACTTCCCCAAGCCGATCGCCATCTCCGACCTCGTCGACCTCGACCGGGAGCGGTGCATCCAGTGCGGCCGCTGCACTCGCTTCGCCGCCGAGATCGCCGGCGATCCGCTCATCGACTTCGTCGAGCGCGGGGGCCGGATGCAGGTCCTCACCTTCCCCGACGAACCCTTCTCCTCCTACTTCTCCGGCAACACCGTGCAGATCTGCCCGGTGGGGGCACTCCTCGCCCATCCCTACCGCTTCCGGGCCCGACCGTGGGACCTCGAAACCGTCGAGACCTCGTGTCTCGCGTGTTCTGTCGGGTGCCGGGGCGCGCTGCAGAGTTCGACCAACGTCCTCGTCCGCTTCCTCGGCGTCGACTCCGACCCGGTGAACCACGGCTGGCTCTGTGACAAGGGCCGGTTCGGCTTCGAGTACGTCCATTCGGCCGAGCGGGCCACCGCTCCGGCGGTGAAGAAACGCGACGACTTTGTTGAGGTGAGCTGGCCCGAGGCCCTCGACGCCGCCGCCGACGGGCTCACCGAGGCCGTGGCCGAGCATGGCCCCGAGTCGGTGGCCCTGATCGGGGGTGCCCGCGGCACCAACGAAGACGCCTACGCGTGGGCCCGGCTCATGAAGGGGGTACTCGGCACCGACAACGTCGACTGCCACCTCGGCGACGGCCTGTCGGCGGGAGTGACCCTCGGGCTCCCTCAGGCCCGGATCGCCGACTGCGACACCGCCCGGGCGGTCGTGCTGATGGCGCCCGACCTCAAAGAGGAGCTGCCGGTCCTGTTCCTCAGGTTGCGACGGGCGGCGGTCGAACTGGGCGTGCCCATCATCGACATCGCCCCCCGCGACCACGGGCTCTCGCCCTACGCCGCCGCCAAGATTCGGTACCGGCCGGGCGAGCAAGGTGGCGTGTGCGAGCAGCTGCTTGCTGCCATCCAGGGCAAGAGTCCGAAAGGCGATTCCCAGGGGCAGATTGCCGAGGCGGCGAAGGTGCTGGCGGGGAAGATCGACACGGTTGTCGTCCTCGGCCGCCCGTCACTCGCCGAGCCGGCGGAGGCGACCAACCGCGCCGCCGCTGCCCTCGCCGGGCTCCCAGGGGTGCGGTTCCTGTCGGCGCTGCGCCGGGGCAATGTGCACGGGGCCCTCGACATGGGCCTGGCGCCTGGCGTCCTGCCGGGCCGGGTCGGCCTCGACGAGGGCCGCGAGTGGTTCGGCGCCCACTGGGGCGTGGTTCCGGCCCAGAGGGGCCTCGACACCGAGGGGATCCTCCGCCAAGCCGCGGCCTCGAAGATCAAGGCCCTGATCATTCTGGGCTCGAACGTCGTCGCCGACTTTCCCGACCGCGATCTCGCCCTCCAGGCGCTCGAGGCGATTCCCTTTGTCGTCGCCGTCGGCGCCTTCGTCACCGAAGCCTCGCGACACGCCGACGTCCTGCTTCCCACAGCGCTGTGGGGAGAGAAGGATGGCAGCGCCACCAACCTCGAAGGTCGGGTGATGCGGCTGGCTCGCAAGGTCACGCCGTCGGGTACGTCGATGGAGGACTGGCGGATCGCCGTCGAGCTGTCGGCTCGCTTCGACGTCGAGTTCGCCTTCGAGACCGTCTACGAGGTGGAGGCCGAGATCGCCCGCGTCGCCGCCGCCTACCGGGAGGTCACCCCCCAGACGCTGCTGCTTGCGCGCGACGGGGTGGTGGTGCCACCCGGGCGTGAGGAGCCGGTCTTCGGGCGTCCCGGCCATCCGATCACTCCGTGGGCCGACGCCGAGCCGGGCATGATCGGCGGTCAAGAGGTCCAGGTGCTGATCCAGGGCCGGGTGGTGCCGCCCGACGTGCAGGCCGACGCCGTTGAGGTCCTTGAGGTGGCCGAGCTTGTCGACACCGACGCCGGTGTCGACCCTCGCGTTCCCCCGCCGCTCCTCGAGTGGGACGGCTCGTTCGATCGGCTCGAGATTCCCCAGCAGGACTCCTACGCGTTGCGCCTGGTGAGCGGGCGCCGGCTCTACGACGCCGGGCTCGGCGTTCAGTTGTCGCCGCCGACGGCGCAGCTTGCCGAGGAGGCGGTGCTGCTGGTGAACCCGTGGAACTTCGAGAGCCTCGGCGTGGCCGAAGGAGACCGGGTCAAGATCACGTCTTCCCGGGGGTCCGTGGTGCTGGCCGTCCGCAGTGATCCGGGCACTCCCAAGGGAGTGGCCTTCCTTCCCTTCAACCAGCCGGGCCACGCGGCGGCCGACCTCATCGAGGTCGGGACGTCCGTGACTGACGTGCAGGTGGAGACCCTGTCATGAGGGCAGACGGGTGATCAGCGACCCGCTGCTCTCTGAGGGTGTCGACCTCACGGTGGTGCTGATCATCATCGGGAAGGCGCTGTTCGTCTTCGTGCTGCTGCTCGTGACGGTGCTGATTCTGATCTGGCTGGAGCGCAAGATCGTGGCCGACATGCAGAACCGCATCGGCCCCAACCGGGCCGGGCCCTTCGGCATCCTGCAGAGCGTGGCCGACGGGGTGAAGCTGTTCTTCAAGGAGCAGTCGATCCCAGAATCGGCCGATCGGCCGGTGTTCCGGCTCGCCCCCTACCTCTCGGTCGTGCCCGCCTTCCTCGCCTTCAGCGTGATCCCGCTCGGGGGCGAGATCGAGATCGCCGGACACACGACCTACCTCCAGCTCGCCGAGATCCCGATCGGCGTGCTGTTCGTGCTCGCCATGTCGGGCATCGGGGTCTACGGGGTGACCCTCGCCGGGTGGGCCTCGGGCTCGAAGTATCCGCTGCTCGGCGGCGTGCGGGCGACGGCCCAGATGATCAGCTACGAGGCGGCGCTCGGCTTGGCCATCGTCGGCGCCGTCCTCCACGGCCACACGCTCTCGACCCGGGGCATGGTGCTCCAGCAGGGCCCATGGGAGGGCTGGGGCACGGTCGCCGACTGGTTCTTCATCGCCGTGCCGGTCAGCTTTGTGATCTACGTGATCGCCATGGTGGCGGAGACCAACCGGGCCCCGTTCGACCTCGTCGAGGCCGAGCAGGAGCTCGTCGGCGGCTTCCACACCGAGTACACGGGCGTGCGCTTCGCCATCTTCTTCCTGGCCGAGTACATGAACATGGTGACGATGTCGGCGCTCGCCGTGACGCTGTTCCTCGGCGGCCCGGCGGGGCCCGAAATCGACTTCCTTCCCCACCTCTGGCCCGTGGTCTGGTTCCTGCTCAAGGTCAGCCTCTTCATCTTCGTCTACTTCTGGCTTCGGTCCACCCTGCCCCGGCTCCGTTACGACCAGCTCATGGACCTCGGATGGCGTGTCCTCATCCCCCTCGCCATCCTCTGGCTGGGGGCGGTGGCGGTCTTCCGCGTGGGAAGCGACCAGGGATGGCCGGTGGCGGTCACCCTGCCGGCTGTGGTTGCCGGCGGGCTCCTGATCATGGGCTTTCTCTGGCTGTCGATGCCCAGGCGCGAGCCCGTGGTCCGCCGCGGCAGCACCTCTTCCGAGGAGGTCCACCGTGGCTAGGTGGGGGGGTTTCGGGGTCACGTTCCGGCAGATGTTCGGGCGGCGCGTCACCACGGAGTACCCGGAGGAGAAGCGGCCGAAGCCGGCGCGCTTCCATGGTCGCCACGTCCTCAACCGCTACGAGGACGGGATGGAGAAGTGCATCGGGTGCGAGCTGTGCGCGGGCGTGTGCCCGGCCCGGTGCATCTACGTGCGAGGCGCCGACAACCCGCCCGACGACCCCGTCAGCCCGGGCGAGCGGTACGGCTTCATCTACGAGATCAACTACCTGCGCTGCATCCACTGCGACCTCTGCGTCGAGGCGTGTCCGACCGAGGCCATCACCGAGTCGAAGCTGTTCGAGTTCTCGTTTACGAGCCGCCGCGACGCCATCTACACCAAGGACGAGCTGCTCGTCGACGACGAGGGCCGGGCTCGCCGGCTCCCGTGGGAGCACTGGGTCGGGAACGAAGACGAGTGGACGTCGGGATGGGTCCGGGCCACCGCACCTTCGGGCCGGGCGGCGTACGAGGGTCAGGTGGCGTGGTCGCCGGAACTGGGCTTCGGCACGCGCCCGGCGGAAACGTGTCAATCCGAAGGCGCCGAAGTCGTGGACGCTGAGGCGGGCTGATGGAGACGGTGGTCTTCCTTCTCGCTGCGACCGCTGCCGTGGTGAGCGCGCTCGGAGTCGTCATGGCCCGCAACCCCGTGCACTCGGCCCTGAGCCTCGTGGGCACGCTCTTCGCGGTGGCCGTGCTCTTCGTGCTCCAGGAGGCGCACTTCCTCGCCGCCGTCCAGGTCATCGTCTACGCCGGTGCCGTGGTGGTGCTCTTCCTCTTCGTGATCATGCTCCTCGGAGTCGACCGCCACGAAATGCTGGATGACCCCCTTCCCTTCCAGCGCCCCCTGGCGCTGGCCGCGGGGGCGGTGGCGCTGTTCGGGCTGTTGGCCCTCGTCGGCGGCACCGTCGCCACCGGCGGCTTTTCGGCCCGGGGCCCGGCGCTCAGCGGCAGCGAAGGCAACGTCGAGCGCATCGCCAAGAGCCTGTTCACCGACTTCATCTGGCCCTTCGAGATCACCTCCGTCCTGCTGGTTATCGCCGTGGTGGGGGCCATCGTGCTCGTACGCGAGGGGCGCCCCGGCGAGGCCGAGGCCGAGGACGGGGACGGGGCGCCCCGATGAGTGTCGACACGCAGTACTACCTGATCGTTGCGGCCATCTTGTTCACGGTCGGCGCCACCGGGGTGCTCGTGCGCCGAAATGCGCTGGTGATGTTCATGTGCGTCGAGCTGATGCTCAACGCCGTCAACCTCACGTTCGTGACCTTCGCCCGCGCGCTCGACGACATCGGGGGCCAGGTGTTCGTGTTCTTCGTCCTCGTCGTGGCGGCCGCCGAGGTGGTGGTCGGCTTGGCGATCATCGTGGCCATCTTCCGGAAGCGCCAGGGGGCGACCGCCGACGACCTCAACCTATTGAAGGGCTGACGGGTGAACGCACGGGACGTCCTCGACCTCGCCTGGGTGGTGCCCGCCCTTCCCCTCCTCGGCGCGGCCGTCTTGCTGCTCTTCGGCGGCCGCTACCTCCGCGAGCCCGCATCGGGATGGATCGCCACCCTCCTCATGGGCGGCGCCTTCGCCTGGTCGGTCGTCACCCTCATCGCGCTCTGGAGTCTCGACAGCGAGGAGCGCCTCCACGTCACCCGAATGTTCGACTGGATCCCGTCGGGATCGCTGCAGGTCAGCGCCAGCTTCCTCGTCGACCCGCTGGCGGTGACGATGATCCTCTTCGTCACCGGGGTGGGGGCCCTCATTCACCTCTACGCCATCGGATATATGCACGGGGACGAGCGCTTTAGCCGGTTCTTCCTCTACCTGAATCTGTTCGCCGCCTCGATGCTGATCCTCGTGCTCGGCGGGAGCTTCCCGGTGACCTTCCTGGGCTGGGAGGGCGTCGGCGTGTGCTCGTACCTCCTCATCAGCTTCTGGTTCGAGCGCGACAGCGCGGCGGCGGCGGGGAAGAAGGCGTTCGTCACCAACCGGGTCGGCGACTTCGGCTTCCTGCTGGCGATGTTCCTCGTCTTCTTCCACCTGGGCACGCTCGAGATCGCGCCCGCCCTGGCGGGGGCGAGCGTGCTCTCCGAGGGGACGGCGACGGCCATCGCCCTCCTGTTCTTCCTCGGCGCCGTGGGGAAGAGTGCCCAGCTTCCCCTTCACGTGTGGCTGCCCGACGCCATGGAAGGCCCGACCCCGGTTTCGGCGCTCATCCACGCCGCCACCATGGTGACCGCCGGCGTCTACCTCGTCGTGCGGACGCACCCGTTCTTCCTGGCCGGCGACGCCGGCACGGTGGTGGCCTGGGTCGGCGTGATCACGGCCTTTACGGCCGCGACCATCGCCTTGGTCCACAACGACATCAAGCGGGTGCTGGCCTACTCCACCATCAGCCAGCTCGGGTACATGTTCCTCGCCGCCGGCGTCGGGGCCTACGCCGCCGCCATCTTCCACATGGTGACCCACGCCTTCTTCAAGGCCCTGCTCTTCCTCGGCGCCGGCTCGGTCATCCACGGCCTGCACGGCGAGCAAGACATGCGGCTCATGGGCGGGCTGCGCAAGTACATGCCGGCGACGGCGGGGACGTTCATCGTGGCGTGGCTGGCCATCGCCGGAATGGTGCCGCTGGCCGGCTTCTGGTCCAAGGACGAGATCCTCGCCAAGGCGTGGTTCGACGGCCAGGTTGCGCTGTGGGTGCTGGGGGCGGTGACGGCGCTCCTGACCGCCTTCTACATGACCCGCCAGGTGTGGCTCGTGTTCTTCGGTGAGGCGCGCTGGACGCACGCTTCCGACGAGGCCACCCCGCACGAGTCGCCGCGGGTGATGACGTTCCCGCTCGTGGTTCTGGCCGGGCTCACGGTGTTCGGCGGGCTCCTGAACCTGCCCTTCAAGAGCCTGGAGTTCCTCACCAAGTGGCTGGACCCGGTATTCGAGCGGACGCCGGGCTTCGAGCACATCGAGGCCGACTCCTTCGGAGTCGCGTTCGGGTTGTCGGTGGCGGCCGTCCTCCTCGGCGTCGCCGGGATCGCCCTGGCCTACCGGCTGTACTCCCGGGCGTCGGGACGCGATCCGGCCCGTGAGCGCCTCGGCGCCGCGGCCGAGTTTCTCGAACAGGGCTGGCGGTTCGACTGGCTCTACGAGACCGGCATCGTGAAGCCGGGCCGCAAGGCCCTCGACGCCGTGAGCCGTGGCTTCGACCTCGGGATCGTCGACGGGGCGGTGAACGGGATCGCCCGGGCCCTCCAGCTCGGCGGCACGGAGGCGCGGAGAGCCCAGTCGGGCTACGTCCGCCGCTACGCCTTCGCGGTGTTCGCCGGCGCCACGCTCCTCATCATCTTGGCCATGACACGGGCGACCGGCGCATGACCGATTTTCCGCTGCTCACCGCCCTGATCTTCACCCCGGCCGCCGGCGCTCTGGCGGCCCTCGCCATCCCGCGCGGCCGCGACGACCTCCAGCGGGCCGTCGGCATGACGTTCAGCGTGGCGACCCTCGGTCTGGCGGGCTTCCTGCTCGTGAAGTTCGAAGCCGGCACGCCCGCGTTCCAGTTTCTCGAGCACAAGGTGTGGATGCGCGACCTCGGCGTCTCCTACACCCTCGGAGTCGACGGCATCAGCCTGTTCATGATCGTGCTCACCGCGCTGCTGTTCCCGGTGATGCTGCTCGGGTCGGCCTCGATCAAGAAGAACCTCAAGGCGTACACGTTCTTCCTGCTGCTGCTGGAGGCCGGGATCATCGGGGTGTTCACGAGCCTCGACCTCATCGTCTTCTTCGTGTTCTGGGAGGTCACGCTCGTCCCGATGTACTTCCTGATCGGGGGCTGGGGCTACGAGCGCCGCATCTACGCCGCCATCAAGTTCTTCCTCTACACCATGGCGGGGTCGGCGCTGCTCCTGGTGGGGATCCTCACGCTGTCGTTCCTCTACGCCGGAGACCACGGCGGCCAGCTCACCTTCAACTTCCTCACGTTGGCCGGATGGGACGGCCTGGCGGGGTCGACCGAGAAGCTGCTGTTCCTGGCCTTCTTCGCCGGCTTCGCCGTCAAGGTCCCGCTGTTCCCGTTCCACACCTGGCTTCCCGACGCCCACACCGAGGCGCCGACGGCGGGGTCGGTGGTCCTGGCGGCGGTGCTCCTCAAGATGGGGACCTACGGGTTCCTGCGATTCTCGATGACGCTCTTTCCCGAGGCCACCGTCGATCTGGCTCCCGTGCTCTTGGTGCTCGCCACGATCGGGGTCATCTACGGGGCGCTCATGGCCACGGTGCAGCCCGACATCAAGCGCCTGATCGCCTACTCGTCCGTGGCCCACCTCGGCTTTGTGGTGCTGGGGCTCTTCGCACTGACGACCCAGGGAATGGCCGGCGGCGTTTTCACGATGATCGCCCATGGCCTCAACACGGGCGCCCTGTTCCTCCTGGTGGGGATGATCTACGAGCGCCGCCACACTCGACAGATCGCCGACTTGCGCGGGCTCTGGAAGGTCGCCCCCCGGCTCGGGGGGCTGTTCCTGGTGGCGGCCTTCGCCTCGGTTGGCCTCCCGGGCCTGTCGGGGTTCGTGGGTGAGTTCCTCGTCCTCCTCGGCGCCTTCCTCACGCAACGCCCCTACGCCGTGATCTCGGCCGTGGGCGTGATCCTCGCCGCCGTCTACTTGCTGTGGGCCTACCAGCGGGCGTTCACGGGCGAGCCCGAAGGCGAGAACGCCGAAATGACCGACCTCAACTTCCGGGAGATGGCCACCGTCGTTCCGCTCGTCCTGCTCAGCCTCGTACTCGGCGTCTACCCGAAGCCGATCCTCGAACGGGTCGAGCCGTCGCTCGACGTCACCATCGGGCACCTGGAAGCGCGCACTGACTACCGGCGGCCCTTGACTCCCGAGGTCGTGGTCGAGGAGCCCGAGACCGGTGGCGCCCCTCCGGTCGTCGAAGAGCACGGGTCGCACGAGGGCGAAGGCGAATGATGTTCCTCCTGGCCCAGGCCCCGATCAGCCCGCCTCCGACCGAACTGCCCCCGGAGTCAATCGCCACCCCCAACGTCGAGTTCGCCGGCATCGCCCCCGAGGTCATGCTCGGGGTCGCCGCCCTCGTGATCGTCGCCCTCCTCGCCCTGTCGCAGCGGTGGCCGCGCCTTTCCGCCGCCACGTTCTGGATCGCCCTCGGCGGGGTCGGGGCGGCGACCGTCCTCCTGGCCGGGGCTTGGAGCGATGTCACCACCTTCGGGGCCTACGAGACCCTCTCGGGGATGGTGGCCGTCGACGGCTTCGCCCTGTTCCTCAAAGCCCTCGTGCTGGTGGCAACGGCGTTGGGGCTGCTGGTCGCCCAGGGATACCTGCGCCGAGAGGACCTCGACGCCGGCGCGTACCACGCCCTCTTGCTCCTGTCCGCCAGCGGCATGCTGATGATGGCCTCGGCCAACGACCTCATCGTCGTCTTCCTCGCCCTCGAGGTGCTCTCGATCGCCCTCTACGTGCTCGCTGCCTTCCATCGGGGCAAGGCCGAGAGCGAAGAGGCGGGGATCAAGTACTTCGTGCTCGGCGCCTTTTCATCAGCCGTTTTTCTCTATGGGGTGGCGTTCGTCTACGGCGCCACCGGGACGACGGCACTGACCGGGATCGCGCAGCACCTGGCGACCACCACGCTCATCGACAATTCCGGCCTGCTCGTGGGGATCTCGCTGCTGCTCGTGGGCCTCGGCTTCAAGGTCGCCGCCGTGCCCTTCCACATGTGGACGCCCGACGTCTACGAGGGCGCGCCCACGCCGGTCACCGCCTTCATGGCCGCGGGTGCCAAGGTCGCCGGCTTCGCCGCCCTCCTCCGGGTGCTGCAGTCGGGGCTGGGGCTGTATCGGGTCGACTGGGAGCCGCTCGTCTTCGCCCTGGCGGCCGCCACGCTGGTGGTGGGGAGCGTGCTCGCCATCGTGCAGACGAACGTCAAGCGCATGCTGGCCTACTCGTCCATCAGCCACGCCGGCTTCATCCTGGTCGGCGTGCAGGCGGGAACCGACGACGGCGTGGCGGCTTCGCTCGCCTACCTCTTCGCCTACACGTTCATCGTCCTCGGCACCTTTGCCGTGGTGACCGTGCTGGCCCAGCGGGGCGACACGGGCCACGAGCTCTCCGACTACCGCGGCCTCGCCCGGCGCCAGCCGTTCGTGGCTGCCGCCTTCGCCTTCTTCCTTCTGGCCCAGGCCGGGATCCCGCTCACGTCGGGCTTCGTGGCCAAGCTTGCCGTGTTCCGGGCGGGGGTAAACGACGAGCAGTACGCGCTGGTGATCCTGGCCGTACTGGTGGCGGTGGTGGCGGCCTTCGTTTACCTGCGCCTCCTCGTCGTGACCTATCTCTCGGACGAGGACGAGCCGGAGGCGTCCACCTCCGCCCGGGTCGACCTGGCGTCGAAGACGGCGCTGCTCACGTGCGCCGCCTTCACGCTGGCCGTGGGCGTCGTCCCCAACCTGCTCCTCCACTACGCGGACCGCGCCAACCTGCTCTTCTGAGCCCCCGCGTTGGCCCTGTTCTTGACGGTGAATCCCGCGCTGGGCACGGGATTCACCGTCAAGAATCCGACGGCTACTGGCCCTGCTGGTCCAGAGTCCCCCAGTTGAGCCCGCGGAGAGTCCGGCGCATCGCCTCGGAGAGAGGGACGTCCTTGTTCTTCGGCTCCCGGTAGAAGTCGGCGAGCCACTCCCCAACGGTGTTGCCCCGACGCTGGTCGGGAGGGGCCCAGTTCCTACCCCAGGAGGGGGCACCTTGTTTCCACGATTCCGCGGGAGCGCCCACGGTCTCCTGCCACGAGTCTCCGCCGTGCGTGTTGGCCCAGCGGAACCAGTCCCGCTTGAGGGACTCGGCCACGCTGCGGTTCATGTCGCTGCGTGGGCCGGCGTACGTGTGCCCGATGTGGATGCGCTCGCCGTTGGGACCGAGCACGAATTGCGGCGCGTGGCGCGTGGGGATCCGGACGTTCTCGTAGCCGTTCGTCTCCGGCCCGTGCCGAAAGATGGGCACGTCGGATCCCGGCACCGTTCGCGCCAGGTCGTCCTCGTACTGCTCGGCGTGGAGCGCGGCGAGGATCTGCTGCGGCGTCGCCCCCGGGTTGGTCTGCTCGACCTGCTTCAGCCAGTCGAGGTAGTCGTCGTGCCAGACGGTCGCCCCGCCCCGCAGCGTCGGATCGTTCAGGTTGTCGGAGGCCCCGGTCTCGGCGGCCTGGGAGCCGTGGAACTTGGGCGCCGCCGGCGACTTCCCATCCCCCGCGTCCTTGGCGGCTTCGGCCGCCGCGGCGGCCTCAGGGGCTCCCGGGGCTACCGCCCCTTCTTCGACGTCGGCGAGGAGATCGCCGGGCCCACCCTTGTCGACCTCCTCCTCGGGCGGCGGTTCTGTTCCGGCGTCAGCGCCGGGTGGGTCGAGGGGCTCGGGCTCGGGGACGGGCTTCCCTCCAGGCATGGTCTCGTCCCACCCTGGGTCGCCGGGGCTGATGGCACCCCGACCGGGAATCCACACCCTGTCGGGCTGTCCGTCGAGGTCGGTGTCGAAGCCGACCGCCTCCGGCTGGCCGTCGCCGTCGGCGTCGTACACCTCGACGTCGACAAACGGCCCTCCGGGCAGGTCCCGTGGTGGTCGCCCGAGGTTGGCGATGTCGTCGAGGCCCTTGTCGAGGGCCTTGTCGATCTGTTCGGGCGTGAACATGTCCCCGGGCTCCGGGGGCGCGGGCGGAGGGGGCGGGGCCGGCGGCTCGGGCGGTGCAGGGACATCCAGGTCCTCGGGGACCTCGATGTCCTGGTCGATCACGTCCACGTCGACCGAGATGGAGATCTCGCCGGTCTCGGCGTTCTCCACCACGACGGGTATCCCACGCACCCGGCCCCACACGCCGCGATGGCCTTCGCGCACGGTTTCGCCCCCGGCCGACACGCTGACCTGCCATTGCTGGTCGTCGGGAATGCGGATGTCCTGCCCGAGCCCACCGGCCAGGACCGCCCGGGCCTCGTCCCCGGTGAGGGAGACGTCGATGGTCCGGCGGCCGAGGAGTTCGGCGACGCCGGCCCGACCGCGCCGGCGAAAGGCGTCGCGCACTTCAGCCATCGAAATTCCGCGGTCGGCCAGGGCGGTGCCGGCCATGGCCACGCTCCCGAGGAGGCCGATGAGCGCGCCGCCGAGTGCCGACGACGGGTCGATCTCGCCCTCGTCGTCCCCTCCGTCTCCCTCGTCGGTTCCGGAGGGCTCGCCCTCATTTCCACTGCCCGCGGACGTGCCCGCATCGGCGCCGGCCGCGGTCTCCCTCTGGTTGGGGCATGGTGCGGCGAGCGCCTCGGCGGCACTGAGCAGGCGTCGGGCTTCGGCTTCCAGAGGCCCGATGGGCATGCCGTCCTGGATCGAGTACGTGGCGTTCGCGGCCCGTGTCTGGCTGTCGAGGTAGTGGGAGCTCCCACCCGTGGTGGGTGGGTTCCCGCATCGCGTGTAGCCCTGGTCGTCGGCGATGGGCCCTTCCGTCCATCCAACCGTGACTGTTCCCGTGCCTTTGACGTCCCCGTAGGCGGGGGAGAAGTTGCACGAGAACCCGGTTTCCTTGGCTTCGCCCTCGTCGGTCATGTCGAACTGGCTCGAGTAGCTGTTGGGGTAGCCGCCCACGGACGGCGAGCACTCGAGGCCCGATCCGGTTCCTTCGGGCACGCAAGGAGCCGCCAGGGGCTCGGCCGCCGCCATCAACTCCTTCATGGCCGCCTCGCCCTCCCCGCCCGCGAACGGCCGATCCCCGCCCGACTCGAAGAAGCTGCCCCGGAGGTAGTGGGTGGCGCTGATAACCCGACCGTTCCGCCCCCCGCCGCCGTTGGGGTTCGCCTCGGAGAAGACCTCACCGGCCTTCAACAGGCACGGGTAGAACTTGTCCTTCGGGGGGACCGACCACTCCACGTCGGCACTCGCGAACCCGAAGCCGTAGAGCACCCCTTCCTCGGTGGTGGTGTACTCCCAGCGACACGACAGGATGTGCGTCCCGCGCTCCGGCTCTTCGCGCGGCTTCGACTCGGCAAGCGGAACACCCGCCAGGCTGCCGGGGCACGCCGGCCCCGTTTGCGCGGCAGCCCGTGACGGCGTGCCTCCGCCGACGAGCACCCCGACGCCCAGAACCACTGCCAGCACGGCTGCCGACGCCGTCGAGGCCGTAGCCCGGGCGTTCTCGATGGCCCGCGAGCGGCCGATCATGAGGCCGAGTGTGAGCCCAGCCGAGAAGAAGGAGACGGTGAGCCCGAGGCGAACGGCGTCGGCGCGGTTGGCGATTCCGGCGAGCTGGGCCGCGCCCGTCCCGAGCGCCCACGCAGTAACGGCGACAACCCCTCGCCGCGTGAACACGCCCCCAGGAGTCAGGCGCACCTGGAGGTTGGCGCCTTGGATGGCACCGACCACGACCCCGGCCAGCGTGGCGCCGATGACGACTCCGCCCGGTGTCGACACCGACATGGCGGCGCCCACCAAGAGGGCCGTCCCGGCGGCGATGATCAGCCGCACGACGTCGGAGCGCGGCTTGACGCGGCCCTCCCGTCGAACCGTCGCCACGGCGAGCGCGAGGAGTGCCAGCGACAGAGCGAACGGAAGAATGGCGATCACCCTCATCTGTTTCCTCCTTCGGTCTCCCGAGCCAGCAGCCGCGCCACCTCAGTGATGAGGGGCGTGATCCGCGCCCGATGGGCGGGGCCGAGGCCACCCAGTGACGCGTTCAAGATTCCAATGAGGGCCCGCGCCGCCTCGGCCGGCTCCTTGGCGATCCGGGCCGCGGCCGCCACGGCCTGCTCGCAGGCGGCCACCGAGCGCTCGGCGAGGCTCTCGCGTTCGCTTCCCTCCGCGTCACCGGCGAGATGCAGGTTGGCCGTGGCCATGGCCAGGAACGCGTACGTGCGGGTGCCGGGGTCGTCGGCGATATCGGCGTCCGTGAGCATGCGTTCCGCGCCCGCTCGCAATTCGTCGAGCACGCGGCGCCGGGACACGACGTCCGAGGTGCCCGTGACGGCCGACATCCAGGCGTCGAGCGCCGAGGTCACGCGGGCATCACGATCGCCACGCAGAAGATCCGCACACCCCGAAGGCGTGAACCTCGGTGTCACATCGTGAACAGTGACCAATCCGCAGTACGCCGCGGCGCCCTCAAACCTCCCAATCGACGTTCGACGACGGGTCCGGCATGTACGAGCAGTACGTGCCGGTGCGCACCGAGCGCTCCAGATGGGCGGCGAGGGCGGGGACGTGGTCGTCGATCCGGCGGATGGCCCCCCGGATGGCTTTCGTGACGCTGGTGCGGGCGCGCTCGGTGGGCGAGGGCGCCCGGCGGCTTCTCCCCCCCAACCCCACGGCGCCGCTCAGCTCGGCGGCGATGGCGTCGATTTCGGCCTCGGCCTTTGCGACCCGCTCGGGGTCCTCGAAAGAGCGCGCCTCGTCGGCTTCCTCCTGGAGATCGCGGAGCCGCTCCGCGTACTCGCGCCGTGCCCGCTCGTCGAGGAGCACCTCACCCGCCCCGTGGTCGGCGCCCGGTGACCCCACGAGGTCAAGTGCATGGTGTTCGCGGCCCGGAGTGGCCACCAGCATGGCGAGGTAGCCGAGGCCCTTGACGGCGGCGAGGCGCGTGCTCACGTCGTCGAACGCCACCTCCCACACTTCTCCCTCTCGACGGAGGCTGGCTACGTGACGGGCCGTGTCCCGGACTTCGGCCGTCCCCTGCGCCTCCTGCAGCGACGACGCTCGGGCCTCGTGGTGGCCCATGCCGCACCGGCGGTAGATCTCCAACGCCTCGTCGAGCCGGGGCCGCGCTTCGTCACCTGCGCTGGCTTCCATCAGGAAGGTGGCGTGGTCGACCAGCGCATGGGCGAGGAAGGGACGAGCGCCGATGTTCCGGTAGGCCGCCTCCGCCTGGTCGAAGAGGGCGCCGGCGCCGGGCAGGTCTCCGCGCCAAGCGGTCAAGGCGGCCCAGTGTGCGTTGGACCCACCGAAGAGCGTGCCGTCGGCGACGACGACGCAGCGGTCGGCGTAGGGGGCGATCATCACGTGCAGGCGCCGGTTCACGTCCTCGTCGCCGAGGACCGCCGCGCAGCGGCACAGGAGGCCGATCGTCGTGGCCCAGCCGAGATCGCGCCGGATGTCGTCGAGGCCATGGGCGACGACGAAGTCGAACTCCGACCGAGCCTCGTGGAGCTTCCCGGCCTCGATGAGGATGAAGGCCAGCGCGGCGCGGTACCCGATGATGTCGGGGTAGGCGTCGACCGCGGGACGGAACACCGGCTCGAGCTCGCCGAGCGTGCCGCGCTCGAAGGCCAGGATGAAGCTCTGGATGCCCCAGTACTCCAGCGAGGCGGCGGGGTCGGGCACGTCGACCGCCACGGCGTCGTTGATCCAAGCCTCCGCGTCCTCGAGGTCCCCCCGCATCAGGGCGCGCATCGCCTTCCAGCGCAGGAGCGCCCAGCGGGCGACGCCGTGACCGACGCGGTCGAACAGTTGCTCGGCGCGGGAGATCTCTTGGTCGACGGCGAGCCCATCAGCTCGCTCCACGAGCTGGGGAATGCGCGCGGACATCCCCATGAACTCGAGTTCTGGATCACGGATCCGTTCCGCGATAGCAAGGATCTCGTCGGACATCTTCGCCCGCTCGTCGGTCGTGTCCGGGCCCCAGATGGCGTAATGGTGAGCCGCCAGTGCACGCCCGAGGGTCGCGGGGTCGCCGAGCCGTCGGGCAATCGCCACCGCCTCGCCGCTCAGGTCGGAGGCACGCTCAAAGGGGTCCGCCCAGTAGCGCTGATCGGTGAGCTCGGCGAGAACGAGCGCCCGGGTGAGCGAGTCGCCGGCGGGGAGCATGGTGAGCGCTTCTTCGAGATGTGCGACGGACTCGCGGTCAACGGCGGGCCTGCCTCCGGTGGTGCCGAGGCTCACCGGCATGGCGAGCGCCGCCTCTGAGAAGAGATCCACCCAGCCGCGAGCACGGGCGACGTCCGCGCAACGGCGCAGCACGTTCCGCGCCCCGTCGAGGCCGGCCCGTTGCCCGACTCGGCCAAGTGCCAGCAGGAGCTCGGCGTGGCGGCGGCTACCCGCCTCGCCGTTCGCCTCGACGAGCGCCACCGCTCGCTCGAAGCTCCCGGATGCGTCGCCGAAGGCGAGGAGACGCGAGGCGCGTTCGCCGGCGGCGCGCAGCGCCTCGATCGCCCGCTCTGCATCTCCGCCCACGGCCGCCGCGCCGAGGTGGTGCGCGAGCTCGGACAGGTGCGGGTCGAGGTCCTCGGCGAAGCGCCGCTCGATCACGTCCGCCGCGCGGCGGTGAAGTTCCACGCGCCGCTCGGCTCCGAGGGAGTCGTACAGAACAGCTTGGGCGAGGACGTGGTGGAACCGGTAGTGCGGGATCGGCGCGGGGATCCCCTCGGCGACGCCCGAGCGCGCCGCGTACTCGAGCATGCCGAGCGCACGGTCCGTAGGCACCCGCGCGACCTCGGCCAGGAAGTCCACGGCGAACTCGCGCCCGATGACCGCTCCCACCTCGAGGAGGTCGTGGATCTCGCGGGGGAGCGTCGCCAGCCGAGCCTGCATCACCTCGCGGATTTCAAGCGGCAGCGGGCCGATTCCGGTGTGCGTTCCGGGGGCGGCGTTGGTGGAGGCCAGCAGCCTCGCCACCTCCCGAGCGAAGAGCGGGTTGCCCTGGGCGAGCTGGGTGACCGACGTGATTTGACCCTCGGACGGCGTCGAGCCGATAACGCCTGTGGCGATGGCGGCGATCCGGTCGTCGTCGAGCCCCCCGAGCGAGAGGCGGTTGGTCTCGCCCGGCAGGCGGGTCAGGTGTGACCGAGCGCTGTCGGACAGCTCGTGCTCGCGATAGGCGGCGACGAAGAGGACGGGATGGTGCCGCACGTGGTCGACGACGAACGTCAACAGCGCCACCGATGCCTCGTCCGTCGCATGAAGGTCGTCGAAAACGACGACGAGTGGCGCGTCAGCAGCCGCGCCCTCGAGGATCGCGGCGGTAGCCAGGGACAGCTCGAAGCGGGCGACCCGGTCGGACGTCTCGGGTGCGGGGGCGACGGGTGGGGACACGATCCCCGGAGCCACCTCGGAGAGCCGGGCGAGCCCCCGGGCCACGGGTTCGGTGGGCGGCTCGGCGAGGCTCGGGCACTCCAGGAGCACCTGGGCCCACGGCCAGTACGCGGGAGCGCCGGCCGTTTCCCGGCACCGCCCCCAGACCACCTGGGTCTCGGGCGGCAGCTGCTCGACAAAGGCGGTCAGGAGCGCCGACTTTCCGATGCCGGCCTCCCCGGCAATCAGGGCCGCCGCCGCCTCGCCCTCCCGGGCACGGTGGGCAAGGCCCGCGAGACGCGCCAGCTCCTCGTCCCGTCCGACGAACAGTGACGCCGGGGGCACGACAGGCTTCCCGGGCACGGTGGGAACTGTAGAGGGGGCCCCGCTCGGTTGCTTCCGGCCGGCGCTGGCTTTTGGGTGCAGAAACCGACTCGTGCGGTCGGTTTCTGCACCCAAAACGGCGGGGTTAGCGGTGACTGCGCGCCCTCCAGTGCGGGCGCCTCACCTCGCCCTATTCCTCGTCGGGCGTGATGCCGCACTCCTCCTCGTTGTACGTGTCGACGTTGTCGCTCGCTTTCTGGAACTTCGGATCCTCGAACTGCTGGGACAGCTCCTCGATGCGCTTCTGGTCTTCCTCCGACAGCGTGGAGGGATCGGCGAGGAAGTCGCCGCCCACGATCTCGAGGTACTCGATGAGGGCGTCGAGGCTGCTGGCGAGCAACGCGGCGTCGTCCTTGATCTCGTCGGGTGCATTTTCGAGGAAGGCGGCGATGACTGCCTTGAGATCCTGGATCTGCTCGTCGGTCAGCGGGCCCTCGCTGTCACCGAACCCCAGCTCGTCGTCGAGCCCTTCGAGGTTGCGGGCCAGCTTGCAGTAGTCACCGCCAGCCGACGCGATCGCCTCCTTGGCCTCCTTGGACGAGGCCTTGTTGCCGCCGCCACTGCTGCACCCGGCGAAGAACACCACACCGGCCACGAGTGCTACCGCGAGTCGTTGCATCCCCACTCTCCCTTCGTGAGTTGTCGTGGGACACCGGCGCGCGTCAGCGTCCACAGGTCGGGAAACCTACTCCGAGATTGGGACGGCCGGGCCGATGTGACGGGTTGCGCGACCTCGGCCCGGCGGAAGACCCGCAGCCAGCGCCGGCGCCCCGGCTCGTCGGCAGGATCGATCTTCCGGTCGAGGGCGTCGAGGTGGCGTGCGGCCAGGGCGTAGGCCTCCTCGATGATCGTGTCCGCACCCGTGAAGTCGAAGATCGACCGGCCGTCGTCGGGTCGGGGCAACTCGATGATGTCGACGTATCCCGGCGCGTGCTCCCGGTCGATCTGGTAGCGGCGGTTGCGGGCGATGGCGAAGGCCCGAAGCGTCACGTCGAGGGGGTACCGCGGGGGCGCGTCAGCGACGGCGCCCGTCACGTTCAGCACGTAGATGCGATCGACGGGCCCCGACAGCGCGTGGCGCAGGGGGACGTTGTTGACGACCCCGCCGTCGATGAGGGTCCGGCCGCCGAGGCGGACGGGAGGGAAGACGCCGGGGAGGGCCGTGCTCGCCAGGATGGCCGGCTTCACGGGACCGGCGGCGATTACCAACTCCTCTCCGGTGTCGAAGTCGGTGACGACGACCCGGAGCGGGATCACCAGATCGTGGAAGTCGTCGACGGGCAGGAGGTCGATCACGGCGGCCAGGCCGTCGCTCGCGAAGAGGTGGTCGCTGCGGCGCAGCACGTTCCACGCCCGGGCCAGGCGGCCGCCGGGAAAGATGTCCTCGGTGCGGATCCCGCGCCACACCTCAGCCAGGCGCTCGACTCCTCCGGTGGTCGGGTCGGCGGCGACGGCGGCGCCGTTGATGGCGCCCGCCGAGGTGCCCACGATGACGTTGGGAACGATCCCGCGTTCGAGCAGTGCCTGGAGCATCCCGACTTCGGCGACGCCCTGGTTGCCGCCCCCCGAGAGGACGAACGCGGTACCAGCCGCCATCTCCGGCGAGCGGAGTGCCGGCTGCGGGCGCGGCTCCGCCCGTCCTTGGCCCCCGTTGTTGCGGGAGAAGGGCAGCGCGGCCACGCGAGCCTCCTTGTCGTTCAGTCCCTATCCATGATCGGCCGTCGCGCAGCGGGTCATGAGGATCCCCGCGGTCACGGTGCAGCCGACGCCTGGAGAAACACCGTCACGGGGGTGGAAATGCCGGGTTGGCGAGTTCGTGAACGCGTTCACGTAGACTCGGCTTCGCACCTGCCGAGCGTCCAGAAGGCGGACCAGGGCCCGAGCGGCCCGCAGAGCGGGGTACCAGGGCCCGAGCGGCCCCGCAGAGCGGAGTAACAGTAGGCGTGTCCTATTCGGAGTACTCGCAGTCGTACCTGACCATTGCGGTGCTCATCGGTGCGGGCGCAGGAATGTTCGGCCTCATGCTCGGTCTGGCCCGGCTGGTCCGCCCCACCCGTCCCCAGCTCGACAAGTACGTGACCTACGAGTCGGGTTCCGATCCAATCGGGGGCTGGGGTCAGGCAAACGTCCGCTACTACATCTACGCCCTGCTGTTCGTGATGTTCGACGTCGAGGCCGTGTTCATCTTCCCGTGGGCGCTCCGCGTCGACTCGCTCGGCGTGTTCGGCCTCGTCGAGGTGGGGATCTTCATCGTGATCCTCGCCCTCGGCCTGCTCTACGCGTGGCGCAAGGGAGTCCTGCGGTGGGTCTAGTCGAGCAGGGGAAGATCCCCAAGCCGCTGACGTGGCTGATGAACTACAGCCGGAAGTACTCCCTGTGGATGTATCAGTGGGGCCTCGCGTGCTGCGCCATCGAGATGGGGGCCGCGCTGGCGAGTCCCCGGTACGACATGATGCGACTCGGCGTGATCCCGTTCCCGGCCAGCCCCCGCCAGGCCGACCTCATCGTCGTCTCGGGCACGCTGACCGACAAGATGGCACCGGCGCTCAAGCGCCTCTACGAGCAGATGCCCGACCCCAAGTACGTGATCTCGATGGGGTCGTGCGCGAACTGCGGCGGCCCCTACTGGGACTCCTACTCGGTCACGAAGGGCGTCGACCAGATCATCCCCGTGGACGTCTACATCCCCGGGTGCCCGCCCCGGCCCGAGGCGCTCCTCCAGGGTGTGGTGCTCCTTCAGGAGCGCATCCAGAACGAGGAAATGGGGCCCCGCTGGCGGGGCGAGCCCATCATCGTCGGCCAGCCCGGCGCCCACGACCACCTTCCCGAGACGGCCGTGGCGGTTTCCAGTGCCTGACGACGACCTCACCGACGCCGAGGAGCCGGCGGCGGCCGAGGAGCCGGCCGCGGCCGACGAGCCCGCGGCCGAGGAGCCAGCGATCCTTCCCGAGCACGTGGGCATGCTCGCCAAGCTCCAGGCGGATCTCGGCGACGCCCTCGTCGAGGCCGTGTCGAACCACGGCGATCTCGTCGTGCGGGTGCGCAACGACGCCTGGCATGCGGCGGCGCTCGCGGCCCGGTCGCGCCTCGACTGCGAGTACCTGTCGTTCATCTCGGGCATCGACTGGACGTCGCGTCCCGACCCCCCGAACTGGGACCCCGACGCGCCGTCGTCGCCGGTCCAGCCCAAAGAGGTGACGTACGGCGCCGCCGGGTCCGACGGGCGGTTCCAGGTCTTCGCCGTGGTGGAGTCAACCGACGACAAGATCCAGGTGATCCTGAAGACCGACGTCGACGAGGCCGACCCACACGTTGCCTCCTGGACCGACGTCTACCCGGGCGCCGACTGGCACGAGCGGGAGTGCTGGGAGATGTTCGGCGTCCGCTTCGACGGCCACCCGTCGCTCCGGCACATCTACCTGCCCGGCGAGTTCGAGGGGCACCCGCTCCGAAAGGACTTCCCGTTGCTGTCGCGTGAGGTGAAGCCGTGGCCCGGGCTCGTCGACGTCGAGGCCATGCCCGGCGGCGCCGGCGAGGAAGCCGGAGACGAGACGGCCGAGGCAGTCGCTGAAGGAGGTGAGTGACGATGGCAGTCACCGAGCAGCAGCAGCAGGCGTTCATCGGCAAGCACCTGGCCGAGGCGCAGGTGGCGGTCGAGCTGCAAGACGAAGACATGGTGCTCAACATCGGCCCCCAGCATCCGGCGACCCACGGCACCCTCCGGGTCGTCGTGAAGCTCGACGGCGAGCGGGTGGTCGCCGCCGATCCCGTCATCGGCTACATGCACCGGGGCTACGAGAAGCTCACCGAGTACCGCAGCTACCCGCAGGTGACCACCCTCATCAACCGCATCGACTGGTTGTCCTCCTTCGCCAACGAGGTGCCCTTCATCCACGCCGGCGAGCAGATCATGGGCATCGAGGCGCCGCCCCGGGCCGTCTACATCCGCACCGTCCTCACCGAGCTGTCGCGGATCGCCACCTTCCTTCTCTTCCTGGGCGAGATGGGGGCGCAGGTGGGAGCCATCACCCCCGTCTTCTACGGGTTCCGCGACCGCGAGTACGTGCTGAACCTGATCGAGGCCGCCACCGGCGGGCGCTTCCACCCCAACTTCAACCGCATCGGGGGCCTGAAGGACGACGTCCCGGCGGGCTGGATCGCCGAGACCCGCCGGATGATGGACAAGGTCTTCGAGTCGTGCGACACCTTTGAGAACCTGCTCGAGGGCAATGAAATCTTTCTGGCCCGCACCAAAGGCATCGGGATCATTCCCGGCGACGTGGGCAAGGGCTACGGAGTCTCGGGCTCCAACCTGCGCGCATCCGGCGTCGACTGGGACCTCCGCCGCGACGCCCCCTACCTCGCCTATCCCGAGGTCGACTTCAAGGTTTGGACGCACCCCGGCGGTGATTCGTGGAGCCGCTACTGGGTGCGCCTCCAGGAAACCCGCGAGGCGGCCCGCATCGTCGTCGACCTGCTCGATCGGCTGCCCTCCGGCCCCGTCATGGCCAAGGTGCCGCGGATCATCAAGGTGCCTCCGGGCGAGTCCTGGGTGCGGGTCGAGAACCCCCTGGGCGAGATGGGCTACTACGTCGTGTCGAAGGGAGCGACGGGGCCGTTCCGGGTCAAGATCCGCTCGGCCAGCTTCTCCAACGTCTCGATCTTGCCGTGGCTCCTCAAGGGTGTGTACGTGCCCGACCTCATCACGATCCTCGCCAGCCTGTACTTCATCCTCGGAGACATCGACCGATGACGCGCCCCGTTCTTGGCTTCTTGCCCTGCGCTATGACGTGGTTCAGGAGCCAAGTTCGATGACGGCGGCGGCGTCGACGCTGGCGCTCGAGATCCCCTGGGGGGTCCTGCTCGGGGCCAAGGTGATGATCATCCTCACCCTCCTCCCCCTGACGGCCCTCATCCTCGGCTACGTCTTCCTCATGAAGATGATGGCCCACATGCAGAGCCGCCTCGGGCCCATGGATCCGGGCGGCTTTCACGGCTGGTTCCAGCTCATCGGCGACGGCATCAAGTTCATCCAGAAGGAAGACGTGATGCCGGCCGACGCCGACCGCCGGGTCTTTGCCCTGGCGCCGATGATCATCCTGATCTCCACCTTCGTTGTCTATGCCGTCATCCCGGCTGGGCCCCGCCTCGTGGTCGAGGATCTCGAAGTGGGCATCTTCTTCGCCCTGGCCGTCTCGAGCCTGTCGGTCATCGGCGTCCTCATGGCCGGGTGGGCGTCCTCCAACAAGTTCGCCCTCCTCGGGGCGCTCCGGGCCGCCGGCCAGCTCATCGCCTACGAGCTCCCGTTGGTCCTCGCCGTCGTCGGTGTGATCATGCAGGCGGGCACCATGAGCCTCCAGGGCATCGTGGGTGCGCAGGCGAACGGCGAGATCTTCGGCTGGGGGGCGGTCGGCAATCCCTTCGTGTTGACCCAGGCCGTTGGCTTTGTCCTCTTCCTCGCCGCCGCCCAGGCCGAACTCACCCAGACGCCCTTTGACATGCCGGTGGCAGAGTCGGAGCTCGTGGCCGGTTACCAGGTCGAGTACACGGGCTTCCGGTGGCTGTTCTTCCAGATGAGCGAGTACGCCACCGCCTTCGCCCTGGCCGGCATCGCGGCCACGCTGTTCCTCGGCGGGTGGTACGTCCCCGGGGTCGAAGGCACGGCCGCCGACGTCCTGGGGCCGCTCGTCCTCTTCGCCAA
Organism: Actinomycetota bacterium; assembly: GCA_016179865.1. Taxonomy (GTDB): domain Bacteria; phylum Actinomycetota; class Acidimicrobiia; order IMCC26256; family JACPCJ01; genus JACPCJ01. The sequence goes on along the minus strand of JACPCJ010000101.1, from coordinate 4,599 downwards.
GATCATGGCCATCTCGTTCGTGATCTTCTGGGTTCGCTTCACCTACCCGCGCTTTCGCGAAGATCAGCTCCAGGCCATGGCGTGGAAGTACCTCATTCCCCTGTCGCTCCTGAACATCTTGGTCACCGGAATCTTGAAGGTGGTGTTCTGATGCCCCTCCAAATCAAGACGCCGGGTCTCATCAAGGGCCTCGGGGTGACCCTTCGGCACCTCTTCAAGCCCGCCGTCACCGTGCAGTACCCGCACGAGCGGGAGGACCCACCCCAGCGGGCTCGAGGGGTCATCGCCCTGAAGGAAGAGAACTGCACGGTCTGCATGCTCTGCGCCCGTGAGTGCCCCGACTGGTGCATCTACATCGAGGGGCACAAGGTGAAGGCTCCGCCCCGGCGGGCCGGCGGCAAGCCCCGCACGGTGAGCGCACTCGACCGCTTCGACATCGACTACGCGCTGTGCATGTACTGCGGGATCTGCGTCGAGGTCTGCCCCTTCGACGCCCTGTTCTGGACCCCGGAGTACGAGTACTCGGAGCCCAACATCGCCGACCTCCTGCACGACAAGGGGAAGCTCGGCGCCTGGATGGAGACCGTGCCCGAACCCCAGCCGCTCGAGGTGGGGGCCGAGGGCCCGAGCAAGTGGCGCTGAGTCCGCCGCAAGAGAACACGAGAGCGAGAGAGCGGGAGAGGAGCGAGCGGTGGGTCCCCAGAACGTCGCCTTCGGCGTGATCGCGGCCTCGATGGTGCTGGCCGCCGTCCGCGTGGTGACGACCCGCAACGTCGTGCACGCCGCCCTCTACCTGGTGGTGGTGCTCGGTGGCGTCGCCGGCCTGTACGTGCTGCTGGCGGCCGAGTTCGTGGCCTGGGCCCAGGTCCTCATCTACATCGGCGCCATCCTGGTGCTGTTGCTGTTCGGGATCATGCTCACCCGGGCGCCGCTCCATGCCAGCAGCGAACTCGACAACGACCAGCGTTGGGCGGCGGCCATCGTGAGCCTGGGCCTCGTCGGCCTGCTCGTGGGCCTGCTGGCCGACACCTTCGGGCGCCAGCGCGTCCGGCCCGCCCAGGTCTTCGGTGGCGGCGAGCTGGCCGACTCGATCTTCAACGACTTCCTGGTGCCCTTCGAGGTGGTGTCGATGCTTCTCCTCGCCGCCCTGATCGGCGCCGTCGTCCTGGCTCGGCGAGACGACTGAGGCCGCGCCCATGCTCCTGAACCAGTACCTGATTCTCGCCGCCGTCCTGTTCTGCATCGGCGTCTACGGCGTGCTCGCCCGCCGCCACGCTGTGCTCGTGCTCATGAGCGTCGAGCTGATGCTCAACGCCGTGAACGTCAACCTGGTTGCCTTCTCGGTGCACCTCCGGGAGATCTCGGGCCAGGTGTTCGCACTGTTCGTGATCACCGTGGCCGCCGCCGAGGTCGGCGTCGGCCTAGCCATCGTGCTCCTCATCTACCGCAACATGGCGAGCCCGTACCTCGACCGCGTCGACTCGATGAAGGGCTGACATGCACGAAGAAGCCGTGCACGCCACATCCTGGATCCTCGAACAGGCCTGGATCGTCCCCGTCGTTCCCGCGCTTTCGTTCCTCGCCATCCTCTCCTTCGGCAAGCGGCTCCCGAAGGGCGGCGCCGAGATCGGCATCCCCGCCGTGGGCTTCACCTTCGTGTTCGCCGTCGCCGCCGCCTACGAGTGGATCAGCGGCTCGGCCGTGGTCGAACGCTCAGTGACGTGGTTTTCGCTTTCATCATTGGGCGGACCCCTCGACATCGAAGCCGGCATCCACGTCGACGGCCTGACGGTGATGATGCTCGTCGTGGTCTCGACGGTCTCGATGCTCGTGCACGTCTACTCGGTCGAGTACGTGCGGGGCGACGAGCGGTTCACCTATTACTTCGCCGCCCTCTCACTGTTCACGGCGTCGATGATGAACCTCGTCGTCGCCGACAACCTGCTCCAGCTCCTGGTGGGTTGGGAGCTGGTCGGGCTGTGTTCGTTCATGTTGATCGGGCACTGGTGGGAGGATCGGGCCAACTCGAACGCCGCCCTCAAGGCCTTCCTCACCACCCGCGTCGGCGACGTCGGGCTGATCATCGGCATCATCGTCCTGTTCTTCGCCGTCGGCACCTTCAACATCGCCGCCATTAACCACGCAGCCCTGACCGAAGGCGTTCGCCACGGGCTGCTGCTCCTTGCCGCCGTGATGTTGCTCCTGGGCGTGGCGGGCAAGAGCGCCCAGTTCCCGCTCCACGTGTGGCTTCCCGACGCCATGGCCGGCCCCACTCCCGTGTCGGCCCTGATCCACGCCGCCACCATGGTCGTGGCCGGCGTCTACCTCGTGGCCCGGGTGTACGGCGTGTTCTGGTCTGGCTTCTCCATCGAGGCCGGCGGGATCAACCTGCTGGCGCTCGCCGGCGGCGTCACCCTGTTCATCGCCGCCGCCCTGGCCTTCGTGCAGTTCGACATCAAGAAGGTGTTGGCGTACTCGACCGTCAGCCAGCTCGGCTACATGATCGCCGCCTTGGGCGTCGGTGCGTGGACGGCGGGGGTCTTCCACCTCTTCACCCACGCCTTCTTCAAGGCCATGCTCTTCCTCGGCGCCGGGTCGGTGAGTCACGCCGCCCACCACACCTTCGACATGCGCGAGATGGGGGGCCTGCGCAAGTTCATGCCGCGCACGTACGCCACCTGGATCATCGGCACCTTGGCGCTGGCCGGGATCCCGATCTTCGCCGGCTTCTTCTCGAAGGACGAGATCCTCCTCGGCGCCTCCGAGGGCAACTACACCGCCATCTTGATCCTCGGCGCCGTGGGCGCCTTCATGACCGCCGCCTACATGGGCCGCGCCACCTATCTCACGTTCTTCGGTGACTACCGCGGCCACGGCCACCCGCACGAGTCGCCGCCCCTCATGACGGTTCCCCTCCTGATCCTGGCCGTGCCGTCGGTCCTCATCGGCCTGATCAACGCCCCGGGCATCGAGCGCTTCAACGAGTGGGTCGTGTTCGACGTCCCCGGCACCGGGTTCCACCTCGAACACCACGACTTCCAGATCGGCCTCGCCCTGGTGTCGGTGGCCATCGCCGTGGCGGGCCTCGGCGTCGCGACCTGGGTGTACCTGCTCCGCTCGGCGCCCAAGGGCCTCCTTGAGCGCCAGCCGATCAAATCGCTGCACACCTTCCTGGTCGAGAAGTACTACCTCGACCACGTGGCCGAACGGGGCATCGCCGCCGGCACCGCCGGCCCCGTCGCCCGCGCCGTCTACTGGAGCAACCAGCGCATCATCGACGGCGTCGTCAACGGCGTGGGGGTGACGGCGCGTCGTTTCCTGGCCCCCTTCACCTACGACGTGGTCGACCAGAAGGGGGTCGACGGGGCCTACAACGGCCTGGCCGCGCTCACCAGCGGCCTCGGAGGGGTGCTCCGTAAGGTCCAGTCCGGTCTGGTGCAGCGTTACGCGCTGCTCCTCTTCGCTGCTGTGGGCGCGGGCGGCATCGCCCTTGCCCTCCTCGTATAGGCGTCTCGTGAACTACAGGAGATCTCGATGAACTGGTTCGACTCGTGGGGGCTGACGCTGGCCGTGTTCCTGCCCGTGGCGGGGGCGGCCGTGATCCTGCTCGTGCCCCGGGCCGAGGAAGCCACCCAGAAGCTCGTGGCCCTCTTGTTCACGGGGGCGACGCTGGCCGTCTCGATCGGCATCCTGGCCGACTTCGACTACAGCGGCGGTGGGCTCCAGTTCGAGGTCGACAAGAACTGGATCGAGGTCATCAACAGCCGGTTCCACATCGGCATCGACGGCATCAGCCTGCCTCTTCTGGTCCTGTCGGCGGTGATCACCTTCCTCTGCGTCATCTACTCGTGGGACCACTTCCCGGAGCCCCACAACCCGAAGGCTTTCCTGGCCCTCATGCTCCTCCTCGAGACGGGGATGAACGGCACCTTCGCCGCCCAAGACCTCATCCTCTTCTTCATCTTCTTCGAGGTGGTCCTGCTGCCGATGTACTTCATGATCGGCGTCTGGGGTGGGCCCAACCGCAACTACGCCGCCATCAAGTTCTTCCTGTTCACCCTCTTCGGGTCGGCCTTGATGCTGCTGTCGTTCCTGGCGCTCTTCTTCAAGTCCGACCCCCACACCTTCGACATGGTGCTGCTGAGCCAGAGTGGGGCCCTCGATCTGACGCGGGGCGCCGCCAACCTGATCTTCGCCGGCATGTTCCTGGGATTCGGGATCAAGGTTCCGATGTTCCCGTTCCACACCTGGCTCCCCGACGCCCACACCGAGGCGCCGACGGTGGGGTCGGTGATCCTGGCGGCCGTCCTCCTGAAGATGGGCACGTACGGCTTCGTGCGCATCGCCCTGCCCATCCTTCCCGAGGCGGCGCAGGATTGGGCGCCCTGGATCGGGCTTCTGGCGGTGATCGGCATCATCTACGGGGCGCTCGCCTGCCTCGCCCAGACCGACATGAAACGCCTCATCGCCTTCTCTTCGGTGGCGCACATGGGGTTCGTCATGCTCGGCATTGCCACCCTCACCGACTTCGGCATCAACGCCGCCGTCATGGGCATGGTGGCCCACGGCCTCATCACGGGCCTTCTGTTCCTGCTGGTG
>JACPCJ010000122.1 GCA_016179865.1 Actinomycetota bacterium | reverse complement strand
GCATCGCGGTGCAGGGCAGCGGCCCGAAGGTGGATTTCACCGTCGGGCTGGTGCAGCCCAACGGTCCCGAGGTGCCGCCGAGCAAGCTCGGCCTCAACCTGGGAGCCGTGTCGGCGGAGGCGTCCGTCGAGGCCGCGCTGGGCATCAAAGCCGGCTTCGCCGCTGGGCGCGCGAAGACCGTCAGCGGCGCCCTGGGGGTCAACGGCGCGCTCAATCTGGCGGCGGCGAGCGTGCCCGGCCTGCCCGCCTGCAAGCTGAGCGTCGTCTGCGCGGGCGCCGGCGTCGGCGCGGAAGCGAGCCTGGACCTCACCAGCGGCGCGCCGACCCTGAAATTCACCAGCACCGAAAAATCGCCGGGACGCTCCGATACGAAGTCCTATACCATCGAGGACCGCAATGCCGTGCGGCGGATCATTACCGGCACTCCGAATTACCTGGCGCAGCTCGCCCTGTCGATCTTGACGAATGACAGGCTGCTGCGGCTCCTCGCCGATCCCGGCGCCCTCGCCGATCTCGGCATCTCCCGAGTCGCCGGCAGCGCGGCGCTCGCCGACCCGACGCCTATCGTGGCGGGCAATCAGCTCGATTTGATTTTCAGCCTGCTGCGATCGCTGGGGGACGGCCTACGAATCAACACCGAAGAAACCAGCACCGAATCGTCGCAGATCACCGTCCCCATCGGCGCGCGCGTGCGCCTCGGACCCGCCACGCTGGGGGTCGGCCTGTCCATCGAGGGTTCCAGCGCGTTCGATTTCACCCGCCGTCGCGGCACGATCGTCGGCCTGCGCGAGTTCTTACTGGAAGAATACGACGAGGAGGACGAGTTCATCGCTCAGCAGAGCGTCCTCGAAACCGCCGACGCGATCCTGCAAAACGCCGTCGATCGCGCCGGAGAGACGCTGGTGACACTGCGCGACACCGTGCGCACTGGCGTACCAGCCGCGCTGTCAAACGTCCAACGGCGCATCCGGCTCCTGTTCACGCCGGTGGCCAACGGCGCCGTGACGGTGTCGAGCTGGCCGGCCGCCGGCACTTCGGGACAGACCGGCAATGCCCGCCTGGCGGCGAAATCGCTCAGCTTCGTCGGGCCGACGCAAGAGACCTTCGAAGCGATCGGCCACGTGCATAACATCCAGAGCGACGAGGGGGTGCTCGGCAGCGGCACCCTCGAGCTCGACTACACCGACGCCGAGCTCGCCGGCGCCGACGAGCCGCGGTTGCAGATCGCCCGCTTCGATGCCGCCGCCGCGCAGTTCGTCTTCCTGCAAACGAGCGTCGACGCCGCGGCCAATCGCGCCAGCGCCACCATCGACCGCATGGGCCAGTACGCTCTGTTCAAGCGCCTCGATCTCGGTTGCCCCAGCCTTGAAGCGATCGACGCCGAAGCCGCCCTGCTGCGCCTGCGCTTCACGGCCATCACTCACCCCGCCATCACCGGCTACAACATCTATCGCGCCACGCTCTTCGACGATGCGTTCGACCTGCTCACCCCGACGCCGGTGGCCGGCGCCGCTTTCGAAGACCGCGGCATCGACGGCAACACGCTGTACCGCTACCGCGTCACCGGCGTCACCAGCACCGGCGGCGAGACCTGCGCCTCGAACACGCGCACCAACGACGCCGACGCCGACGGCCTGGCCGATCAATTCGAAGTCGCGTTCGGCTTCAGCACCAGCCGCGACGACGCCGGGGACGATCCCGACGGCGACGGCTTGATCAACGTCGATGAGCAGGGGCTCGGCACCGATCCCCTGCGCGCCGACAGCGACGGCGACGGCCTCAGCGACGGCGAGGAAGTGATGATCTTCGGCACCGATCCCCGCAGCGCCGACAGCGACGGCGACGGCCTCGACGACGGCGAGGAAGTGATGACCTTCGGCACCGATCCCCTGCGCGCCGACAGCGACGGCGACGGCCTCAGCGACGGCGAGGAAGTGATGACCTTTGGCACCGATCCCCTGCGCGCCGACAGCGACGGCG
>JACPCJ010000121.1 GCA_016179865.1 Actinomycetota bacterium | reverse complement strand
GGCATTTCGCCGCGGCGAGCTGGCCACTGCGCGCCAGTGCCTGGAGCGCCTGGCGCGGGTTGACTTCAGCGTCTCGCTCATCCCCGTCGATGTCGCCGAGGTGAGCTTCCGCTACCATGCGGCGTACGGGCGCTGCCTGCAGCGCGCGCAGGAGTATGCGACAGCGATCAGCCACTACGCCGCCGCCGCGACTCTCAACTCCTGCGATGCCGAGCTCCACCTCTGGTACGTCGAGTGCCTCCTGCAGGCGGGACAGGAAGCTGCGGTCGAGGAGCTGGTGGAGCGTCTGGCCCGCGATCCGCGCGCGCCGGGCCTCGCCACGTTCATCCGGGGAACCCTGGCGATGCGGGCGAATGAGATCGACGCGGCTTCCACCTTCTTGCGCGCGGCGCAAGCCGCCGGCTACGAAAGTGCGCCCCTCTCCTTCAACTTGGGGTTAGTGGCGGTGCGTCACGGGGAGGTGGCGGAGGCGGAGCGTTACTACCGGGCGGCGCTGGCGCTCGATCCCACCTTCATGGAGGCGCACCTCAACCTCGCCTACCTCCACCTCATGCAGGAACAGCCCGAGGCGGCGCGACAGGCCTTCGAGCACCTCGTAGCGCTGTTCCCGGAGTGCCTGGAGGCGCGCCTGCGGCTCAGCGGCCTCTGCCTGCAGGGTGGCGAGCTGGACGCCTGCTTGACGCAGCTTGAGCAGCTTTGCGCGCGGCTCGAAGTGGGAACGCGCGCGCCCCTCACCACCCTGGAGGAGCTTGCCGAGCTCTACCTCACGCTGGCGCGGCGGCTTGGCGCGCGCCACGACCTCGCCGCCGCGAAGGCCGCCTCGGAGACCGCCCTGCTCATCGCCCCGGCGCATGCGGGGGCGCATCGCGAGCTGGGGCGCCTCTGTTTTCTTCGCCGCGAGTACCACGCCGCCCGACAGCACCTGGAAGCAGCGCTGCGGCAGGGGTGCGGCGGCGATATGGGCTCCTTCGAACTTCTCGGCAAGACCTATGCCGCGCTCGGCGTGCCGGATGCCGCCGCCCTCTGCTACGAAATGGAGGAGGCCGGCACCCGTCGCGCCAGCCACCCGTGAGCCGCACATCTCGGCGCGAGCGGCGGACGGTTGGCGCCGTGCCTCCCGCCGAGGCGCGCGGCGGATCGCCTCGTCCAGGGTGAGACCTGGCGGTTCCTCTCGACTCCTGTACCACTTCCCGTAATCTTGGCAGCCCCGCCGCGCCGGCGGGGGTGAGCCCGTCAGGGCGCTCCAGGAGCAGCGCGGTCCCCACGGCCGCGCTTCGCAGCCTTATCCTCCGGGTCCCCCGCGGTGAGGGGCCGCAAGAAGCCGCGCGACTTTCCCGCACCATCCCTCGCGTCTTCCTCCCCTTCCTCGCGCTTCACTTCACCTCGCGGCGTCCGCAACCTTGCCGACTTCGCTGCTCCAGGGCCCAAATTTTCCTCTTTTTTCCTTAAGTTCTCCTCTTGCAAGCCGATAGAGGGAATAACCGGGTACAAGAAGGCGCCTGCCAGGCGTCAACGATGTGTCCATGGGATGCAAAGCAGTGACCACGCAGGGAGGTGATGGTTCTTGGTCGGAGGCTGGTCGGGCCAGAGTTCCCGCCAAGCGGTGGGAGGCAGGTGGATGCGCCACGGAAATGGGCCGTTCACCACGCCCTCGGCACGGAGGCCGGGGCGCCGTGACATGCGGGGTGGCGTTGCTAGGCACCTCGCGCAAAGCTCTTCAAGGAGGAATGAGACATGGGCTTGAGAATTAACACCAACGTTGGAGCCATGAACGCGGCGCGGAACCTTGCGAAATCGCAAGGCGCTTTCGGTCGCTCCGTCAGCCGGCTGTCGTCAGGGTTCCGCATCAACCAGGCGAGTGACGACACCGCGGGCCTGTCCATCGCCAACAACCTGCGCGCCCAGGTCTCAGGCTTGCGGGTCGCCTCCCGGAACGCTTCACAGGCTTCCGCCCTTGGCCAGACGGCGGAAGGGGCCGCCACCGAGA
>JACPCJ010000120.1 GCA_016179865.1 Actinomycetota bacterium | reverse complement strand
ACACCTTGCGGAAGACGATGCGCAAGCTCTCGGGCCAGATCCCCAAGTCCGACGCATCGTACCAGCGCAAGATCGGCGAATACGAATCCGAGATCGACGTGCTCCAGGCCCAGGTCAAGGCCCTGGAGGAGGAGATCTTCCATCTCCGCCGCCGCCTCGAGCAGACCCCCAAGGAATTCGAATTCTTGCGGTCCAAGCTCTCCCATTCCAAGGAGCAGATCGAACAGGCGCACCACCAGAACGAGCGCATGGTGCAGGCCCTGCAATCCGCCAAAGACCAGATCGCCGCCCTGCGCGAGGAGGTGGACAAGCTCTCCGCCCCCCCCGCCACCTACGGCACCTTCCAGCGCCTCAACCCCGACGGCACCGCCGTCATCTGGAGCGGGGGCCGCAAGCTCAAGGTGAACCTCCACCCCGCCTTGGACAGTAAGGCCCTGCAGCCTGGCCAGGAGCTCATCTTGAACGACGCCCTCAACGTGGTGGAGGCCGCCGGCTTCGAGCACCAGGGCGAGGTGGCCCGCCTCAAGGACCGCCTGGAGGACGGCCGCGCCCTGGTCACCCTGCGGGCCGACGAGGACCGGGTGGCCGACCTGGCCGAGCCCCTCCGGGAGACCCCCCTGCAGGTGGGGGACCCCCTCCTCTTCGACCCCCGCTCCGGCTACGTCCTGGAGCGCCTGCCCAAGGCCGACGTGGAGGACCTCCTCCTGGAAGAGGTCCCCCACATCACCTACGAGGACATCGGGGGCCTGACCCGGCAGATCGAGCAGATTCAAGATGCCCTGGAGCTCCCCTACGCCTACGCCGACTACTTCAAGGAGCATCAGTTGGCCCCCCCGAAAGGGGTCCTCCTCTACGGCCCCCCCGGCTGCGGCAAGACCCTCATCGCCAAAGCGGTCGCCAACTCCCTGGCCCGGCGCCTGGCCGAGCGCACCGGCCGCGAGGTCCGGGGCTACTTCCTCAACGTCAAGGGCCCCGAATTGCTCAACAAGTACGTGGGCGAGACCGAGCGCAAGATCCGCGAGATCTTCGCCCGGGCCCGGGAGAAGGCCTCCGCCGGCTTCCCCGTGGTGGTCTTCTTCGATGAGATGGAGTCCCTCTTCCGCACCCGCGGCTCGGGCATCTCCTCGGACATCGAGGCCACCATCGTCCCCCAGTTCCTGGCCGAGCTGGACGGCGTGGAGGGCCTCAGCAACGTCATCGTCATCGGGGCGTCCAACCGCCAGGACCTCATCGACCCCGCGGTCCTGCGCCCCGGCCGCTTCGACGTCAAGATCAAGATCGAGCGCCCCACCAAGGACGCCGCCCAGGACATCTTCGGCAAGTACCTGACCCCCGCCCTGCCCCTGGCCTCCAGCGAGCTCACGGCCCACGGGGGGGACCGGGGGGCCACCGTGGCCGCCCTCATCCACCAGGCCACCGACGCCCTCTACGCCACCACCGACCAGCACCGCTTCCTGGAGATCACCTACGCCTCCGGCGAGAAGGAGACCCTCTACTTCAAGGACTTCGCCAGTGGCGCCCTCATCGAGGGGGTCTGCACCCGGGCCAAGAAGCTGGCCGTCAAGCGCATGATCCGCACCGGCCAGAAGGGGCTGACCACGGCCGACCTCCTGGCCGCCGTCCAGGAGGAGTTCCAGGCCAACGAGGACCTGCCCAATACCACCAACCCGGACGACTGGGTGAAGATCGCGGGCCGCCGAGGGGAACGGGTGGTGAACGTGCGCCCCATCCTGCGCGGCACGGGCGAGAAGGAACGGAAGGTGGAGACGGCCAAGCCCGGCCACTACCTGTAAACGGGCCGCCCTCCACGAGGAGGGACCGATGAGCGCGCAGCAACGGCAGGCGGCGTCCAAGCGGACCACCGAGAAGGAAGAGGCCCCGGCGCCGGCCGCCAAGAGCGGGGCGCAGGAACGGGGCGAGAAGCTCCGCGCCGCGCTGGACGACCTGATCGACGAGATCGACGAGACCCTGGAAGAGAACGCCGAAGAGTTCG
>JACPCJ010000041.1 GCA_016179865.1 Actinomycetota bacterium | reverse complement strand
TCTCGACGACGAACCGGGGCCTGCTACCGGGCGCTCCGACGCCTACCCGGACGGGACTTGCACCCGCTGGCCGTGTCCAGCTTCCAGGACGCAACATGGCTCGGACCGTACCCCTCGCTCTAAAAGTTGAGCGATCTGGTCGGATTTCGCTACCGTGCGGCCCTTGCCCCACGACCACTTGATCGAGCCCCACGGCGGCGAACTCGTCGACCTCCTCGTTGATCAGTCCCGTGCCGCCGAACTGAAGGAGGCCTCCCGCGACTGGCCGTCGTGGGACCTCACCGATCGCCAGGTTTGCGACCTCGAGCTCCTCACCAACGGCGCCTTCTCACCCCTCCGCGGCTTCCTCTCTCGCTCCGACTACGAGTCGGTGCGCGACGACATGCGCCTCGCCGACGGCACGCTCTGGCCGATGCCCGTGACCCTGGACGTGTCGGCCGAGTTCGCCGGGTCCGTCTCCGAGGGCGACGCCATCGCGCTGCGCGACGCCGAAGGGGTCATGCTCGCCGTCCTGCACGTCGACGACATCTTCGAGCCCGACAAGGAGCGCGAGGCGGAAGCCGTGTTCGGTACCGCCGACCCCCACCATCCGGGCGTCGGCTACCTCTTGAACCACGCGGGGCCGGTCAACCTCGGGGGGCGGGTGGAAGCCCTCACCCTCCCCGTGCATTACGACTTCCGCACTCTGCGCCGCACCCCCACCGAGCTACGGGCCGAATTCGCCCGGGCCGGATTCCGCAAGGTCGTCGCCTTCCAGACCCGCAACCCGATGCACCGCGCCCACGTCGAGCTCATCCTGCGGGCGGCCAAGGAGCACGAGGCCAACGTGTTGGTGCACCCGGTCGTCGGCATGACCAAACCCGGCGACGTCGACCACTACACGCGCGTCCGCTGCTACCAGGCGGTGATGGACCGCTACCCCCGCAACACTGCCGCCCTCGCCCTCCTCAACCTCGCCATGCGGATGGGTGGTCCGCGGGAGGCGGTCTGGCACGCCATCATTCGCAAGAACCACGGGTGCACCCACTTCATCGTTGGTCGCGACCACGCCGGCCCCGGTGCCGACGGGGGAGGCCAGCCCTTCTACGGGCCCTACGACGCCCAGGAGTTGCTCCAGAAGTACGAGGGCGAGCTGGGCGTGACGATGGTGCCGTTCCGGATGCTGGTCTACGTGGAGGACCTCGATGAGTACATGCCCGAGGACGAGGTCCCCGCCGCAACCCGACCCCTGTCGATCTCGGGCACCGAGCTGCGGGACCGGCTGGCGACGGGTCGGGAGATCCCCGAGTGGTTCACCTACCCCGAGGTGGCCAAGGAGCTGCGCCGCTCGTATCCACCCCGCCACCAGCAGGGCTACACGGTCTTCTTCACTGGCCTCTCCGGCTCCGGCAAGTCGACCATCGCCAACGCCCTCCTTTCGAAGCTCCTCGAGATCGGCGGACGGCGGGTGACCCTCCTCGCCGGCGACCTCGTGCGCAAGCACCTGTCGTCGGAGCTCGGCTTCTCGCGAGAGCACCGCGACCTCAACATCTCCCGCATCGGCTACGTGGCCTCAGAGATCACCAAGAACGGGGGCATCGCCATCTGCGCCCCCATCGCCCCCTACGACACCACCCGCAAGGCCATCCGGAAGATGGTCGAGGCCGCCGGTGGCTTCATGCTCGTCTTCGTCGACACGCCGCTTGAGGTGTGCGAGGAGCGCGACCGCAAGGGCCTCTACGCCAAGGCGCGCGCCGGGATCATCAAGGAGTTCACCGGGATCTCCGATCCCTACGAGGTGCCCGACGACGCCGACCACGTCGTCGACACCACCGACGAGTCACCCGAGGAGGCGGCCCAGGAGATCCTCCTCCACCTCGAGCGCCAGGGCTACCTCGCCCCGCCTTCAGGCGTCTGAGTCCCACTTCTTGGTCCCGTATTCCGCTCTCAGGGCGGGATTCCGTATCAAGAACCAGGACATGCGCTACACCTGACGCCGCATGCCCGTGGACCTGCGAGTCGTCCGTGTCCTGAAGACCGCTTCACGCGAGCAGACCCGCTGGCCGGTGCTCGACGGAATCAGGGGTGCGGCCATCGTCGCCGTGGTTGCCTACCACGGGTTCAAGATCGCCGGCGGGTGGACGTCGGCGAAGATCCGGGGGGAGGGGGTCGACTGGTGGTGGTGGCCGGTGTCCGGAGGCCGCCTCGGCGTCGACCTCTTCTTCGTGCTCTCGGGCTTCCTGCTCTGGTTCTCGTGGCAGGGCCTCCGGAAGCGCCACGCCTCCCTCCCGCGAGCCGTCGGGGCTTACGCGCGAGGGAGGGCCGTCCGGATCCTCCCCCCCTACTACGTGATGCTCGCGGTCTACGTGCCCCTCCTGGCCCGCGAACTCTTCACGAGCGGCGAGGGCATCTGGCACCTGGGCCTGTTCGCCACCATCCAGCAGTTCAACGAGCCGTCACTGCCCAACCTCTTCAACACGCCGCTGTGGACGCTCACGGTCGAGGTCCAGTTCTATTTCTTCCTCCCCCTGTTCGCCTTCCTCATCCCCCGCCTGCGGCCGCTCCTCCCCCTCGCCGCCACCATCGCCCTTTCGTCCTGGTGGATCGACCACCGCGGCGTGTACCCGGCGAGCTTCCTCCTCGGACGCTCTGACCAGTTCGTCGCCGGCATGGCCGTGGCGTCGATCGTCGCCCGTCACCAGGCCGGCGAGTACAGCCTCGTGGCCCGCGGTCTTCAGAAGAAGGCCACCGTCTGGATCCTCGCCGCCGGGGCCGCCGTTCTCTACCTGCACCACGCCCGCACCCTCGGGTTGCCCCAGGACCACGTCCTCGACGACTGGGTCCACCCCGGTCTCGGCGTCACCCTCGCCGGGATCGTCGGCCACCTGGTGCTGACGGATCGGCCCGGCCGAGTGCACCGCTTCTTCGAACAGCCCGGCGCCCGGCTCGTCGGGCACCTCAGTTACGGCGTGTACCTCTGGCACTTCCCCCTCTACATCCACGCCCTCGACTGGACCGGCGGCGCGGGCGGAAGCGGGTCGGCGGCGGCCGCCGGACTGCTCCTGGCCACCGCGCTGACCGCAGCGGTGTCGTCGCTGTCGTACGCCTGGGTCGAGCGTCCGTTCCTCGAACGCAAGGCGCGCGCGGCGGTCAGCGGCTCGCTGCCGTCGTCCGGCCCTTCTTGAGGAACTTCCGCAGCTCGCGGAGCGGAAGGGTGTTCACGACGTCGGCGGCCGTGGCCCAGCCTCGCTGGGCGGTGCCGACGCCAAGGGGCATGTTGTCGAGCTCCGGAACCGAGTGAGCGTCGGTGGAGATCACGAAGCGGGCGCCGTAGCCCCGGGCGGCTCGCACGAGTTCGTCGGGAAGGTCGAGCCGCTCAGGCTGGGCGTTCACCTCGAGGGCGGTGCCGGTACGAGCGGCGGCCCGACATACCTCCTCGACGTCGAAGTCAATCGCCGGCCGCTTGCCCTGTCGCCGGGCGGACGGGTGCCCGATCACGTTGACGCACGGGTGCTCCATGGCCCGGATCATGCGCGCCGTTTGGGTGTCGCGATCGAGGTCGAAGTGCGAGTGGATCGACGCCACGAGGACGTCGAAGCCGGAGAGGAACCGCTCATCCCAGTCGACCGACCCGTCGCGCTGGATGTTCAGCTCCGAGCCGTGGAGCAGGGTGATGCGACGGCCCACCCGCTCCTGGACGCGCCGGAGGGCCGTGCGCTGACTGACCGCCTTCTCGGGGGTCATGCGCTGCATGGACAGCAGCGGGGCGTGGTCGGTGACGGCGTAGTACCGGTAGCCGCGAGCGGCGGCGGCGGCGACCATGTCGTCGAGACTGGCGACGCCGTCGGTGAGGTTCGTGTGCCCGTGCAGGTCTCCCTTGATGTCCGCGACGGACACGACATCCGGGAGGTCGTGCTTGGACGCCGCTTCCACCTCTCCCCGGTCCTCGCGCAAGGTCGGCGGGATCCACTGGAGCTCGAGGGCGGCGTAGACCTCCTCCTCGGTCCGCGAGGCCACGCGGGTGCCCGTGTCGACCTCGAACAGCCCGTACTCGGAGAGCTTGAGCCCGCGCTGGACGGCCCGCTCCCGGACGGCGACGTTGTGGGCCTTCGAGCCCGTGAAGTAGATGAGGGCGGCGCCCCAGGCGTCGGGTTCAACCACCCGCAGGTCGACCTGGACCCCCTCGCCGGTAGTGATCGACGACTTGGTGTCGCCGTGGGCGAGGACGTCACGCACCATGGCCATGGTCGTGAACCGATTCATGACGGGGCGAGGATTGGTCGACGCCACGAGCACGTCGACGTCGCCGATGGTCTCGCGCATCCGCCGAAGAGAGCCGGCGTACTCGATGTCCCCGACCTCGGGGAGTTGCCGGAGTTCGTCGAGCACGGCACCGGCGAGGCTGAGGGCGATGCCGATGTGGACCCGCCCGTCACCCCCCGCCTTGTCGCCCAACTGGTCGAGCGTCCGGAGGATCTTCTCCTCGATGGTCTTCCCGAACCCGGTCAGCCTTCGCAGCGCGCCGGCCTCCGCCGCCGCCCGCAGCTCGGCGACCGAGGAAACACCCAGCTCCTTGTGGACCAACGCCGCCCGCTTGGGGCCGAGCCCTCCCACTTCCAGGAGGTCGCGCACCCCGGGGCCCACCTGGGCCCGCAGCTCTTCCAGCTTGGTGATCGTGCCGGTGCGAGCCCACTCGCACACCTTCTCGGCGATGGCCTTCCCGACGTTCGGAATCGCCGTGAGCGCCTTGACATCGAGGCCCGAGACGTCGGATGGGCATCCTCGGATCGCCCGGGCCGCGTTCTCGTAGGCCCGGATGCGAAAGCGGTCTTGCCCGGCGATCGAGAGGAGGTCCGCGTACTCGGCGAGGAGTCGCGCCACCTCTTCGTTGGCTCGCATCTGGGCGCTGCCTAAGGCAGCGGCCCCGATGCTGGGGCAGCCTGCTGATGGTTCGCTCGCTGACGCTCGCTCACGGAGCCGATCCTATGAGAACCGGCTCCAGGACGAATCCGAGTCAGACCGTGAGCGACTGGAACGCCGCCGCCAGCATCACGAGGGTGAGGATCGTCGAACCGACGATGACGTTGCCAATGGCTTCACGCACGATGTACCGCATCCCAGCCAGCCCCTTCTCGCCCGCTGCCCGGGCCGGGCGCCTCCACACCGACCCGGACAGTCGCCGGTAGTGATCGGCGGCCGGGCCTCCCAGCCGGCCGCCGATCTCCTTCGCTTCCCGGACCCCTCGCCTCTTCGGGATCCGGTTCCCAGCCCGCTATCGAACTGTCGTGGACATTGATGACGCACGCAGGCGCTCAGGGGAAGGATGGTTCACCGAATGGCGCGGACGGACTAGTCATCCGTTCACTCGTGGATCCCTTCCACCGGACCTCCTAAGAGGTCGCGAACCGGGGCTGGGACGGGGGTAGATGACCATTAGGAGCGTCAGAAGCGGACCGGCAGGGCGTCGAGGCCGCGGAGGACGATGCGCTGGTTGCGCGTCGGCTCGGCGGCGAGCCGGAGCCCGGGGCAGCGGGTCGCCAGGGTCCCGATCGCCACCTGGGCCTCGACTCGGGCCAGGGCTGCCCCAAGGCAGTGGTGGATGCCGCCGCCGAACGAGAGGTGCTGGCGAGCGATGGGGCGTGTGATGTCGAAGGCGTCGGCGTCGTCGCCCCAGAAGGCGGGGTCGCGGTTGGAGGCACCCAAGCAGGCGAGGACGAACGATCCGGGCTCGATCTCGTGCCCGTCGATCTCGATCTGCGCCAGGTTGATCCGGCGCGTGAACTGCACCGGGCTGTCGAAGCGCAGGCCTTCCTCCACGGCGCCGGGCGCCTGCCCGGGGTCGGCGCAGAGCTTCGCCCACTGCTCCGGGTGCTCGAGGAGGGCGAGCACGGTGTTCCCGATCAGGTTGACCGTCGTCTCGTGACCGGCGATGTAGAGGAGGATGACGTTGTCGAGCACCTCCTGATCGCTGAGCACGTCCCCGTCGTCTTCGGCGTGCACGAGGGCCGTGAGCAGGTCGTCGGCGGGCTCCTGCCGCTTGCGCTCCACCACCGCGGTGACGTACTCCCCCATGTGCCCCGACGCCTCGAACGCCGCCCGGATCTGCTCAGGTGGGAGCACGGGGTCGAGGGTCCCGGCGAGGATGTGCGACCACTCCCGGAGTTGATCGCGATCGCCCTCGGGCATGCCGAGCATCTCGGAAATGACTTGGACGGGCAGGGGAAAGGCGAGGTCGGAGATGAGGTCCGCCTGGCCCGCGGCCCCGACGGCGTCGAGGTGCGCGTCGACGATGGCCTGAGCCCGCGGGCGCATCTCCTCGACCGCCTTCGGAGTGAAGACCTTCGACACCAGGCGGCGAAGCCGGGTGTGGTCGGGCGGGTCGATGTTGAGGATGGCCCGGCTGCCGCGCTGGCGGGCGCTCTCGGTGATCTCGTCCCCGAGGACGGCCTCGAACAGCTCCGCCCGTGGAAGCGGGCCGGCGTTGTCGAACTCGACGCTCAGATCCGGGTCGCGGACGACCCGCTCGACGTCCTCATGCCGGAAGAGAAACCAGGGACCGAGGATGCTTCGGTGGACCGGGGCGTGCTCCCGGAGACGGGCGTACTGGGCGTAGGGGTCGTCGTGGTATCCGGGCTCGAAGGGGTTGAAGGCGACGGCCGCCTCTACGTCCATCCGAGTGCCGCCCCGGTGGCGAGGCCGGCGATGAACAACGCCCCCGCGCGACGGGTGTGCACGAAGGCGAGGGCGGCGAACCAGAGGGGCCAGATCGGCCACCGGTCGGGCTTCTCTGCCGGACGGGGCTGGCCGAAGGCTCCCCACACCTTGCGCAGCGCTGAGATCCCGAGCAGGGCCACGAGCACCGTCCACGGGAGTGCCCCCACCGCAGCGAGCACGACGATGCCCGGGTAAAAGGCGACCATCATCGCCTTGGTGACTGCGCGGGACCGCGCCTCGCCGAGGATGACCGGGAGCGTGCGGGTGCCGTCCGCGGCGTCCCAGTCAAGCTTGTCCACGTGCTTGCCCATCAGCACGGCCGTCGACAGGAGCGCGTAGGGGATCGAGACGGCGATGACTTCCCAGGTGACCTCCCCTACGGCCGCGAAGTAGGTGCCGCCGACCATCAGCGGCCCCCAGACCACCAGCACCGTCGGCTCGCCGAGGCCTCGCTTCTTCAGCCGGAAGGGCGGCGTCGTGTAGGCGACCGAGAGGAAGAACCCGCCGAGGGCGAAGGCGACAATGGGCCAACCCCGGGCCACGAAGAGCACCAGCATGATGCCGAGGTCAGCCACGTTCACCACGAGGGAGATGGCGAGCAGGCCCCGTTTTGTGGTGAGGCCCGAGAGCACCGGGTGGGGGGCATAGAGGGCCCGTGGGTAGTCGTCGCGGTCGGTCCCCACCCAGAGGTCGGCCAGGTCGTTCATGAGGTTGTTGGAAACGTGGGCGAGCACGAGGCCGGCGAGCGCCAGGGCCAGCCAACCGAGGTGCAGGTCGGGGTGGCCCACGGCCAGGAGCCCGGCGACGATGCCCGAGGTCAGCGTCATGGGGAGAACGGCGGCCCGGGTGAGGACCAGCCACTTGGTGACGACATCGATTCGGCCGTGCTCGGGGAGATTCCCGGTGAGGAGCGCCTCTCGCCAGTTGGCAACGACGTTGGTCTTCGCCGGGGCGGGAATGGTCCGGGCCATGGTGTGAGCGTAGCGAAGCGAAGCGAAGCGAAGAGTAGGCGGCCCGCCTCGGCGGGCAGCGTCGCCGAAGGCGGCGTCCCGTCGAGGCTACGGCGGTAACGTGTCGCCATGCCGAACGAGCCCGTGGTCGGGATCCTCATGGGATCGCCAAACGACCGGCCGACCGTCGACAAGTGCATGCAGGTCCTGGACGAACTCGGGATCCCCTGCGAAGTGCGGGTGCTCTCGGCGCACCGCACCCCCGACGCCGTCCACGAATACGCCAGCGCCGCCGCCGGGCGAGGCATTCAGGTCCTGATCGGATGCGCGGGAATGGCCGCCCACCTCGCCGGGGTGCTGGCTGCCGTGAGCCAACTTCCGGTCATCGGTGTTCCCCTGTCGGGTGGCGTCGCCGACGGGCTCGACGCCCTCCTCGCCACGGTGCAGATGCCCAAGGGCGTTCCCGTGGCGACGGTGGGAGTCGACGCCACACAGAACGCGGCATGGTTGGCGGCTCGCATCCTCGCCCTGTCGGACGAGGACCTCGCCAAGCGCCTGGCGGCCGCCCGCGACGCCGAACGGGAGCGCATGGCGCAGGCAGACGCCGACATCCGCGCGCAGACGGGTCCCTGACCGCCCCCGTTCTGGAGCACGTTGTCCCCCTGACACGTGGGAATCTCGCTCGAGAACGTCGGCGACGGTCGGGCCGGGGTCAGGCCAGCAGGTAACTCACGCCCAGGCCGAGACTGAAGACGGCCACGAGGACGGACACCGTGGCGTAGACGGCCCAGTTGCCGGCGGCGCTCAGCATCCCCGCTCGGGCACCGATGGCCACGACCGTGTTGGACCCCATCAGCCCGACGACAAAAGCCAGGCTCGTCAGCACCATGAACTTTGTAAAATCCCGCCGGCCGACATACTCATCTTGCGGCCAATCGATGGGAAAATCCTGCCGCCATTTCGGCTGCTCTGCCTCGGTCCGG
>JACPCJ010000040.1:13068-21435 GCA_016179865.1 Actinomycetota bacterium | reverse complement strand
GCCCCGATCGAGCCCTCGCCGAGGATGCGGATGGGCCCGATGGAGCCCAGGGCATGCACGTGCGTGCCCCCGCACAGCTCCACGGAGTGCTCGCCCGCTTCCACCACCCGCACCAGTTCGCCGTACTTGTCGCCGAAGAAGGCGAGGGCGCCGAGGTGCTCGGCATGATCCTTGGTGGTCTCGTAGGCGCGCACGGGAGCGTTGGACAGGACCTCCTCGTTGGCCGCCGCTTCGACCTCGGCGAGCGCAGAGCTGCTCACCGCCTCGTAGTGGGAGAAGTCAAAGCGCAGGCGGTCGGGGGCTACGTGGGAACCCTGCTGGCGCACGTGATCGCCGAGCACCTCGCGCAGGGCCCAATGGAGCAGGTGGGTGCCGGTGTGGTTCCGGGCGGTTCGAGCCCGGAGCGCGCTCTCGACTCGGGCCGTCACCTCGTCGCCCACCGCCACCACACCCTGCTCCACCGCCGCCCGGTGGACGGGCAGCACGCCCTGGATCGCCCACTGGGTGTCAACCACGCGCAGGCGCGCGTCGGTGGCGGTTTCGATCACGCCGGTGTCGCCTACCTGGCCACCCGCCTCGGCGTAGAAGGGCGTCCGGTCGAGGACGAGTTCGACGGCCTGACCCTCGGCCGCCTGATCGGCGGGCGCCCCGTCAACGAGGAGGGCCACCACGCGGGCGCCCTCGGTGCAAACCTCCGAGTAGCCGACGAAGTCGGTGGCCGAGACGCCGTCGAGGACGGCCCGGTAGACCTCGGGCGTGCCGGCGAGGCCGGTGCCGGGGCCCCCCTCGCCCGCCCCCGGCGCCGCCTTGGCCCGGGCCCGCTGCTCGCCCATCAGTTCCTCGAAGCGAGGCAGGTCGACCCCCCGGCCCCGCTCCTCGGCGATCTCGCGGGTGAGGTCGATCGGAAAGCCGAAGGTGTCGTGGAGCTTGAACGCCTCGTCGCCCGACACGTCGCCCGCCTCGATCTGCTCCTCCAGGATCTCGAGGCCGCGGTCGAGCGTGCGGCGGAAGCGGTGCTCCTCGCGCTCGATGGTCTCACGAACGAAGGAGAGGTTCTTGACCAGATCGGGGTAGGCGTCACCCATGATCTCGACGGTGGCGTCGACCATGGGCGGCATGACGGCGTCGTCGGATCCGAGGAGCACGGCGTGGCGGACGGCCCGGCGGATGATGCGCCGGACGACGTAGCCCCGCTCCTCGTTCGACGGGTTCACGCCGTCGCTGATGAGGAACGTGGCCGCCCGCCCGTGCTCGCCGATGATCCGCAATGAGACGTCGGCCTTGTCGTCGGCGCCGTAGCGGTGGCCCGTGGCCCGCTCGGCGGCGTCGATGCAGTGGTGCAGGACGTCGGTCTCGAAGACCGAGCGGTCGTCGTTGATCACCGTCAGCAGACGTTCGAGCCCGGCGCCGGTGTCGATGTTCTTGCGGGGGAGATCCTCGAGCGACCCCGGCCCGCACGGGCCCGTCGGGCCCATGGCCCAGAAGTTCGAGTCGGCCCCCAGCCGCTGGATGCGGTCGCGGGGCACGCCGACGGCGTCGTGCCACAGGTCGGCGGCCTCGTCGTCGTCTTCGAACACCGTGATCCAGAGCCGGTCGCCGTCGAAGCCGACCACGTCGGTGACGAACTCCCACGCGTACGGGATCGCCAGTTCCTTGAAGTAGTCACCGAGGCTGAAGTTGCCCAGCATTTCGAAGAAGGTGAGGTGCCGGGTGGTGGTGCCGATGATGTCGATGTCGGTGGTGCGGAAGCACTTCTGCACCGAGGTCGCCCGGGGGTA
Organism: Actinomycetota bacterium; assembly: GCA_016179865.1. Lineage (GTDB taxonomy): Bacteria > Actinomycetota > Acidimicrobiia > IMCC26256 > JACPCJ01 > JACPCJ01. Next base: position 19,657 of record JACPCJ010000040.1, on the reverse strand, counting down.
CGGCGCTGGCTCCTCCCCCAGCATGTAGGGCTTGAACTGGACCATGCCCGCCGTCGTCAAGAGGAGCGACGGGTCGTGCGGGATCAGGCTCGACGACGGCACCACCGTGTGGCTGCGCTGCTCGAAGAAGTCGAGGAAGGCGCGGCGCAGCTCGGCGGCGGTCGTGGGGGCGGGCGACATCGAGTGTCAGGTGAGTTGTCGGGACGGATCGGCCCCTGGTCGACCATTGTCGCGGGGAGGGGTGGCACTTACGAACGCATTCCGCCCTTCGACCTGCGCTCGCAGCTCGGCCTCCCGCTCGGCCATCGCCTCCCGGCCCTCGCGCACTGCCTCTCTCAGGTCGCGGCCGAGGTCACGCATGCCGTCGGCGAGGCGGCCGGCGACGCTCTCGGGGGTCAGCCGCTCGGCGGTGCGCTTCACCGCCCGCGTCACGAGCACGGCGAGCCCGAAGCCGAGGCCGACCCCGACCGCGAGCCAGAACAGGCGCTTGAACATGCTGTGGACTCAGCCCTTGCGCAGGCGCCGCCCCGCCCGCGCGACGCCGGCGCCGAGGGCGAGGGCCTTCACCACCGGGTTGGAAAACGTCAGGTAGGCGAGGCGAGAAGCGGCGTCGACGGTCTGGCCCACCGATTCCGCCGTGTCGATGATGCCCTCGACGCGCTCGAGGTCGTGGTTGGCCTGCTTGACCGCCTGCTGCATGTCGCGCACCAGCGGGAGCGTTTCTGCTTGGAGCTCGTCGACCGCGTCCCGCAGGGCGCGCAGGGTTCGGGAAAGCGACGCCAGTGCGGTGAGGAGCCCCACCACCAAGACGGCGGCGGCCACGGCGCCCACGACAGCGGCGACTTCACTCGCTTCCATCAGTCGCCTCCATTCGGGGGATCCTCCTGTGGCGTCGCCCTCTCGGGCCGTTCCCGGAGCTTGGCCTCGGCGCCGTGTTCGGAGGGCTTGTAGTAGCGATGGCCCTCGACCTCGGAAGGACGGTACTGCTGGGCCACCCAGCCCTCGGGCGAGTCATGAGGATACACGTAGCCCTCGCCGTGCCCGAGGTGAGCCGCCCCCTGGTAGCTGGCGTCCCTGAGGTGAACGGGCACGGGGCCCGCCGGCGTCTCCCGGAGGTCGCGCTTGGCGGCGCCCAGGGCGCGGTAGACGCGGTTCGACTTGGGCGCCGTGGCCAGATACACGACGGCGTGGGCGAGGTTGAGCTGCGCCTCGGGCAGGCCCACGAACTCGACGGCCCGGGCGGCGGCGTCGGCGACGAGCAGCCCGCGAGGATCGGCCATCCCTACGTCCTCCGACGCCAGGATCACCAGCCGCCGGGCGATGAAGCGCGGATCCTCCCCGGCTTCGAGCATGCGGGCCAGCCAGTACAGACCGGCGTCGGCATCGGAACCGCGGATGCTCTTGATGAAGGCCGAGATCACGTCGTAGTGCTCGTCCTCGTTGTAGCGGATGGCCCGGGCGGCAATGGCGGTCTCGGCGTCGGCGAGGGTGATCTCGTCGCGTGCCGCCTCTTCAGTGATGGCGGCGGCGACCTCGAGGGCGTTCAGGGCCTGGCGGGCGTCTCCCTGGGAACGGTCGGCGATGTGATCCCGCGGCTCCGCGGCCAAGGTCAGCTTCGACCCACCGAGTCCGCGGTCGGGGTCGGCGAGGGCGGCGTCGAGGAGGCCGGCGAGTTCGGCGGGCTCGATCTCCTCGAAGCGGAAGATCGTCGATCGGGACAGCAGCGGGGGCACCACCGAGAAGTAGGGGTTCTCGGTGGTGGCGCCGATGAGCACGAGCAGGCCCTCCTCCACGTGCGGGAGCAGCGAGTCCTGCTGGGTGCGGTTGAAGCGGTGGATCTCGTCGAGGAACAGGATCGTCCCCGTGCCCTGCTCGCCCAGCCGCCGCCGGGCCCGGTCGACGACCTCGCGCACTTCCTTCACCCCCGCGCTCACCGCCGACATGGGTTCGAAGGCCTTGGCGGTGGCGTCGGCCACCAGGCGGGCCACGGTCGTCTTGCCCGTCCCCGGCGGGCCCCAGAAGATCGCCGACGACAGCCGGTCGGCCTCCACCAGGGCGCGCAAGGGTCGGCCGGGGTCCAGGAGCTGGCTCTGACCAATCACCTCATCGAGGGTCCGCGGTCGCATCCGCGCCGCCAGGGGTGCGCGCCGTGCGAGCCGTTCTTCGAGGGAGGCGGAAAAGAGGTCGCCCGTCAATCCGGCGGGGGCGCGGCACGGAGGCCGAGGTCGCGGAGCTGGCGGTCGTCGACGGGTGCGGGCGCACCGGTGAGGGGGTCCGCCCCCGACTGGGTCTTGGGGAAGGCGATGACGTCGCGCAGGGACTGCTCCCCCGCCAGCACCATGGCCAAGCGGTCGATCCCGAAGGCGAAGCCGGCGTGGGGGGGGACGCCGTACCGGAAGGCGTCGAGCAGGAAGCCGAAGCGGGCCTGGGATTCCTCGGCCCCGATCCCGATGAGGGCGAAGATGCGCTGCTGGAGCTCGCGATCGTGGATTCTCACCGAGCCCGACCCCAGCTCAACGCCGTTCACCACTAGGTCGTAGGCGAGGGACCGCGCCCCGAGTGGGTCGTCTTCCAGGCCGAGCACGTCGTCGGGGTGCGGGGCTGTGAACGGGTGGTGCGAGGGCACCGGCCGGCCCTCGTCGGACAGCTTCTCGAAGAGCGGGAACTCGGTGACCCACACCAGGTTCAGCGGCTCGGCCAGCGAAGTCGGCCGGGCGCCGACCTCGGCGCCGATCTCCAGACGCAAGGCACCGAGGACGGTCTGGGCCAGGCGCTGGTCGTCGTCGGCCACGAGCAGGGCGAGGTCGCCGGGCTCGGCCCCGAGACCGTCGCGCAGGCCCTTCTGCTCGGGCTCCGACAGGAACTTGGCAACCGGAGAGTCGAGGGCCTCGGGCTCGACCCGCATCCACACCAGCCCGCCGCCCCCCAGCGCCTTCGCCCGGTCGGTCCAGGCGTCGAGGCGGTTGCGGGGGGTGTCGGCTCCACCGGGGAGCCGCAGGCCGACCACGGTCTTCCCGGCGAAGGCGCGGAACTCACTGGCGGCAAAGAGGTCGGTGAGGTTGACGAGCGCCATTCCAAACCGCGTGTCGGGCTTGTCGGACCCGTACCGGTCCATGGCGTCGTGCCAGGTCATGCGGGGGAATTCCGTGGGCCGCGTGCCCGTGACCGCCTCGATGCCGGCCGCCACGGCCACCTCGATGAAGGCCATCACCTCCTCAGCCCCCACGAAGCTGGCCTCGGCGTCGAGCTGCACGAACTCGTAGGCCCGGTCGGCTCGGAGGTCTTCGTCACGCCAGCACGTCGCGATCTGGTAGTAGCGGTCGAGCCCCGCCACCATTAGGAGCTGCTTGAAGAGCTGGGGCGACTGGGGCAGGGCGTAGAAGGTCCCCGGCTGCTTCCGGCTCGGTACCAAGAAGTCGCGGGCTCCCTCGGGCGTGGAGCGGGTGAGGGTCGGGGTTTGGACGTCGACGAAGCCCTGGTCTTCCATGGCCTGGCGCACGGCCAGCGCCAGGCGAGAGCGCAATCGGAGGTTGGCCTGCATGCGGGGCCGGCGGAGGTCGACGAAGCGGTAGCGGAGTCGCAGGGCCTCGTCGACAGCCCCCTCACCACCGGGCCGGTCGTCGATGGGGAACGGGAGCGGCTCCGCCTCGGAAAGGACCTCGCAGGTGTCGACCACAACCTCCACCTCGCCCGTCGGCAGCTCGAGGTTTACCGTGCCCGCGGGCCGCTCCCGGACACTTCCCTCGACGCGGATGACCCACTCCGAGCGAAGCCGGTGGGCTTCGGGAAGCTGCTCGGGGTCGAGCACCACCTGGGCGAGGCCGCGGGCGTCGCGAATATCGATGAAGACCACGCCGCCGTGGTCGCGCCGGGCCTCGACCCATCCGCAGAGGGTCACCCGAGAGCCGACGTGCCCAGGTCGGAGGTCACCGGCGTAGTGCGTGCGCATCAGCCCCCCTCACCAAGATGCTCGATCTGGGCCCGCAGCCACGCGCCGACTTCGTCCCGGCCAACCTCCTTCTGCTCGCCCGTGCCCAGGTCCTTGACCACGACGGTGCCCCGGCTCAGTTCGTCCGGAGCGACCATCACCACGTAGGCGGCGCCGCTCTTGTCGGCGGCGCGCCACTGGGCCTTCACCGACCGGCCGCCGTAGGCGCGGTCGGCGCGCAAGCCCACCTCGCGCAGGTCGTCCAGCAGGAGGAGGGCGGAGTCGGCGCCCCCGTGCTCGCCACCCACGGCGTCCACGAGGAAGACGTCGAGTCGGCGGGGCGGCACCGGCAGCACTCCTTCGGCGTCGCAGGCGATGAGCAGCCGCTCGATTCCGACGCCGAAGCCGATGCCCGGCGCCGGGTCGCCCCCCAACTCCTCGGCGAGAAGGTCGTAGCGACCGCCGCCGCCCAGTGCGTTCTGGGCCGCGTCGAGGGCGCCGCTCGTGATCTCGAAGGTGGTGCGGGTGTAGTAGTCGAGCCCCCGAACGAGGCGGGGCGCGATCTCGTACTTGACGCCGAGGGTGTCGAGTCCATGTTCGACGAGTTGGAAGTGGGCCCGGCAGGGATCGCACAGGTGTTCGAAGAGGGCCGGCGCTTTCTCGGTGACCGCCACGCACTGCGGTCGCTTGCAGTCGAGGACCCGGAGGGGGTTGTCGCGGTAGCGCCGGGCCGAGTCGTCGCAGAGCTCGGCCTCGTGCGCCGCCAGGTAGTCACGCAGGGCGTCGAGGTACGCGGGGCGGCAGGTGGCGTCGCCGAGCGAGGTGAGGAGGAGCGTCAGGTCCCGCAGGCCGACGTCGCGCAGGAACTCGACGGCGAGGGCGAGGACCTCGACGTCGAGAGCGGGGTCGTCGGTGCCGATGGCCTCAACCCCGAGTTGGTGGTGCTGGCGGTAGCGGCCCTTCTGCGGCCGTTCGTAGCGGAAGTGGGGCGCGGCGTACCAGACCTTCCACGGGACGGCGGGGCGGTGCTCCACGTAGGCCCGCATCACGGGCGCCGTGCCCTCGGGGCGCAGGACCATGCGGCGGTCACCGCGATCGGTGAACTCGTACATCTCCTTCTGCACGACGTCGGTGGCCTCGCCGATGCGCCGGAACACCTCGAGGTGCTCGAAGACGGGCTGCACCACCAGCCCGTATCCGGCGCGACCGGCCCGGGAGGCGAACAGGCGCAGGACTTCTTCCCACCGGGCCGACTGCGGCGGCAGGACGTCGTGGGTCCCGCTCGGGGACTTGAACCGCTCACCCTCGCTCACGCGTAACGCGCTTCCGCCAAGAACGGGTTGACGGCCAGCTCTCGGCCGACCGTGGTGGCGGGCCCGTGGCCGGGGGCGACACGCGTCTCGGGCGGCAGGCCCATGATCTTCTCCCGCATCGAGCGCATGAGGTCGGTCCACGATCCGCCGGGCAGGTCGGTACGCCCCACGGAGCCCGCGAACAGGTGGTCACCGGAGAAGAGGAGGTCACCCTCCAGCGGCGAGGGGTCGGCGAGCAGGAAGCACGTCGAACCTGGGGTGTGGCCCGGGGTGTGAACGGCCGTGAAGCGGAGGTCGGCCAGTTCGAGCACGTCGCCGTCGTCGATCGAGCGGAGGTCGGGTGGGACCGGGAAGTCGAATTCCCCTCGCGTCATCATGCGGGCCTGGGGCCCGGGGTCGAGCACGTGGCGGCGGTCGAGGTCGTGCACGTACACGGGCATGGGGTGGCGCTCGACGAGCTGGCCGATCCCCCCCACGTGGTCGAGGTGGCCGTGGGTGGTGAGCAGGGCCACGGGCGTGAGGCGGTGGTGGGCGAGCCGGGCGGCGATGGCGTCGGGGTCGGGCGGGGCGTCGATCACCACGCACGGCCCATCCGGCCCGGGCGCCACGACCCAACAGTTCGTCTCGAAGAACCAGAGCGGAAAGCCGTCCACCAGCACGAAGGCGCATGCTACCGGCGCCTCCCGTGGGACTAGGGCGTGGGAACTTCCCGCAGGTTGACGACTTCGATGTCCGTGTAGTCGACGACGGGCCAGGTGAAGCCGGAGACGTCGTCGAGGTCGCCTTCGTCCACGCGGAGGGAGCCCGCGTCGGTGATTGACTTGGCGTAGACGGCCCCATTCAAGATGCTGTCGGCCGAGCTGTCGAAGGTGACCGCGTTGCTGGGGGCGTACACCAGGAAGCTGACGGTGCTGGGAATGCTCACGCCCGTCGTGAACTCAACCGCGTTCCCGCCCGTGTACGTGCTCACGATGACGAACTGGATGGGATTACCAAGCGTGTTGGTCACGTCGGCCTTGAGCTTCACCGGCCGGTCGGTGTAGATGGTCGTGTCACCCAAAAGGGCAAAGCTGCTTGCGGTAGTGCACAGGGGTGGGACTCCTGGGCAACTCAGTCCCCATTGGCCCCCGAGGACCACGTCTCCGGACGTCACGGTTATCTCGTGGGCTCCGACCAGACCTGTGAGGTAGTTGGCCCGAAAGTACGTGTCCCACGCGCTCGTGGAGGCGTAGTCAAGCCGCACCCCCGCGAAGTCTTCGGCAACATGGCTCGTGGACGGGTTGGTGTTCCAGTCGAAGCTGGGGAGGAGCCGCTTGGGCGGCGGGATGGAGGGAACCCCGTACTGGAT
>JACPCJ010000040.1:0-13058 GCA_016179865.1 Actinomycetota bacterium | reverse complement strand
TGGATCGTCCCCGTCACCGCACCCCCTGGGGTGCGCGTCGAGACGGTCGCGACCGGGCTCGACGATGACGGCAGCTCCGTGTACACGTCACCCTGGACCTGGGGCTGGGGGTCGCTGCCCGTTGAACCGTTCGGGTTGATTTCGACGTAGCTCTCGCTCGTCCCGCTCGTCGAGGGGTCGTCGGCGGCGTACACGTTTCCTTGCACCGTGCCGGACTTCACCCAGACGTTGCAGCCCCCGGTGTTGGGACAGCCCGTGACGAGTGCCCCGTTCCCGACCCTTCCGGCGCTGGTGAGATTCCCCTGCACAGTGCCCTGGCTCTTGATCCGGGCCCATGACTCGACGTCCCCGGAGATGGTCGACGAGGACCCCCACGTCACCGCCCCGCTCGAAAAGATGCCGCCGGTGATCAGCGCCGACGTTCCGAGGGTGATTTCGTCACCACCGAATCCGGCCGAGGTGGCTTCACTGGCGAAGAGCGCGTGCTCGAAGCTGTCCTCGGGCAGCAGTTCCACCGTCGCCTCGATCGTTCGAGCCGCCTCCAGCGCGCTGCCCTGCCTGGGTCCGTACCCGGTGGAGGTGATGATGCGCCGGTTGGAATTGAGCGGGTCGGTGGCGATGGTGACCTCGTACTGCCCGTAGCGAGTGGTGCTCTGGTCGAGGGAGGTCAGGGTGATGGAGGTCGTGGTTCGGTCTTGCGAGATGAGGGTGATAGCCCGATAGATGCCCGCCTCGGCGGCCTCGATGGCCTGCTCTCGGTTGCGCTGGAACCCCGTCGAGCTGACCTGATGGGTGGCGATCTGGGTCCAGCCAGCCCCGAGGATGAAGACCAGCGAAGCGACGAAGACAGCGAACACGATTCCGATCCCCCGCTCGTCGTCACGGACGCGCAGGATCCACGTCCGGGCGTAGCGGGGGAAGAGGCGGTTCAGCATGCCGGGTCGGAACACGGGAACGGGTAGTGGAGATTGCGGGAGGTCAGGCGGGTGTCCCAGATGCGCGGGTCGCGGTCGTCCATCTGGATCTCCAGGTGGACGTCGAGGTACCCGGCCTGCTCGTCGACCCGGGGCAGGTAGAACGTGAAGGCGTTTGCGTAGTTGACGAGCTCGTCAGCGAGCACTTCGGGGGTGCCGCCGGCGACGCTCCGCTCGATTTGGCCCTTGGTGGGGTCGCTCGGCATGGCGACGATCTCGTACTTCACCCAATGCCCGATGGCGTTGCTCGGGTAGGTGTAGAACTCCAACGTGTCGTCACTCACCGAGGTCGGCAGCGGGTCCACGTTGAACATCCCGTCCGGCTGGAGCACGTAGTCCGCCCACCGGAACTCGCGCTCGAGTTGGGTTCCGACCTCCTTCAGATCGTCGATCGTCTGGCTCTCGTGGCGAAGCGCCACGTCGGTGTTGGCCGAAGAGATGAGCACGTTGTTGAAGACCACCGACACGGTGGTGAGCACGAAGAGCGTGATCATCATTTCGGTGACGCTGATCCCCCGCTCGCTCCCGAGCCGCAGACGGATCCCCGTGAGCGCGCCCATCAGACTTCCCCCTCCGCGTACGCGCTGAGGTCGCCGTAGTTGACCGAGTAGGAGACGTCGAAGAGGGTGTCGTCGGCCGTGACAAGGGTGGCGCTGACGGTGACGATGAGCCAGTCATCCACCTCGGCGGACGCCATGGTGTACGCGCCGCTGACGAACTCCTCGTCGGTCGTGCCCTGTTGGGTGACGATGCTGACGGACCCCGAAAGGGTCGCGACCCCCTCGATCGCTTGCGCGGGGATGGGGAAGTTCACGTTCACCGGCGCGCTCGAGGGGCTCACGGGGATCGACGTCGGCTGACCGAAGACCGAGATCGTCAGGGTGCCGCTGAAGTCGGCACCGCCGGCGGCCGTTCCGACGTCGGCGGTGCCCTCGATGGATCCGCCGCCGATCGAAACCATCGTGATTCCGAGGTTGTCGATGGTGAGCAGGTCGACGTCCGAGTAGACGTTGCGAGACACGGCCTGGGTGCGCGTATTGGAGCCGGACGCGTCCTGGTCGATGTCGGCCTCAGATGCGGTGCTGCCCGCCTCGACGAAGCTCCCGGTAATGGCGGGCACGGGCAGCGGGGGTAGGGGCAATTGCGGGACATCGAGGGGTTGGAGCGAATAGTCGAACCCCCAGCCGTCGGGCCCGTCGCCGCTGTGCAGGTCGCGGGGCAGGCTGTCGTTGTCGCCGAGCGATCCACAGCCGGGGGGGCACGGGGTGGAGTCCGAGTCGGCAGTTCCTCCACCGACGTCGATCGAGTAGAGCGTCGACACGTCCCACCCGACGGCGGCTACCGATGTGCTGTCGGTGCCGAATGAGGGCTTGCTCGTATTGCTGTCATCATCCGAGCTGATGGCGGTCTGATCGCTCGGGCAGGAGAAGCCGTGGCCGTCGGCGTCGTCGGTGCACCCGGGCGCGGGTGAGGAGACCTCGTTCTGCTCATCGCGGAAGGCGACGCTGTGCGTTCGAGCCCAGTCGGGCCCGAGCTCGGTGATGACGTTGGCGCGCAACACTCCGTAGGCGTGCGGGTACGTGATGTCGAGGTCGGGCGCGGCGTTCTGTCCCGAGTCGGGGTCGTACATGGTGCCGGCGAAGGCGAAGCTGCCTCCGTCGGTGTCGACCTCGGCCTCGACCAGCGGGTCGGTGGGAGCGACGCCGTCGTAGACCAGGGACGAGATCCGGACCTTGTCGCTCACTCCACTTGACGTGGAGTACTGGGCGTTGTTCATCTGCACGACCACGGTGATGCGCTTGTGGGGCACCCCGCTGGAGGCGTTCACGTGGGTGATGTAGATCCACACGTCGTAGGTGCCGTGGTCGCCGGTGTTGCCGCTGAGGGTGCCGACGTCCTGGTCGTCGAGAAAGTGCTCTGGGATGACGGCGGTCAAGGTTCCGCCACAGGTCTCGGCGTAGGCCAAGGTTTCGCCCGTGAAGGACCCGCTGGTGTCGGGGACGTCGGGGTCGTACACGTAGTTGCCCGCGGCGTCGGGGCCGGTGAGGTTGTCGTCGTCGTCGGGAAGCGTCGTGTCGTCGGGGTCGTGGCCGATGCGCGGGTAGCACGCGCTGCGGATCTTCTCCACGTACGCCTTGGCGACGCTGAGTGCCCCGTAACGCTCTCGCCCCGTCAGCAGTCCTCGGACGCCCGTGTTGAGGGACGCAAACAGACCCAGCATGATCCCGAAGATGAGGACGAGGGCGGTGACGCCCTCCACGAGGCTGAACCCGCCCTCGTCGGAGAGATGGCTCGCTCTCTTGCTCCCGGCCGCGTGCTGGGTGCGGGCGCGCGCCGCTGCCACCAGACGTTGGGGTGAAATACGCACGCGCATGGGCAGCCTCTGGCGCTCGCTCGACCTCTCCTCCGAAGGGAGGTATCGGCTGCGGAGCGCGCGTGCCTGAGGCCGCGAAACGTGATTTTCCCGGCGGGGCAGGCGGGCAAACGCCGCGTTCCTCCGAGATTGTCAGCGCTTTCGCAACGTCAGACCGATTCCGACCGGTCAGCTCTCCGGAGCTTTACCTCGGGGGCCGGATCCACCGCACCGTCGGAAAGCGTGCGAAGTCGCGGTCGAGCGACGCCACCGAACACCCCTGTTCGAGCGCGATGGCGGCGATGTAGGCGTCGGCAGCCAGGTCGCCGAAGGCGTCCGCCTCCGAGCACAGCTCCTCGAACAACTCAAGGTGCCGGCCCCCCGGAACGACGGCCGCGTGGAGTGGGTGGGCCCGGACGCTCCGGAGGAAGGCAAACGCGTCGGGGACGGGTGTGGGCACCTCGAAGATCCGGCGGCTGGTCGCGATGCGGACGAAGGATGCCCAGGCGATGTCGGGAACGGTGAAGGGCTCGTCGCCGGCGAGCAACCCGACAAACCACGTCGAGACGAGATCATGGTGGGGATGGTCCGCTCGGTGGGCCGCAAGGAGGACGTTGACGTCGAGCAGGATCACCGGAGCTGCTCGAGCGGCAGCCCCTCGTCGAGGGCCTCGAGCAGCGCTCGTGTCGACGTGACGTCAATCCCGGGTCGGACTCCCGTGCCGCCTCGAAAGATCGGGATGTCGGGGCGCGGGCCACGCTCTATCTGCGCTGCGAGGCGGGACCGGAGCGCCTCCTCGATGAACTGACCAAGGGTCACCCCTCGCCGGCGAGCTTGATCCTTGGCCGCCTTCAGGAGGTTGTCGTCGATCGCAACAGTGGTGCGCATGATGCGCACTCTACCGCATCATCCACATCACTGATGCCCACCGGGCTCTCACTCGCTGAAGGGCACCTCCCGGAAGGTACGCACCTCGATGTCGAAGTGGACTGCCGAGCTGGCGTCCCACGAGAAACCCGGCACGTCCGGGGCTGCGTAGCTGAGGGTGAACTGCTGTGACAGGTTGATGCCGTCGGCGTACACCACGCCGTGGAAGTCCTTGAGCTGGCTGAAGTCGACCCGGGCGTTGGGCGCGTAGATCAGGATGCGGATGCTGGAGGGCATGGAGAGGTTGTTGGTCAGCGAGACGGCCGGGTCGGTGCTGGTCAGCGAGATCACGGTCAGGTTCACGTTGCCCGACGTGCCGTTGGCGATGTCGCGGGACAGCACGATCGGGCCGTCGGTCACGATGGTCACGTCGCCGGTCATGGTCCACTTCTTGTCCAGCGTGATGGTGTTCCCACCGCCGCTCCCCCCGGTGATCCGGTGGTGGCCCGAGAAGCCGGAGAGATTGCTGTTCCAGTAGCTGGTGAACGCCGACGCCGAGCTCCACGAACTGGGCGTCGGGCTGTAGTTGGCCGGGTCCCAGGTGAAGGTCGGTTGCGACAGCGTCGGCGGTGGCGATGGCGGGGAGTTGGGGGCCACGGTGCCCTCCACCGTCCCCCCGCTGATCGATCCCCCGGCCTGGACGTCGCCCAGGACGGTGCCCGTCATGGTCACGTTTCCGCCGGCGAGGAGGTTTCCCTGCACGGTGGTGGCCGAGTTGTCGAGGGTCACGTTGCCGCCGGCCTGGACGTCACCCCCGACCGTGCTGTTGTTCGAGCTCGTGATGTTGCCGAGGGCGACGACGTCGCCGAAATACTTGGCCGAGTTCGACAGGTCGAGGTTGCCCGCCGAGTACACGTCACCGGTGATGGTGCTGTTGTTCTGGCCCGCCACCCCGCCGGGAGAGGCGAAGAGGGCGAAGGAGAACCCGTCGGTGGGGACCAGTGTGACCTGCTGCTCGAGCTGGCGGGCGGCTCGCTGGTCGGAGGCCTTGGCGGGCGCGTACCCCTTGGCCACGATGTAGCGGTCGAGGTCGTCGGGGTCGCTCGGATCGACCGGTGTCCACGAGACCTCGAACTCGCCCGTGGCGTCGCCGAGGGGGACGGGCCCCGATGTGCCCGCCCAGCCGGCGTCGCCCGAGAGCTGGCTGAAGGCGTAGTTGATGCCTGCCTCGGCGGCATTCAGGGCCTGCTCGCGTCGGCGCTCGTGGGACGAACTCTGCACCTGGTGCACGGCCACGCTCGTCCACGTCGCCCCCAGGGTGAAGACGATGATGGTGATCATGAGGGCGGTCACGACGCCCGTGCCGGATTCGTCGGTCATCCGACGACGTACCGCCCCGCGGCTCAGCAGGCGTCCCATGCGTTCCTTCCTGCGATGACCGTGGACACCGCCCGCGGCGAGTGGTCGCTCGCGAACCGCACTTGGAGGTGGATCGCCACCGAGGCCCGCTGGCCCGGGTTGGCGCCGTGGGTGAACTCGTCGCCCGTGGCCACGAGGCCGGTGGCGACACTCTCAGTCGAGCCGCCTTCAACCCGCTCCAGCGCGCCGGCGGCGACGCGGTAGGTGACCGAGTAGGCGCCGCCGGTCCCGGCGAGGGTGTCGAAGGTGAGCGAAGACCCGGAACCCCCGGCGCTCGGCACACTGATGCACTGGGCGGACCGGAGCTCCTTGTCGATACGGGCCACGGCGACACGGATCTCGTCGAGGGCGCGGGATTCGTCGGTCACGGCGTTCCCCGACTCGAACGACGACGTCATCACCGGCCCCATGACGGCAACCACGGCCCCGATGAGCGCCACCGCCACCATCACCTCGACGAGCGTGAAGCCGTCCCGCCTCACAGCTCGTATCCCGCCTGGGCGACGATGCGCCCGTAGTCCAACTCGACCGTGAGGTCGGCGACGGTGGTCCCCGCTTCCACGATCACTAGGTGGACGGAGATCACCAGCCAGTTCGTGAGGTTCGCCTCGGCGCTGGTGGTGGTGCCGCCGGAGACGCTCGAGTCGGTGCTGGCCTGGGCCGCCTCCACCGTGGTGTCGAGGCTGACCGTGTTGAGCGGGACGAGCCCACCCCCGACGTTGAACGACACCGACGCCTCGTCCGAGAGGGAGACGCCCGGCGTGACCGAAATGCTGCGATAGGTCGGGACCCCCAACGCGCCGGTGTCGTAGACCTGCAGGGAGACGGCCGAGCCGGAGACGCCAGGGCTCGACACCGACAGGCCGGCGCTGGCGGTGGCCGAGACGTCGACTCCGCCCACGCTGATGGCCGATGTGAATCCGACGGGTCCGCCCGTGATGCCCACCAGGTCGAGGGCGGGCACAACCAGGCGCCCGGTGGACGACACGTGCTGGCCCGCGCCCACGACGTCGGAGTCGATGGTGGCCGTGCTCGACCCGGCCGAGTCCACGTCGACCAGCGGCCCTCTCAGGCTCCCGGCCTGGAAGTTGGCGGCCATCGAGGCCGCTCCGTCGGCGCTGTCGACGGCGTACAGCAGGCCGTCGCCGTCGCCCACGGAGGGCACGCACAGCACGCACGACTGAGCAGAACTCTGCGAGGACACGGTGCCGGTGGACCCGAGACTCAGGCTGAGGGGCGTGCCCGCGGAGACGGTTCCCCCGAGGTCGGAGACGGGCCCGTCCTCGTCTTGGAGCGGCGCCGCCGTCCCGGCGTCGTTGTCGGCCACCGTCTCCGCCGTCACGCCCTCGCAGGTCGCGGTTTCGTCGACGGCGGTACACCCGCTGGGCGCGCCCGACGTCAGGACCAGCTCCGACTGGGACGACTGGGCGTAGCCGTGCGTCTCGTTGACCAGATCGCCCGCCACGTCGGCGTGGACGAGGGGGAACAGCATGCGGGCACTCGTGAGGCTGATCCCGCTCAGCGTGCCGCTGATCGTCACCGCTCCGGTGTCGACATCGACGATGCCAGAAACCTCGGCGCCCGACGCCACGCCGTACTGCGACACGAAGGTCGACACGCGGACCTCGTTGGAGATGACGTCGGCGTCGTACTGCTCGCCGTCCCACGACACCGCCACGGTCAGGCGCTTGTGGTCGTCGCCCGCCGCCGGCTCGATCAACGTCACATACACCCGGACGGTGAACGTGGTGCCGTCACGCGAGTCCTGCCACTCGTGGGCTGCGTAGGTGGGGTTGGCCGCCCCCACCAGGGCCTCAGGGCCCGCCACGCCCTCCGGCTGGTACGAGTAGTTCGGGGCGGTGCCCGTGACGGCGGAGTCGGTCGCCAGGGTGGCGTCGCCTGACAGATCGTGGCCGAGGTCGGCGTAGGCGGCGGCGCGGGCTTCCTCCACGACCTCCTTGGCGACGGCGACGCCGCCGGAGCGCTGCCGACCGGTGAGCAACCCCCGGACGCCGGTGTTCAGCGAGGCCAGGAGACCCAGCAGTACGAAGAAGATGATCCCGAGCGCGACGGACGTCTCGACGATGGAAAAGCCGCTCTCGTCCGAGAGATCGCGCCGCACGACGCCGCGCATCGAAGCTCGCCTCCTGCCCGCAGCCACGCGGGCATACCCAGTCCTTCACGGATGCGATCGACACGCGCCGTCGTCTTCCGGCAGAACGGGCGGAAGAGATGTCCGAAAGCGGTGCTCGGAATGGGAGCTATCTGGCGCCGGGAGCCCGATCTACTGACCGTTGCCCTTCGTACCGGGGACCACCCGGTAGGCCTCGTACACCGACTCCACCCGCTTGATGCCGGCCAGGATGGAGTCGAGGTGGCTGGGGTCGGCGAGCTCGAAGTCGAAGCGGAGCGTGGCCACCCGGTCGTTGGAGACGACGGTCGTGCAGTTCACGATGTTCACGTGGTGTTCCGAGACCACGTCGGCGACGTCGCGGAGGAGCTTCGAGCGGTCGAGCGCCTCGACCTGGATCGACACCACGTAGGTGCCCTCGGCGTCGCTGTCCCACTCCACCTCGATCAGCCGGTCGGTCTGGCTGGCGAGGCTCTCGGCGTTGGCGCAGTCGGCCCGGTGTACCGAGACGCCCCGGCCCCGCGTGACGAAGCCGATGATCTCGTCGCCGGGCACCGGCGTGCAGCATCGCGACAGCCGGATCATGACGTCGTCGAGGCCCTCGACGTGAACTCCCGCCTGCCGCTGGCGCCGGGTACTTCTCGGCGGACGCCGCACCGTGGTCGGGATCTGCTCCTCGCCTCCTCGCAGCTCGCGTTCGATGCGCTGCGCCACCGACTTGGCCGACACGTGGTTCTCGCCGATGGCGGCGTAGAGGGCGTCGAGGTCGGTGTAGTTCATGTCGTGGGCGACCTTGCCGACTACCTCCGACCGGGCCAGGCGCTGCACGGGTAGGCCCTCGCGCCGCAGCGCCTTGGTCAGGTTCACGGCTCGGCCCCGCGCCCTGGACCTTGGACGTGAAGATCTCGATCGTGTCGCCCGACGCCACGGTGGAATCGAGGGGCACCAGGCGTCCGTTCACCCGGGCCCCGATGCAGCGGTGCCCCACCTCGGTGTGGATGGCGTAGGCGAAGTCGACCGGGGTGGCGCCGGCTGGGAGCGTGACCACGTCGCCCTTGGGAGTGAACACGAAGACCTCGTCCTGCTCGAGGTCGATCTTCAGCGACTCCATGAACTCGGCCGGGTCGTTGGCCTCCTGCTGCCAGTCGACGAGGCGCTGGAGCCAGGCCAGGTCCTCGGCCTCGGGGCGGCCTTCCTTGTAGCTCCAGTGGGCGGCGACGCCGAACTCGGCCCGCTGGTGCATCTCGCGGGTGCGGATCTGAACCTCGACCGGCTTGCCCTCGGGCCCCACCACCGTCGTGTGCAACGACTGGTAGAGGTTGAACTTCGGCATGGCGATGTAGTCCTTGAACCGGCCTGAGACCGGCCGCCAGAGGGCGTGAATGGAGCCGAGGGCTCCATAGCAGTCCTTCACGGAGTCGACGATGACCCGAATCCCGACCAAGTCGTTGATGGTGTCGAACTCCTTGCCCCGCACGACCATCTTCTCGTAGATCGACCAGAAGTGTTTCGGGCGCCCGGTGACCTCGGCCCGGATGTTCAGCTCGGCCAGGCGTTCCTCCACCTCGGCCACGACCTTGCGCAGGTAGGTGTCACGCTCGGGCGCCCGGCTCGCCACCATGTGCTCGATCTCGGCGTAGACCTTGGGCTGGAGCACGGCGAAGGAGAGGTCTTCGAGCTGCCACTTGACATCCTGCACGCCCAGGCGGTGCGCCAGGGGCGCGTAGATGTCGATGGTCTCGCGGGCGATGCGCTGCTGCTTCGGGTCGGCGAGGGCGGCCACCGTGCGCATGTTGTGGAGGCGGTCGGCGAGCTTGATGAGGAGGACCCGGAGGTCTTTCGCCATCGCCACCAGCATCTTGCGCATGTTGGCGGCCTGCCGGGCCTCCCGGGAGTCGAACTTGATCCGGTCGAGCTTCGTCACCCCGTCGACGATCTGGGCGACGTCGTCGCCGAAGCGTTCGCCCACGCCGGCGAGGGTGACCTCGGTGTCTTCGACGGCGTCGTGGAGCAGGGCCGCCGCCAGTGTGATGTCGTCGAGCCCGAGGCCGGCCAGGATCTCGGCCACGCCCACCGGGTGCGTGATGTACGGGTCGCCCGACTTGCGGAGCTGGTCGTCGTGGGCCTGCCGGGCGACGTCGAACGCTCGTTCGATGAGGGTGGTCGACGCCCGAGGGTGGCGTTCGAGGTACTTGCCGAGTAGGGGGGCGAGGAGAACGTCGACCTGATGGCGGCGCCAAGGCAGGAGCGACCGTCGCAGGTCGGTTCGCTCGGCCACGTGCTCAATCGCCAACCGTCAGCTACTCCTCGTAGATGACGAGGGAACAGATCTCGTACCCCTCCAGCTTTGCACGCCCAGACAGGAATCCCAGTTCGATCACGAACGCCAGGCCGACCACGTCACCGCCCAGGCGTTCGACGAGGCGGGCGGAGGCGGCGGCCGTCCCGCCGGTGGCGACGACGTCGTCGACGATCAACACCGCCTCGCCGGGGTGAATGGCGTCTCGGTGGATTTCGAGCAGGTCGGTGCCGTACTCCAGCTCGTACTCCTCGCGCTCAATCTCCCACGGGAGCTTCCCCGCCTTGCGTACGGGCACGAATCCAGCACCGAAGCGGTACGCCACCGGCGCCGCCAGGATGAGCCCGCGAGCCTCGATGCCCAGCACCTTGTCGACGCGATGACCGATGAAGTGCTCGGCCATGGCGTCGACCGCGGTGGCAAAGGCGCGGGCGTCGGCGAGGAGGGGCGTGATGTCTTTGAACGCGATCCCCGGCTGGGGGAAGTCGGGGATGTCCCGGATGTAGTCGCGCAGTTCCACCGGGCCGCTTCCCCTCGGTTACCGCTTGCGCTTCCGCCGTCGCTGCTGGCGCCCCCGGGGGGCGAGGGATGACGTCGACGGCCGGGCCCGAGCCGCCCGCTCGGCCCGCTCGAGGTCGGATTCGCTCTCGGCGCCCTCGCCGGGTTCCTCGTCGCCTCCCCGGGGCGCCCCTACCGACACAGCCTCACGCACCATCCCGGCGCGAGCCTCGACGCGCTGGCGCAGGGCCCGGTAACGGGGCTCGCGTTCCTTCCAGATGGCGAGGACGGGCGAGGCCACGAAGATCGACGAGTAGGTGCCCGAGAGCAGGCCCACGAACAGGGCCAGGGAGAAGTCGCGGATGGCCAGGGCGCCGAGCACGTAGCCGCCGACGACGAGCAGCGACGCCACCGGGATGAGCGTCGCCAGCGAGGTATTGAGCGAGCGCATGAGCGTCTGGTTCACAGAGCGG
Organism: Actinomycetota bacterium; assembly: GCA_016179865.1. Taxonomy (GTDB): domain Bacteria; phylum Actinomycetota; class Acidimicrobiia; order IMCC26256; family JACPCJ01; genus JACPCJ01. The sequence continues at coordinate 2,044 of JACPCJ010000040.1, read as the reverse complement.
TTGACCACTTCGGCGTAGGTGTGCCGGCCCGTCGTTCCGATGGTGGCGGCGTTCTCGCGCACCTTGTCGAAGACCACGACGGTGTCGTAGAGGGAGTAGCCGAGGATGGTGAGGATGGCGATGACCGTTCCGGGCGTCACCTCGAACCCGGTGAGCGAGTAGACGCCGACGGTGAGGGCGAGGTCGTGCACGAGCGCGGTGACGGCCGACAGCGCCATCTTCCATTCGAAACGCACGGCGAGATACAGGGTCACCGCCAGGAGGAAGACCACGAGGGCTCGGATCGCCTTCTCGGTGACCTCGGCCCCGAAGGTGGGGCCGACGCTCTTCTGCTTCACCTGCTCCAGCTCAACGCCGCCGTAGCGGGCCAGGGCGGCGCGGATCTCGGCCACCTCGGCCTGCTTCGTCGTCTTCACCTGCACCCGCACCGAGTCGCCCCCGACCAGGGTGAGCTTGGCGTTGGCCTCGCCGTGGTCGGCGAGCACCTCGCGCACGTCGCTCGTCGACGGGCTCTTTCCCTCCACGGGAGCTTCGAAGGAGGTGCCGCCCTCGAAGTCGATGCCGAGGTTCAGGCCCCGGGTGCCGAAGCTCAGCGCCGAGATGGCGAGGGCGATGCCGGAGGCGACGAAGAACAGCCGCCGCCGCTGGATGATCCGGAACGACGCCCGATCGTTGAACAGGTCGGAGAGGGTCGTGCGCAGACTCACGCCGGCGCCGCCTCGTCTGCCGGTTTCGGTGGGGCGATGCCGAGCCAGCGCGACTGCGACAGGCGCTTGTTGCGGGCGATGAGGATCACAAGCGGGTGCATGAAGAAGTAGGAGACGGCGAGGTCGAGGGCCGTCGCCAGGCCGAGGTAGAAGGCGAACCCCTTCACCGAACCGATGGCGAGCGCCCACAGGAGGCCGGCGGCCAGGAGGGTGACGGTATCGGCGGCGACGATGGTGTGGAAGGCGGACTTGAACCCGCGGTCGACCGCCGAGCGCAGCGTGCGCCCGCTGCGCATCTCTTCCTTGAGGCGCTCGAAGTAGACGATGTTCGAGTCGGCGGCGATGCCGATCGACACGATGAGCCCCACCACGCCGGCGATGGTGAGGGTGAGGCCGATGGCGTCGCTCAGCCACGACACGATGGCGTAGATCGCCCCCGCCGTGACCACCAGGCTCAGCCACACCACCATGCCCAGAATGCGGTAGTAGGCGAACACGTAGATGGCGACGAGGATGAGCCCGATGATCCCGGCCACGATCCCGGCGTCGAGCTGGTCACGCCCGAAGGTGGCCGACACCTCTTCGGCGAAGATCTGCTCCAGCTCCACGGGCAGGGCGCCGAAGCGCAGGATCAGGGCCAGGTCCTTGGCCTCCCCCTCGCTGAAGTCGCCCGTGATCTGGGCCGATCCGCCGAATTCCGCCTGCTGGATCGTCGGCGCCGACTGCACGACGCCGTCGAGCACGATCGCCACCCGCTGGCCCACGTACTGCGCCGCCATGGCGTCCCACTCGGTCGAACCCTGGCCGGTGAACTCGACGTTGACGGCCCACGCTCCACCCTGGAACTCGGCCCGGGCCGTACGAACGGCTCGGCCCGTGACCTCGGCGGGGCCGAGCTGGTACTGCAGCTCGCTCTCGCGGTCGCTGGCCACGATGGGCTGATCGGCCGGGAACTCCGCGCCCGCCTCGACCTCCTGGGCGGGCGCCGTGGAGGTCGTCGTGGTCACCTCCGCGGCGGGGGCGCTGGTAGTCGTCTCGCCGTCTTCTTCTTGGGCACGACCGAGGAGCCCGGGGCGTCCCAAGCCCTGACCGGCAGGTGCCGTCGTCGACGTCGGGGCCGCAGTGGTGGTCGTCTCGCCGCTTGCGGGCGCCGTGGTCGTCGACGAGAGAAGATCTTGGAGCTGCTCGGCGGCGCCGGCCGGCGCCGGCTCTCCGAGGACGGGCCGGAACTGGAGCTCGGCGGTCTTGCCGATGAGGTCGCGAGCTCGCTCCTGCTCCTTCACTCCGGGGAGATCGACGACGATGGTGCTCCCCTGCTTGGAGATCTCGGGCTCGGC
>JACPCJ010000039.1 GCA_016179865.1 Actinomycetota bacterium | reverse complement strand
CATGGCGTGGCGGAACATGCACCGGAGGGGAAACCCGAGGGATTGAGCCCGCCCGACCTACCGGCGATCGCGGAGCCAGCGGCCTACCTCACCTTTGCCTGTCAAATAGCGGGTTAGAGAAGCAAAGTTCGGGGACGGGGCGCGGGGCTGGCCTAGCAGTCCCCCGGGTCGATCGCGGAGAGGGGTGGGTCGTCCGAGCGCACGAAGACCGCCCCCGACGCCACGGCCAGGCGGGTCGGGCGGTCGAAACCGCTGACCGTGTCTTCCTTGACCCGGGTCGAGGCGTTGTAGATCTCGACGGTGTCCTCACTGTCGCGGGCTACGTAGAGCTTCCCCGACAGGACGGCCACGTGGTCGGCGCCCGCCGTTCCCGAGACGGTGGCGACGACCTCGTTGTTGGAGAGGTTGATCACCTCGACGTTGGCCCCTTCCTGCGCCACGTACAGGCGGGCCGAGGCGGTGTCGATGGTCAGGCGGCCGTTGGTGCCGGCGAGGTCGATGGTGGCGACGATGAGGTTGTCGTCCGGGTTGATGACCTTGATCCGCCACGGGTCGCCCGAGCCACTGATGGGGGCGATCACCACGTAGACCCGTTCGCTGCTCGCGACGATCGAACTCGGATCACGCGACAGCACGATCTGACCCGACGTCTCGCCCGTTGACGGGTCGACGACGTCGATCCGGAACAGCCCCGGCCGCGCCACGTACAGGTCACCGTTTGCCACCGCGATCTTCACCCCCGGTGTCGAGGACTCGTCGTCGAGGGCGATGGTGCTGCTCACCGTGCGCGTTGCCACATTGACGACGTCGACCACGTCGCGGTCGCTGGAGTTGATGGCCCCGACGTAGGCGGTCGAGCCCGAGTGCTCGACGTCAGCGGTGGTCTGCCCGCTCGGGAGGCTCACGGTGTCGCCGGTCCGGTCCTCGGGGTCGACGATGCCGAGCGTGGGCTCGTCTCGCAGGAGCGCGAATACTGACCCGCCCCCGGCGTCGACGGTGCGGATCGGCTTGCCCCCGAACAGCGGGAGTTCCGCCGGGCAGCCGAACAGGTCGGGCGGAGCGGCCGCGGTGGTCGTCGTGGGCGCGGGTGCCGCCGTGGTGGTCGTGACGGCGGGGGCCGACCCCCCTGCCTCGGTTGTCGTCGTGCCGGGAGTCGAAGTGGTCGTGCTTCCGGGCTCGCCCGGACCAGGCCCGGGTACGGCGACGGTGGTCGTCGTCGCCGGCGGCCGGCCCGGCCCCGGCTCGGGCACAGCGACGCCTGCGCCGGATGTGGTCGAGGTCCCGCCGGTGACGACCTTGAGCCGGTCGTCGTCCTCGCCGAGTCCGGTGACGGCCACGCTGGCCACGACGACGGCGGCTGCCGCGGCGGCCACGAGGATCTGCGGGTGTTCCCGGAGCCACGACCGGCGGCCGTGGAATTCTTCGTCGAGCGACGCCCGGGCGGAGGCCAGGACGCGGGCGGCGCCCCGGGGGTCGCCGCGTTCGCTGAGTTGCCGGAGGGAGTCGCGCAGGTTCGGCATCACGCGTCCTCGCCCCGCGCGTCATCGGCGAATAGGGACCGAAGCTGGCGCCGGGCACGGGACGCCCGGGCCCGGGCGGCAGGCTCTGACATCTGGAGCTCGGTGGCGACTTCCGCAAACGACCATCCCTCGACCTCGACCAGGTACAGGACGGCGCGGGCAACGGGCGGGAGGGCGAGCAGGGCCTGCATCTCCGACGGGTAGTCCGGATCGACGGCTTCGACGGGGGTGAGGCGGGCGAGGGCCCGGCGGGTGCGGCCCAGCCACCGCCGCGTGTTGGACGCCAGATTGACGATCGCTCGGCGCAGGTAGGCGCCGGGATCGGTGTACTCGCTGAGCGGGTGGCGGCGGAGGGCTCGGTACACGGCTTCCTGGACCAGGTCGTCGGGGTCAACTTCTCGGGGGGCGGTGGCCGCGGCGAACCGGCGCAGGCCCGGGTAGAGCTGCGCGAAGAGTTCGTCTTCAGTCATCGCGACGACGGCTGAGGGTGTGTACATGCGCGCTTTGGTTCAGGCCCGGCCGGTTCGCCGCGGCGTCTACCCCAAGAGACACCGCACGCCCCCTCGGTGTGACAGGCGATATGAGGAAATTCCTGTGTCACATTCGCGCTCCCGGCGGTGTCTTGGGGGCATGACCTCACACAGGCGACTTCTCCTGGTTCTCGCCGCCCTGTTCGTTGTCGCCGCCCCCCAGCCCGCTGGGGCCGGGTTCGGATCGCCCGCCGAGACCAGACGCGCCTCGGTGTCATCCGCCGGAGTCGAGGGCGACGCCGAGAGCAAGTCGGCCATGGTGTCGGCCGACGGCCTCCACGTCGCCTTCGCGTCGTGCGCGTCCACGCTCGTTCCCGACGACCACAACGCCATCATCGGGGAGGACGCATTCGTGCACGACCTCGACACCGGGAAGACCGTCCGTGTCTCGGTCACGACGGACGGGCGCGAGGCGATGGCCCACAGCCACTTCCCGGCGATCTCGGCCGACGGCCGGTTCGTGGCCTTCGAGAACCACGACCGCCTCGACGACACGCCTCGACCGGGCGCGACCGGCCTGTATGTGCGCGACCGAGACACCGACCGGGACGGGTACTTCGACGAGGTGGGAGCGGTTGAGACTCGGCTGGCATCGGTGGATGCCGATGGGATCGGCAACCCCGGGAACGCCAGCGCCGCCGCCATCTCGGGGGACGGCGCGTCGGTGGTGTTCACCCTCGAGGCCGCATCGATGCTCCCCGAGGACGACAACGGCATGAACGACGTCTACCTGCGCGACCGCGACACGGACCGGGACGGGGTCCTGGACGAGGCCGGCGCCGCCCGCACGGTGCTCATCTCGCGTACCCCGGACGGCAGGGCCGGGAACGGCGCCAGCGGGGAGGTGCTCGACCAGGCGTCGGTTTCGACCGCCGGCCGCCTCGTGGCCTTCGCGTCGGGGGCGTCCGACCTCGCCGCCGGGGACGGGAACGACGTCTTCGACGTGTTTGTTCACGACCGCGATACCGACGTCGACGGCGTCTTCGACGAACCCGGCGAGGCTGCTACCGAGCGGGTGTCGGTCGGCGCCCTCGGGGTGGAAGCAGACGCCCAGAGTCGCGAGCCGAGCATCTCGGCCGACGGCCGCTACGTGGCCTTCAGCTCAAACGCCACCAACCTGGTCACTGGCGACCTCAACGGCATGACGGACGTGTTTGTCCACGACCGGGTCACTGGGCACACCACGCTCGTGTCGGCCGGGACGGGCGGGTCGCGGCCGTCGATCTCGGGCGACGGGCGCTTTGTCGCCTACGACACCCTCCGCGGGCTCCTCGGCGGGCCGGCCCTGCTCGGTTGCGATGCCGACCTACCCGAGGACGCCACGGCTCAGGTCCTCCTGCACGACCGCGACGCCGACGGCGACGGGGTGTTCGACGAGACGGTGGGGACGGCGACCGAGGTCGCTTCCCAATCGTCGTCGGGGGTGCCGGGGCTGGGGATGAGCTGGGCCCCCTCGGTATCGGGCGACGGTGCCACGGTGGCGTTCGCTTCCGATGCCACCAATCTGGTGGCGGGCGACGCCAACGGCGTGGCCGACGTGTTCGCGCGCCTGCGCTCGCTGACCTGCTTCCATCACCACGGCGGCTGTTACCCGCGGTAACCGGCCGTGACGGCCGGTTACCGCGGGTAACAGCGTGTCAAATGCCGAGGAACCGCGCCCCGAACTGACGGAGCCCGTCGACGGCGTTCCGGGAACTCGCCCACGGGGCCACGATGAGGCGGTCGACGCCCGCGGCCTGGAAGGCGGCGACGTCGTCGACCGATGACACGGAGCCGCCGACCGTGACCTCGAAGCGGGCGTCGGCGCGGCCCGCCTCCTTCCGAAGCGCCGACAGCTCATCCACCGCGTTGGCGGCCGACTCGGGGGTGTGCTCGAGGCCGATCCAGCCGTCCCAGCGGGCGGCGCGGCGGAGCGCGGCGCGTGACTCGCCCCCCACAACGACGGGCGGGTGGGGCGCCTGCACCGGCTTGGGCTCGAACATCACGGCGTCGAAGTCGAAGAACTCGCCGTGGTGCTCGATGACCTCGTCGGTCCACAGGCGGCGACACACTTCCAGGGCTTCGTCGAGGCGGCGGCCCCGGGTCGCGAAGTCGAGGCCCGCCGCCTGCCACTCGCTCGCCAGCCACGATGCGCCCACTCCGAACTCGAAGCGCCCGCCGCTCACGATGTCGAGGGTGGCCACGCCCCGAGCAGCCACGAAGGGGTGGCGCAGCCCGAGGTTGTACACGTGCGTCCCGAAGCGGATCTGTGCCGGCTGCCCGGCGAGGAAGGACAGGTAGGCGAACGGCTCGTACACGGGCAGCGACGGGGGGACCGGGGGATGGTCTTCGCCGGGAAACGGAGAGCCGGCCATGTCGACGGGGAACACGAGGTGTTCGGGCAGCCAGACCGACTCGAATCCGAGCCGCTCCGCTTCGAGCGTGACCTCGACCCACGCCTTCGGGTTCAGCCGCCCGAAGGGAATCCCGAACTTCATGCCCCACGATACGCTGACGCCCACGCCTGGCCGCTGAGGGAGGATCCGTCCATGGGTTGGCCAGCGACGGAAGGAGCACATGTATGAGCTGGCGCGTCGTCGTCGATTTCGATCGATGTGAGAGCAACGCCGTGTGCATGGGCATCGTCCCTGAGGTGTTCGAGGTGCGAGACGACGACTTCCTCTACGTGCTCCAAGACGAGCCGCCCGACGAGTTCCGGGCTCAGTGCGAGGAAGCCGTCCGCCGCTGCCCGAAGCAGGCCATCAGCATCGAAGAGCCCGCTTCCTGACTTTTCCAGCTTGAACGGAACTGCTGTGGTCTCTGTCTTGTCCTGAGGTTCCTGAGACCATCCGCGTCCGGGGGTTCGTGCCTGAGTAACGTGCGTCAGGAATTGTCCGGGTAGGGGCGAGGTCACGGCCGCGCGCATTGCGATCGGCCTCCGGGTCCTGTGCTGGGAGGCACGCGCGACCTATGGCCATGCCGAACCCGACGAGGCGCCGACGGCGGGGGCGACTCCGCCCCGCCTTCCTCGCACTCGCCTTGGCAACCACGGCCACGGTCTTCGCCTACGCCCCTGCCGACGCCGGGTCCTACACGGTCAACACCACGGCGGATACGCCCGACGTCACCCCGGGCGACAGCACCTGCGCCGACGCCGGGGGGAGCTGCTCCCTTCGAGCCGCCGTCATGGAGGCCAACGCCCGCCCCGGGAACGACGAGATCACCGTCCCCGCGGGCACGTTCACCCTCGGGCTCGCGGGCGACGACGACTCGGCGGCGGCGGGCGACATCGACGTCGCCCCGTCAGACGGCGCGCCGGTCACCATCACGGGTGCGGGCGCAGGGTCGACGGCCATCATCGGCAACGGCGCCGACCGGGTCTTCCACGTGGTCAACGGCTCGGCCGCCATTTCGAGCCTGTCGATCCGCAACGGCGTGAAGAGCGGCGGGAACGGCGGCGGGATCCTGGTGGCCGGCTCCGGCTCGCTGGCGCTGCGCGATCTCGAGCTCCGCGGCAACTCGGCCGCCGACGGGGCCGCGCTTCGAAGCGACGGCTCCGCCACGCTCGCCCGCGTGCTCGTGGCGGGGAATTCGGGGGCGGCGGCGCTCGCCACCGGCGGGTCGATCACGGTGATCAACACCACCATCAGTGGGAACTCGGGGCCGGGGGTGCGCAGCGGTGGCGGCACGGTGAGCCTGACCCACGCCACCATCACCGGCAACGGGGGCTCGGGGGTCACCCTGGCCGGCGGCAGCGGCAGCCTGCGCAACTCCATCGTCTTCGGGAACAGCGGCGACGAGTGCGCCGGGTTCGTGGTATCGCAGGGTCACAACGTGTTCGAAGACCTGTCGTGCCCCCAGGACGGTGCCACCGACCGGGCCGAAACCGACCCCCACCTCCAGCCCCTCGCCTCCAACGGTGGACAGACGCCGACCCACGCCCTTGGCACCGGGAGCGTGGCGATCGACGTGGTGGCCGACGGGGCGTGCCCGGTCAACGAGGACCAGCGGGGTGCGACCCGGCCCCAGAACGGCGACGGGGTGGGCGGGGCCCTCTGCGACGCCGGTGCCTTCGAGGCGGGAGTGGGGCCCGCGGCGCCCGCACCCGCTCCCGGGGCGACGACCACCACGACGCGGCCCGGCGGCGTGCCTCCTGCCGAGCCCCGGCCCGGCCAGCCATCGACGGCGGGATAACGACCATGGCCGCCCCCACGTGGACCGCCGGTTCCCAACTGCGGCCGTCGATGGAAGACGTGCTGGGGCTGAGTGCTGTGGAGCTGTCGGATCCCAGTCCCGAGGTCGACGCCGCCGGCCTCGTGGACCTCGAGTTCGGCAGGCTCGTCACCGGGGTCGACGTGACCATGCCCCCGATCGAGCGGATCATGTCGATCCTCGACGAGCCGGCGCCGAGTCCCTGGGCGGACGACCGGGAGCCCCGGGCCGGAGCGATGTCGAGGTTCGGCGACATCCTCGACACCCTCGACGACGTCGTGGTGACGCCCCGCCAGCTCCGGCGCCCGGAGCCGCAGGCCTCAGTGGACGACGTCCTCGAGCACCTGCACGGGCTCGCCGCTGATGCGCCGGCTCCGTCGCCGGCTTCCGAAGTGGGTCCGGTTGTGGGTGCCGCACCGCCTGCCGCGGCGAGGGCCGTTTCGTTCCGGCAACCCCGGCGGCGGAAGCGCCGTCTCCTCGTCGTGGGGCTCGCGGTGGCGGCCGTGGGTGCGGGCTCCTACCAGTTGGCGACGCGCCCGTCGGACGGCAAGCCCGTCGCCGTCGCCGCTGCCCCCTACGCGCTCGCCACCCGCGACGCGTACACCAGCCTCGTGGCCCAGGCTCGGGTGGCCCAGCTGCGGGTGTTCGCCGATCCCGGCGAGGTGGAAGAAGTCCAGACGCTGGCCCACCCGACGCCGAACGGCGGGCCGTTGGTCTTCCTCGTCGTCGACGACTCCGACGCCGGCTGGCTCGAGGTGCAGCTCCCCGTCCGGCCCAACGGGTCAACCGGGTGGGTGCGCCGGTCCGACGTCACCATCCGGGCCACCCGCTACCGGGTGGTGGTGTCGCGGGGTGAGCACCGGCTCGAGTTGTACGAGGGGCCGGAGCTCGTGTTCTCGACGGCCATCGCCGTCGGCACGCGCGACACCCCGACCCCGGGCGGGCGCTTCTACCTCACCGAGCTGATCCAGCCCCCGACGCCCGACACCGTCTACGGGAGGTACGTCTTCGGGCTGTCGGGTTTCTCCAACGTGTTGGATGAGTTCAACGGGGGCGAGGGCGTCATCGGCATCCACGGCACCAACGACCCCTCGGTGATCGGCCAAGACGTCAGCGCCGGCTGCATCCGGCTCACCAACGAGGCCGTCGACGAGCTCGTCGGGCGCCTCCCGCTCGGCACCCCGGTCGAGATCACCGCTTAGCGCGGTCATCTGACGGGTTCTCAGGTCTTGTCGTGCGCGCTCCGTGATGTTGACGGATTTCTGTCCGAAAGTTGTGCTCCGAACCTGTCGATAGGCACCCCGGGAGGCAACCGACCTGGGGGTCGACACGACAGTGGCTGGGGAGAGGGTGAACATCACAAGACGCGGGCTCTCAAGCCGCGCCATCCGCTGGCTGCTCCGGCTCGTGCTGGTGTTGGCCGGCGGCTTCCTCTTCTCACTGTTCTCCTCCGAGGCCGCCGGCGCTTCGAGTTGTACGTGGGACGGCGAGACGAGCAGCACCTGGAGCACCCTCACGAACTGGAACACCGGGTGCCTCGTTGTGCCGGGCTCCGGAGACACCGCGACGTTCCCAGCCGCGGGGGTCACCAACGAGGCGAACATAACGGCCAACACCACGGTTGGCGTCCTGGTGTTCCAGGGCAACCGCACCCTGAGCGCTTCCATCGGTATGAGCTTGACGCTCAACACCGCGACCGGAATCTCCAACACCGGGTCAGGGACGACCGCAACCATTAGTGCCCCGCTCGTGCTGAACGTTTCAAGCACCGACATCGGTGGCGTCGGCGCGATCAACGTCACGGGGGCGGTTTCGTCGTCGGGCGGGCTCGAGAAGGTGGGTAGCGGCACCGTGACCCTCTCGAGCACCACCAACTCCTACACCGGGGCCACCACGATCACCGAGGGAACCCTGCGGCTCGGGGCCTCGGGCGTCCTCGCAGACAGCAACGACGTCACGGTGACCGACACCACCGGCGGCGACACGCTCGACCTCAACGGCTTCAACGAGACCATCGACGCCCTCTCCGGTGGGGGCAGCGTGAACCTCGGCTCCGGCACCCTCACCGTGGGCTCCAGCAACGGCACGTCGACCTTCTCGGGGGTCGTCTCCGACGGCGCCAGCACCGGGTCCCTCACCAAGACCGGCACCGGCACCGTGACCCTCTCGGGGGTCAACACCTACGACGGCACCACCGCGGTGTCGGCGGGGACCCTCCAACTCGGTGCCTCGGGCGTGATCCCGGACGGCTCCGACGTCACCGTCACCGGCACCCTCAGCCTGGTCACCTTCAACGAGACCATCGACGAGCTCTCCGGCGCCGGGAGCGTGAACCTCGGCTCGGGCACCCTCACCGTGGGCTCCCTCTCCGGGGTCAACACCTACAGCGGAACCACCACGGTCTCCGCCGGCACGCTGGCCCTCGGAGCCTCGGGAGTGATCAGCGACTCCAGCGCCATCAACCTCGATACCTCCGGGGCCACCTTCTCCCTCAACGGCTTCAACGAGACCACCGGCACCCTGGCGGGTGTCTCGGGAACCACCGTCAGCCTCGGATCCAACACCCTCACCGCTACCCAGAACTCCGACCAGACCTTCGCCGGCGTGATCTCGGGGACCGGCGGGGCGTTCTCGAAGGCGGGCGGTTCGACCCTCACCCTCTCGGGAACCAACACCTACACCGGCGGGACGACGGTGTCGGCAGGAACGCTCTTGATCATCAGCAACGACGGTCTCGGGACCACGGCGGGCTCCACCACGGTCTCGGGCGGCACGCTCAACCTCAGCGGCTCGATCACGGTGGGCGAGGCCCTCACCCTGAACGGGGGCTCGCTCTCCTCTAACGGGTCCCCCACTCTCTCCGGCAACGTGACGTTGTCGTCCGACTCCACTGTTACCACCGGCGCCGGCACCTTCACCGTCTCGGGGATCATCTCCGGGACGAGCGTGGGCATCACCAAGGCCGGCACGGGCACCCTCACGCTCTCCGGGGTCAACACCTACAGCGGAACCACCACGGTCTCCGCCGGCACGCTGGCCCTCGGAGCCTCGGGAGTGATCAGCGACTCCAGCGCCATCAAC
>JACPCJ010000100.1 GCA_016179865.1 Actinomycetota bacterium | reverse complement strand
CGGGCCGGTACATCACCCGCAGGGCGTTGCCGTCCTCGTCGGCCACCACCACGGCTCGGTCACCCTCCTCGGGCGCCTCGCGCATCTTGGTGTCGTCGGTCAGGCCGACGGTGACCTCTTCACCGTCGGGGCGTTCCAGGCTGATGGAGTCGTCACTGATGGCCGTCACCTCGCCGGCGTCGAGCACCACGTTCCTGAACGTGGGTTCGGCATCCTCGTCGGGCTCCTCACCTGCTTGTTCCGATTCGTCTTCCGGGGGCTCGGGCACGATCAGCTCGCCGTGGATGGCGTGGCCGAGCGGGCCGCCCCGGCCGGGGCAGGGCCGGCCCTGGGGGTCGCCGCCCTGACCGTCCTGGGCCTGGGCCTGGGCGGCGTTCGAGAACACCACCGAGTCGTCGCCGCCGCCGGTCGTGATGGCCAGACCCGCCACCACGGCCAGCACGGCGATGCCGACGACGATGCTGGCCTTGCTCCGACTGCTGAGGGTTGTGCTCACGGAACTCGTCTCCTTGTCTGCGCACGCCACTGGCGCACGCGCCGGTTTCGGTACGCCATGAGCATCGAGGCGCCAGATCAGGCCGACGTGGGCCGAATGTGAGGGTTCCGTGAAGGGCTAAGACCTTGTACGCGGCGAGGCAGACCCTCCCCGTACGACCTGACGCCGGCGTCAAGAAGCCCAACCTATTTCCCGGCCCGAGTGTCCAAATTTCTTGACTCGGGACACAGACCCATCGGCTAGGATACGTACATTAGTTCGTCCTAAAGAGATAGGAGTCGCCATGGACACGATCGTCATGGGGCCCGAGACCCTGGAGGCGGTGCCCCTGGAGCGCATCGAGGCCGAGATCACCGAGCTGGCCGCCCACCTGGCCGCCGCCGAGGCCCGCTGGCTGGCCCTCATCGGCGAGTTCGACCGCCGGGAGGGCTATCTGGCCTGGGGCTGTCGCTCCGCCGCGGCGTGGCTGAACTGGCGCTGCGGGCTCTCCATGCCCGCCGCCCACGAGCGGGTGCGAGTGGCCAGGGCCCTTCTCGACCTGCCCGTCACCCAGGCCGCGTTCTGTTCGGGCGAACTCTCCTACTCCAAGGTTCGGGCCATCACCCGGGTGGCCACCCCCGACTGCGAGCCGGATCTCGTCGACGTGGCCCGGGGCTCGACCGCCGCCCAGCTCGAGCGCATCACGCGGGGCGTGGCCCAGGTCGAGCGCATCCTCGCCAACGAGGCGGCCCGGCACCACCACGAGCGGGCGTTGACCATCACCGAGCACGACGACGGCTCGGGCACCATCGTCGTCCACCTGCCCCCCGAGAAACTGGCCCTGGCCCGCGCCGGCCTGGAGGCCATGGCCGAAACCATGGCCATCGCTGACTTCGTCTCCGAGATCGACTCTTCCGCGGAAGAGTCCACCGACAACCCCTCCGATCCCTGGTCGGCCCGCATGGCCGATGCCTTCTGCCGCCTCGTGGAGCTGGCGCTCGACTCTTCCGCGGAAGAGCGTTCCTTCTCGGAGCGCTTCTTGGTCAACGTGCACCTCGACCTGCGGGCGCTCATGGAGGGCGAGGAGGAGGCCGGATACCTGATGAACGGCACGACGCTCTCCTCTCAGACCCTCGACCGGCTCCTCTGCGACGGCAAGTGCGTGCCGGTCATCGAGGTCGACGGGGTGCCGGTGCACACCCGGGAGAAGGCCTCCGCCGTCCCGAGGGCCATGCGCCGGGCCCTTTCCGCCCGCGACCAGGGGTGCCGGTTCCCCGGGTGCACGAGCACCAAGTGGGTGGACGCCCACCACGTGATCTGGCGCTCCAAGGGCGGAGTGACCGAGCTGTGGAACCTGATCGAGCTGTGCCGGTTCCATCACACCTCCATTCACAACCGGGGCTTCGTCGTGGAGCGGAGGGACGGCGAGTTCTGCTTCTGCCGCCCCGACGGCACCCCCATCCCGCCCGTTCCCCAGCCGGCCCGGGCGGAGGGCTTGCCCCTTCCCGGGCGGAACCGGGAGCTGGGCCTCGACGTCGGCCCCGAGACCATCGTCGGGCGCTGGGACGGCAGCGTGTTCGACCGGTTCGGCCTCTCGGGCGCCGTCGACTCGCTGCTCCAGGCCCGGGGCGTGCCGCTGAACTGAGGGGCGATCGTGAGGGTTGCGTGAACGTCAGACCTTGAACGCGGCCGGGCAGATGTCAGCCAGTGCGCACTCGCCGCACTTGGGGCGGCGGGCGATGCACACGCGTCGGCCGTGCTGGATGAGACGGAGGGAGAGGGGGCCCCACTCTTCGGGCGGGAACAGGGGCATGAGGTCGAACTCGATCTTCACGGCGTCGGTGTGCTTGGTGAGCCCGAGGCGCCTCGACAGGCGGGTAACGTGGGTGTCGACGGGAAGCCCCGGCTCACCGAACGCCACCGAGCGCACGACGTTGGCGGTCTTGCGCCCCACCCCGCCCAGCGTGGTGAGATCGTCTCGCTCCACCGGGATCTCGCCGCCGAAGCGCTCCTCGACGCCACGCGCCATCGTCAGCAGGCTCTTTGTCTTCGACCGGAAGAACCCGGTCGACTGGATCATGCGCTCCACGTCGTCGGGATCGGCGGCGGCGAGGTCGGCCGGGGACGGGTACCTCTCGAAGAGCGCGGGTGTGACCATGTTGACCCGCTCGTCAGTGCACTGGGCCGACAGGATCGTCGCCACCAACAGCTCGTACGGGTTGCGGTGATCCAGGGCACACTCGGCCTTCGGGTACTCCCGCTTCAGGCGCACGAGGACGCCATCGGCCTGCTGGCGCAACCGGGGCGTCACGCGCCGCTTCTTGGGACCGCGGGGAACCACGCGGCGAGGCTATCGACGGGCGCTCGGTAGCCTCGCCTCGGTGTTTGCCCTCACCATCCTCGACGCGCTCGATCCGGAGACGCAGCGGCGCGCCCAGGAACTGATCGACCTCGCCGCCCGCCACGACGACCACCCGCCCTTCGCCGACGCCAAGCTGGTCCAGATCCACGGCGCCATCTCCCTCACGGGATTCGGCGTCCTCGGCCAGGGAGAGGGCGACGCCCTCCTCGGGCTCGGGGTGGCGACACCGATCGACGACGGCGTGTGGAACGTCCAAGAGGTCGTGCACCCCGCCCACCGGACGGCAGGCCTGCGGGCCGAGATCGCCCACCGCGCCATCGACGAGGCGTGGGCCCGCGGCGCACGGCGGGTGCAGTGGTGGGCCGTGCGCGCCGACCACGAGGACGACGGCCTCGCTGCCCAGCTCGGCCTTTCCCCCTGGCGCGACGTGGTGAAAATGACCCGCTCCCTCCCCCACCCGGACGCACCCGCGCTCCCCGAAGGGACCCGGCTCCGGGCCTTCGAGCCGGGGCGCGACGAAGACGCCTGGCTCAGCGTGAACCGGCGTGCCTTCGCCGACCACCCCGAGCAGCACGCCATCACCGAAGCCGATCTGCGGGCCCGGATGGCCGAGCCGTGGTTCGCGGCCTCGGACTTCCTCCTCGCCGAAGACAGCGCGGGGCTGGCCGGCTTCTGCTGGGTGAAGATCCCCGGCGATGGAACGGGCGAGATCTACGTGATCGCCACCGACCCCGACCGCCAGGGCGGTGGCCTCGGCCGTGCGCTCGTCCTCGCCGGACTCGCCCGCATGACCGAGCGGGGAGCAACGACGGCCGGGCTCTACACGGACGGGAACAACGACGCCGCGCTGGCCCTGTACGAGGGGCTCGGGTTCACCCGAGAGCACGTCGACCGGGCCTACGCGGCCGACCGGTGATGAATCGCTACGGGGTCTCTCGCCCCGACCTGACCCAGCTGCTCGCCGGCTGGGGCGAGCCCCGGTACCGGGCCGACCAGGTGTGGGAGGGGCTCTACGGGCAACGCCTCCCCCTCGAAGCGATCACGAACCTCCCGAAGGAGCTGCGGGCCCGCCTCGACGACGCCCTCCCGCTGGCACTGACCGAGCAGGCGCACCAGACGGGCGACGCCGGCATGACCAGCAAGTGGCTGTGGACGGGCGGCGACGGCGCTCAGGTCGAGACGGTGCTCATGCGCTACCCCGACCGGGCCACGGTCTGCGTCTCGTCGCAGGCCGGTTGCGCCATGGCGTGCACGTTCTGCGCCACCGGACAGGCTGGTTTCGAGCGCCACCTCGACGTAGGCGAAATCGTCGAGCAGGTCGTGCGAGCCCAGTGGGAGCGCCCAGATCAGCGCGTCGGCAACGTCGTCTTCATGGGAATGGGCGAACCGCTGGCCAACGAGGAGCCCGTCTTCGCCGCCGTCGAGCGCATCCACGACGACCTCGGCATCTCGGCCCGGCAGATCACGGTGTCGACGGTCGGCGTCGCGCCCGCCATGCGCCGGATGGCCAGCTTCCGCCTCCCAGTCACTCTGGCCGTTTCCCTCCACGCCCCCGACGACGATGTGCGCTCGGAATTGGTGCCCCTCAACCGCCGGTACCCCCTGGCGGACGTGCTCGACGCCGCCCGCGGCTACCTCGCGGTGAAGGGGCGGCGGGTGACCTTCGAGTACGTGATGCTGGCGGGCGTCAACGACACCACCGCCCACGCCGATGCCCTCGGGCGGCTCCTGACCGGCCCCGCCTACGGGCGTCCCGCCCACGTCAACCTCATCCCCTACAACCCCACCGCCGGACTCGACGCCAGTGCCAGCGGGCAGCACGCCCTCGCCGGCTTTGCGGCCGTCCTCGAGCGACCCGGGGTGACCGTGACGATTCGGAAGAACCGGGGCATCGAGATCGACGCCGCTTGCGGCCAGCTCCGGGCGCGGGCGCGACAATGACCCCGAGCGAACGAAGTGAGCGGGGCCGGTCGGCCCGGCCAACGGCCAAGAGCGGAGACAGGTGAACGAACCCGGGAAGTGGTTCAACCAGAGCCAGCCGCAGACGCTCCAAATGGGCGTGATGCTGCTCTACATCAACGCCGCCTTCCTCGTGCTGTTCGGCGGTGTGTTCTTTCGGTTTCCCGTCGGGCTGCTCCTCACCGGCGGCCTCGCCGCCGGCGGCTACGGGATCGCCAACGAGCAGAAGTGGGGCTACCAGACCGGCGTCGGAGCCGCCATCGTCAACCTGGCGCTACCCGTCCTGATCGCCGGCGGCGTCGGAGCCGTCTTCGCAGACCTGGGGTTGCTGCTCTCGGTGATGTTCGACGTCGCCCTCGTCGCCCTGCTCCTCCACCCCCACAGCCGCGAATACCAGAAGATCTGGTTCCGCTAGGACCGCGCCATCGACTGGCTGCTGGGTCTCCCGCGCTGGCTGGGGCAGGCGCTTCGCCGGCTCCGGGTCGTCACGTTGCTCGTGCTGATCGCCCTCGTCGCGGTCACCACCGTCATCGTTCGGACCGTCCGCGACGACCCCGAGCTCGACATGCGGGAGGGCTCCGAACTCGTCCGCTCACGCGGCGCACCCCTCGATCCGGGCGCGACGGGTCCCACCGCGTACCGGATCGTCTACCGCATCGAGAACCGCGCCGGAGGAGAACTCGTGCTCCGCACCGAGGAGGCGATCGTCCGACGTCCCTTCGACGGCCGGGTCGAAGAGCGGCCCGATGCTCCACCTGGGGATCACACCGCGGCCACGACGACGGTCTCCGTCTTCGGTGCGCTCGGGGTGGAGTCCGCCTCTGCGAGCCCCGTGGTCCTGAACATCCCTGCCAACCCCGCAGTGGCGGACGTCCGCCCGTTGGCAGCCCTGGAGCGGGCGCGAACCCGGGGCCTGGTCGAACTGCGTGAGCGCCGTCGGCTCACCAGGCTGGACCGCGAGTGCCAGGTCTACCGGCTCGGCGGACCGATCGGCGGTGGGGCGCTCACCCCTGCCGGAACCCCGGCCGGAGAGTACGTCGACGTTTGCGTCGACCGGTGGGGTTTCGTCCTCGAGGAGGTCGAGGTGGTCGACGGCGATCGCATCCTCCGGCGCCGCTTGGCCGTCGAGCTGGATGTGGATCCCGCCGTGCCCACGAACGCCTTCGCCCTTCCCGACGCCGACCCTCCGCCGGTCGACCAGGGGGGCGGGTCGGTGCGCGAGGTCGAACCCACCACCCGTCCACCTGGGGACGAGTTCTTCGAGCTGACGGGCGGCGCCCCAGCCGGGTTCCGCCACCGCGGGCGCTACGCCGTCGTCCCACCCCAGGCCCGCGAGTTCGCCGACCCCCTCCTGCGGTCGCAGCGCGTCGCCGGAGTGATCGACGTCTGGGAGAGCGGCCCCGACTTCGTCGCCGTCGACCAGGGCGGCACCCTGGGTGGGGTCGAACCCTTCGAGCCCGAGCCCGACGCAGAGATCGTCGACGCCGGGCCGCTGGGCCCGGCGGAGGTGGTCCTCGGGTTACGGGCGTCCGAGATCCGGGCGCAGCGGGACGGTGGCCGGTACGTCCGGATCTACGGGACCGTCCCACCCGAACGCCTCCTGGAGGTAGCGCGGGATCTCGAGCCCCGGACCGGGGGCGAGCTCGTCTACCTCGACGGTCCCGGCACCTGAGCCCCCGACGCCGGGAGGGCTCGCCCGAGTGGGGGCCGACCGCGCAGCGGCACACAACGAGACCGCCGCCGACGTCGCGCTCGACACCCGGCCGGCGAGTCCTCGCTCGAGCCCCGCCAGGAGTTCCACCACGTCGCACGACGGGCGGATCGCGGGCTCAAGGGCGGCCAGCAGGCCCGCGTCATCCCGGGGAACCATCCCGGCGAGGACGAGCAGATCCCCGGTCGCCGCTCCCGCGCCCGCCCCGCAAAGCTGATCCCGGAACGTGGCCACCAGGTCAACGGGTGCGCGGGCGCCGAAGGCTCCCTCCAGCGCGGCCTGGGCGGCGGCAGCCTGATCGAGACCCGGCCCCACGACCTCCGCCGGGAGCTGCTCGTCGGCGGCGCAGGCCGGGGTGCCCGGGGGCGCGGTCGGCGGCGACGGCTGTTGCGGACCGGCCGAGTCGCCGAGGACGGCGACCGCAGCGCCCTCCGGGGTCGGCCGAGAGGGTGCCGCAAGCCCGCCCCCACCCGCCCCGGCGACCGACACTTCGGGAAGCCCCACTCCGATCGGGAACGCCCCGGGCGGGGGTGCGCCGCCCACCGCCGTGGCCCCACCGACCGCCCCACCGAGCGGCGCGAGCAACCGAGACACCGGGAGCCGGCCCGGGAAGAAGATCGCGATCACCGTCACGCCGATGACCACCGCCGCGTACCCCCAGTGGCGCCGAACCCCCTCCACCAGTTCGCCGAGCGTGAGGGCCCGGACAGACGACCACTGCACGGCGGCACGCGGAGGGCTACCCCGCGTGTTCACGAATGGCCCTCGTGCCCGTACTCGGGCCACGGGTCGGGCACCGAGGCCCGCGACTCGTACACGGTGACGGTCCCGGCCTCGTTGAAGACGTTCGGCTCGGAGGCGGGCCACTGACCAGCCCGGTACCGCTTCCCGCCGTCGACGTACCGGTACTGCCCGGCGACCGGCGACCCGACCTCGCTCTGCCCCGGCGCCGTCCGGTCCCACCACAGCTCGGCCGTGTCGTCGAGGCGGAGGTAGTCGTCCCACCGCCACAGGCCCTTCCCAAACGAGGTGCTGGGGTGCACCGGCCCGTCGCCCGTCCGCGGGTAGGCGAACAGCCCGTCCCGGAAGGTTTCGACCGTGAGCCGCTCGCCGGCCATGTGGATGCCGGTGGCGGCGATCCAGAAGGGCGCGTAACGGATGGCGTAGGTGTTGGCGACCGGCGCCGTCCCGTGGTGCCACTCGTGCACCCGGTACGCCTCGCTCAGCTCCTCGCTCGTGCGGGCGGCGAGGGCTGACAGGCCGAAGGCGTGCTCCCACTGGTTCTGGTCGTAGAGCGAGCCGAACAGAGTGGTGTCGGTGAGCACCGACCCGGTCACGATCCACTCGGGGAAGTAGAGGTCCTGGGTGGCTTCTTGGGTGAGGAAGATGGGGTACAGCGGGTCGCCGGCAAAGAGGACGGTGGTGATCCCTTCGTCCTTCAGCTTCTGCGACACCGTCTGCGCCTCTTTCTGGGCGCCGGCGGTGTCGACGTGTGCGCCGGTGACGGCGTAGGGCGGCATCTTGAGGGAAGCCCCGTACTGCTTCAGCTCCTCCACGAAGAAGTCCGCCCCCGCCTTATAGGAACCCTCGGGGGTGTCGAAGTACACGAGGCCGAAGGTCCGCGTCTGGACCTTGAAGTCGGCCTGGCCCGCCCACTTCGCCGGCTGGCCCCATAGGCGCTTCCCGACGTACTCGGCCCGGTGCACGTAGAGCTGGGTCGACGACATCAGGTTCGACCACACGTACGGCGCGTTGTTGAGGTACGCCTCGACGGGCTGGCTCTGGGTGCAGACGCAGATGATTCCGGCGGACGCCAGCTCCCGCATGTAGACGTTGGTGTCGGTGGGGCCGTCGAGCGAGAGGAAGGCGCCGGCGTCCTTCACCTCCTCGGCGTTCGCCTTGGCCGCCGTCTCGTCGGCCGGCTGCCCGCCGTCGATGCGCACCATCTCGATCTTTCGGCCGTACGTCTCGTAGTGGGCGTTGAAGTAGTCGGCGTAGTCGAGGTACATCTGCCATACGTCGTCGGCGTCGTCCTCCGCTCCGGCGGCCCGGAGGATGGCCCCGGTCTGGGGATCGAGGGCCCCGATGTAGGCAGCGATCTTGATGGTGTCGCCGGTGACGCCGGGCCCCGTGGCGCCGCCGTTGTCGCCGTCGAACTTCGGCGCGCACGGTGGCGCGTAGACGCTCGGGATTGCGATCCGGCCCGTGCTCGTGTCGCAGTTCGCCCCCGGCACGAACGAACTTCCGCCGCCGTCCCCTCCCGAGCCTCCGCCGGTACCGCCGAAGGCCCCCTGGCCCGTCTGGCTCCGATCGGCCGTGGTCCCCGTCGTCGCCTGCCGTCGTCCCCCGCCCGACCCTTCGGCGTCCGCCGAGGCGGCCGTCCCGCCGTCGACGCCGTCCGAGGACACCCCGCCGGCCGCGCCCCCAAAGTCGACCGGGCCCGACGCCGCCGCCGTTTCGCTGCCGCGGTCGGGTCGCCCGGGGAGCACCACGGCCACGAGCGCGACGGCCAGCACCGCGAGCAGGAACGGCTGGTATCGCTTCACCCCGTCGACCAGATCACCGACGGTCAGGTCGCGCCATCGTCCATTCACTTCGCCGCGCCTCCTCTCCCCCTCGAACGGCTCGATCGCTTCTTGGTGGCCACGGCTCCCGAGCGAGCCACGAGTTCCTCGCTGGTCCCGAGGTACGACGCCACCACCTGCGGGTGGCGCACGACGGCCTGCGGGGTGTCCCGGACGACGACCGATCCGAGATCCAGGGCGAGGATCTCGTCGGCGATGGTCGTGACGAGGGGCATGTCGTGCTCGATGACGACGAGGGACGCACCCGTCTCGTCGCGCACCCGCCGCAGCAGCGGCCCGAGCGCCTCGGTCTCCCGCTGGGCGATCCCCGACGACGGCTCGTCGAAGAGGATCACGTCCGGTTCGTGGGCGAGCACGCAGGCGAGGTCAACGATCCGGCGGCTGCCGGTCGACAGCTCCGAGACGAACTTCTCGCGAAACGCCTCGAGCCTCATGAGCTCGATCAGCTCGTCAACGCGGGCGGCGACGGCGGCTTCCGAGTCGGCGACCGCCGGCAGGTTGAGGGCGGCGGCGATCGGGTCGCGCACCTCCACTCGGCGCTCCAGAGCCACGGCGACGGTCTCCTCAACCGTGAGGGCCGGGAAGAGGCGGGCGTCCTGGAACGACCGGCCCAGCCCCAGGCGCGCCCGCACGTCGGGTCCGAACGGCGTGAGGTCGAGCCCGTCGAGCGCCACGGTGCCGCCGTCGGCGCGTTCGAACCCGGACACGAGGTCGAAGAGCGTGGTCTTTCCGGCGCCGTTGGGCCCGATGATCCCGAGGATCTCACCCCGGGCGAGCGAGAAGGTGACATCGCCGACGGCCCGGATGCCACCGAAGCTCTTCGTGAGGCCGTTCACTTCCAGGATCGGCTCCGCCGAGCCGCGCCGCCTCCGGGCGGGTGCGTCCGACCGCCGGCTCGCACCGTTGCGGCGGGCGGCGCCGTTTCCTCCGACGGACGCCGCGCCCTCGAGAAACACGGAGCGGAGGAGGTCGGGCCGGCGAAGCAGGTCGGCGGTGCGGCCGTGGAACCGGATCTCGCCCTTCTCCATGAAGTAAGCGGTGTCGGCGGCGGTGAGGGCGACGTTCACCGACTGCTCCACGAGGATGACGGTCGTCCCCCGCTCGTGGATCTCCCGGACGATCTGGAGCAGCCGCTCGACGATGACGGGAGCGAGCCCCAGCGACAGTTCGTCGATCATGAGCAGGCGGGGCTGGGCGATGAAGGCCATGCCCAGGGTCAGCATCTGCTGCTGCCCGCCCGACAGGTTTCCCGCCAGATCGCCGAGACGGTCCTGGAGTTCGGGGAACGAGCCGAGGACCCGCGCCGTCGCCTCCTCGACGTAGCGGTGGTCGCGGCGGTAGAGCCAGCCCGCGACCCGGAGGTTCTCGGCCACCGAGAGGTCGGGAAAGATCCCCTTCCCGCCCGGCACCTGGATCACTCCGCGGACCACCATCTCCTCGGCGGGGGTGAAGGTGGTGTCACGCCCGTCGAAGACGATGGCGCCCCCGCTCGGGTCGACGAGTCCCGAAATGGCGCGCAGGAGCGTTGACTTCCCCGCTCCGTTCGTGCCCAGCAGCGCCACGATCTCGCCCTCCCCGACTTCGAAGTCGACGCCGAAGAGCACCTGCACGCCGTCGTACCCGACGTCGAGGTCCTTCACCAGCAGCTGCTTCACCTCGCCCCGCCGCCGGGCCGCCAGCACTTCGGCGTGCGCGGTCGTGGCCGCCCGCACCTTGGCCACGTCGTCGGCCATCAGCCGCCCCGCCGACGACAGGATCCAGGAGCCGACGAGCATGGTCGGGACCATGAGCATGAGCCCCGACCGCACGCCCCACGCGTCGGCGAGCCCGCCCACGATCGGGAGCAGGACCACGCCGGGAACGAGGAAGAGGAGCCCGGCCGAGAACCCCATCGAACGAGCCCTTGGGGGGAGCACCAGCGACAACGACGCCCACAGCACCGGCGCCAGCAGCCCGACCAACCCCGAGAACACGACGTTGAACAGGACGGCGAGCGGAAGGGAGGGGGCGAGCGCGAAGGCGGTGAACGCTCCTGCGGCGGCCGTCCCCGACAGGGCCGTGAGCCGGAGCCCCGCTCCCGGGTCCCGGGCCATGAGGCGCATGGCAAACGGGATGCCCAGGAGCACGCCGGCGAGCTGGGCGAGTTCGGTGAAGGAACCCAGGAGCCCCCGCTGGGCCTCGTTGAGGCCGAAGACGTCCTCGTAGTACAGCGAGTAGAGCGACAGCAGGGCGATCACGGGCACGGCGAAGAAGGGGAACGACGCCCAGATCCGCTTGGCCGTCCGCACCTGCCAGAGCATCCGCCACCCCTCGGCCCACGACGGCGGTTCCTCCTCCGTGAGCACCGCCGCGTCGTCGGCCCCGCCCAAGCGGCGCTCGTGGGCGCCCCGCACCGGCTCCCGCAGGCGGAACGCCAGGACGACCAGCACGGCGGTCGGGATGACGAAGATGAAGAACGGCGCCCGCCACCCCAGGAAGTAGGCCAGCACGCCGCCCGCAGCGGCCCCGAGCGGCTGGCCCACGCTGTTGGCGGCCCGGTGGAACCCGTACACGCTCGGGCGCACGTCGGGTGCGTAGTAGTCGGCGAGGAGCGAGTTGTGGGTGGGCTCGTTCACGGCCCGCCCGAGACCGGAGCCGACCCGGGCGAGGAGCAGGATTCCGATCGTCGGCGAGAGCGCCGTGAGGAGCGAGAACGCCCCCCACGCCATGGCCCCGCCGGTGGCGATGCGAGCGCGGGGCAGGCGGTCGGCCCAGTAGCCGATCACCATCGAGATCAGGAGGACGAACAGCGAGACCAGACCGATGATCCCGAGGATCCCCTCGTTGTCGAGCCCGAAATGGTCGCGGATGTCGGGGGCGAGGACGAGGAAGGCCGACCGGTCCAGCTCGTCGACCAGGTTGAGGCCGAAGAGCACGAGCAGGGGGAAGATCGCCGCTCCACCCGTGATGCTCGACGGACGCCAGTGGGCGACAAGCCGTCGGATCACCGTGCACGTCCCTCGCTCTGAGGGGCCGCTCGGGCCCCGGCCCCTGCGCGTGCCCGCCGACGGGGCGGCGGCTCCGGGGCTGAGAGGTCTTGGCCCGCGGGCTCGGGGCGGGCGTCGGCGAGAAGGCTCGGGACCAGGATGCCCCGCCGCTCCGCAACCCGCCGCAGGAGGTTGTCGCGCAGGTCGAACAGCGCCGCCGCCAGCCCGCCCCGCACGAGAAGGAGGACGAGGATGAGGCCGAGCCCGCTGGCCAGGAGCGGCGCCACGGCGGCGAGCTCGCCGGGGAGCCAGCGGGGCAGGAACCAGTCAAGACCCCGCACGTACACAGCGCCGATGACTGCACCCGGGATCGACCCCAGGCCGCCGATCACCACCATGGTGAACGCCTTCAGGCTCTCCTCGGGGAGGTAGGGACTGACCCCCAGCGAGCGGTTGAGGTGCACGAAGAGCGCGCCCGCCCACGCAGCCAGGAATCCCGAAACGGCAAAGGCGGTGAGTTTCACCCGGGTGGCGTTGACCCCGAACGCCTCGGCGGCACGCTCGTTCTCCCGCAACGCGATGAGCACCCGGCCGCTGCGGCTGTTCCGGATCCCCCGAGCGGCGGCGATGGCCAGCAGCAGCGAGGCGACGATCAGGTAGTAGAAGCGCTCCTCGCTCACCACCGAAATGCGACCGAGGAGGGGCGGGCGCTCGACAAGGCCCGCGGGCAAGTAGCGGCCAAAGTGGCTCAGCGACAGGAGGTAGTCGGAAGCGGCGAGGGCGAAGGCCAGGGTGGTGACGGCGAGGAACATGCCGCGGACCCGGAGGGCCGGGAGGCCGATGAGGACCGCCACCAGGGCACCGGCGAAGCCGGCGAGAACGAGGGCCAAGGCGAGGTCGAGGTCGTGACGTTGGGTGAGGCCACCGGCAACGGCCGAGCCGACGCCGAGGAAGGCGACCTGCCCCAGGCTCACTTCGCCTCCCCACCCCGTCAGCACCACGAGCGAGATGCCGACGATGGCGAAGACGCCGATCCCCCCGAGCCGGATCAAGTCGCCGTGGGAGACGAGGGCGGGCGCGGCGACGGCGAAGCCGAGCAACACCACCCCGAGCCCGATCTTGGCGAGTCGCACCTCCGGGAGCCTCCGCAGCTCGCGGGGAATGCGGCGCACTTCCTGCACGGCCCGCCACGTCGACGCCGCTCCGGGGTCGACCCGTCCGGCCCCCCGGCGCTGCACCAGGAGCGCCACCAGAATGACGAGGAACAGGATCGGAGCAACGTTCGAGGCTCGGGTCGTGCTCGAAAACACGGCCACGTCGATCATTCCTACGGCGAGCGAGGCCACAACGATGGTGCCGAAGCGCTCGAAGCGGCCGATCACGGCGGCGGCGAGTGCGGGAAGCAGGATGCTCGGGCCGAGGAGCCGGCCGATCGGGAGCCCGATGATCCCGGCCCGGAGAAGCATCGACAGCGTGGCGAAGAGCGACGCCAGCATCCAGACCGTGGTCTGCATCCGCTTCACGGGAACGCCCAAGAGGGCGGCTCGGTCGGCACTCGACGCGCTCGCCCGCACGGCGATCCCGAGACTGGTGCGCCGGAAGAAGAAGACGAGGGCGGCAATCACGGCCGGGATGGCGAGCATGGCGATGACGTGGTTGCCGGTGAAGCGGTGGTTCCCCACCGTGAACGCCCAGTCGAAGGGTGAGGGGTAGTCCTGGGCGGGGATGTCCTGGTCGAACCCCTGGGGGATGAGGATCGACAAGGCCCCGAGCACCTGCGCCAGCCCGATGGTGACGACGGTGAGGATGAGGCGGGGGGCCTTGAAGAAGGGCCGGATGACAAGGAACTCGACCGCCGCCCCCACCAGGAGGGCCGCCAGGAGCGCCACGGGAATCGCCACCCAGTAGGACCAGTGGAGGGCCGTGATCAGCATCACGCCGAGCACGGCGGCGGGTGAGCCCAGGTCGGCGGCGGCGAAGTTGATGATCCGGTTCGAGCGGTAGATCAGGGCCAGGCCGAGGGCCATGAGCGCCGTAAGCCCGCCGAGGACGGCACCTTCGACGAGGAGCCCGACCGACGTGGGCCAGAACCACTGAAGCACGAACCAGAAGCCGAGCAGCCCCGCCAGCCCGGTGGAGAGGGCACGGACCCGGGGGTTGTCGACGACGGCCCCGATGCGCCTCGCGTCCTCCGGGCGCCCGCTCCCCGCTCCTTCGGGCCGCTCGGGCCCTCGACCGGGCGCGGCATCCTCGGTTGGCCTCACGTACTCCCCCAGCGACGGCGCAGCTCACGACCGGCGGCTTGACCGGCCGGTCAACCCTTGCCCGCGCTTCGCCGCCTGCCTAGGGCGCTCCTGCCCATGGGCGTATGACTTCTGTCACACGCCCCGTCACGAACGCCAGGAACATCGAACTGAGCCTCGCTGCCGACGCATGGGCCCCCGTTCCCCTCCCCGGTAACGTGGGCGGCGTATGTGCGACACGCTCGTGGCGATCGGTCGCGATCGCACCCTGTTCGCCAAGAACTCCGACCGCCCGGTGGGCGAGGTCCAGCTCGTCGAGGCCTACCCGGCCCGGGCGGCGGGGGCCGACCTCGCCACGCAGTACCTCACCATCTCAGACGCTGGAGCTGCTCCCCTCGTCGGGTCACGGCCCGAGTGGCTCTGGGGGTTCGAGCATGGGGTCAATGCGCACCGGGTGGCGATCGGAAACGAGAAGGTGTGGACCGTCGACGATCCCTTTGACGCACCGCCGGCGCTCATCGGCATGGACCTCGTGCGCCTGGGTCTCGAACGGGGTCGCACGGCGAGGGAAGCCCTCGACCGGATGACCTCCTTGCTCGACCAGCACGGCCAGGGCGGCGTCGGTGACGCAACGACCAAGGAGCCGTACTGGTCGTCGTTCCTCGTCGCCGATCCGGCCTCGGCATGGATCCTGGAAACCAGCGGCTCCCGCTGGGCCGCCAGCCCCGTGGAGGACGGCGCCGCCATCTCGAACCGGATCTCCTTGCCCGAGTTCGACGCCGTCCGCAACCCACTCACCCCGACGGGCCACGCCGACCGACGGCTCGAGGTGACGCGGGCGTGCGTGGCCACCGGGGCCGCGGCTCTTGCCCCCGCCGACCTCGCCCGCACCATGCGCGACCACGGGAGCGACGCGTTTCCACCCGAGGTCGCCAACCCGGTCACGGGCGAAGGCGTGAGCGTGTGCATGCACGTGCGCCACTTCCAGGCGACGACGGCGTCCATGATCTGCGAGCTCCCGGCCGATCCCGCCGCACCCTTGCGGGCGTGGTTCGCCCTCGGGAGCCCGTGCACCAGCGTCTACGTGCCGACGTTCCCTGGGACCCATCCGGTCCCCGAGGTGCTCGGGAAACCCGACACGTGGCACCGCTTCGACGCCCTCCGGGCCCGGGTGGAGGCCGACCCGGCGGCGCTCGTCGAAGTTCGCTCCGTACTCGACCCGCTCGAGAACGAACTCTGGGAGGAGGCAGACGCCACCAGGTCGGTCGAAGAGGTGGAAACCCGACTGAACGCCGCGCTGGCCCGTCTCGCGTAAGACGCCGGTTCGGGCCCGGGAACCCGACCCCGTTACCTTCGGCACCCAGATGCCCGGGCCTGCCGTCTCACCCAGCTTTTCGCTCGCCGACCTCTTCGAGGTGGTGGCGGACGCCATCCCCGATCGGGAGGCGCTGGTGTGCGACGGCCGCCGCCTCAGCTTCCGGGAAGTCGACGAACGCACGAACCGGCTCGCCCACTGGCTGGCGGCGCAGGGAATCGGCCCCGGCGACCACGTGGCGGTCTACCTCTACAACACGATCGAGTACCTGGAGACGATGATCGCGGCGTTCAAGCTGCGGGCCGTCCCCTTCAACGTGAACTACCGGTACGTCGAGGACGAACTCCGCTACCTGCTTTCCGACGCCGACGCCCGGGCGGTGGTGTTCGACCCCGAGTTCACGGAGCGGCTCGACGCCGTTGCACCCGACCTGCCCCTCCTCGACGCCGCCCTCTCCCTCGACGGCTACGACGCCGCCCTCGCCAGCTCGTCACCGGATCGCGCCGGTGTCCTGGAAATCGTGGGCGAGCCCCGCTCGGGAGACGACCTCTACATCCTCTACACCGGGGGCACCACTGGGATGCCCAAGGGCGTGATATGGCGCCACGAAGACATCTTCTTCGGGGCCTTCGGCGGGGGGCACCCGGGCGGCGATCCCGTGTCGCGCCCGGCCGAGCTGGAAGAGACCGCTCCCCGGGGGCGGGCTCGCTCACTCCCGGCGTCACCCTTCATGCACGGCACCGCACACTGGATGGCCTTCACCGCCCTGTTCGCGGGGGGCACGGTGGTGATCAGCCCCGACCGGCGTTTCGACCCCATTCGGCTGTGGCGGCTGGTGGAGCAGGAGCGGGTGACCTTCCTGACCATCGTCGGCGACGCCTTCGCTCGGCCGATGATCGACGCCCTGCGAGAGCACGGGGACGAGCTCGACGTGTCCAGCCTGCGCGTGATCCTGTCCGGCGGCGCTGTGCTCTCGCCTTCAGTCAAGGAGGACCTCGCCGAGCGCCTGGCGGGGACGCTGATCGTCGACACGTATGGCGCGTCGGAGAGCGGCGGGCAGGGGGTCGTGGTGACGTCAGCCGGCTCGGGCGCGGTGGGGCCCCGGTTCACGATGAACGACGAGACGGCGCTGCTCGACGAAGAGCTCCACCCGATCACGGCCCCCGGCGTCGTCGGGCGCCTGGCCCGCCGGGGCCGCGTCCCGCTCGGCTACTACAAGGACGAAGAGAAGACGGCCGCCACGTTCCCGGTGATCGACGGGGTTCGGTGGTCGGTGCCCGGCGACTTCGGAGTGCTCGAGCACGATGGAACGATCACGCTCCTGGGCCGAGGCTCGGTGTCGATCAACACCGGGGGCGAGAAGGTGTACCCAGAGGAGGTCGAGGCGGCGCTGAAGGGCCACCCCGCCGTCTTCGACGCCGTCGTCGTCGGCGTGCCCGACGACCGCTGGGGTGAGCGGGTGGTGGCGGTGGTTCAGGCCCGCGACGGCACCACCCCCACCCTCGAAGAACTCGACGCCCACGTGCGCCTGCACGTCGCCGGGTACAAGGCACCCCGCGACCTCGTGCTCGTCCCCGAGATCCAGCGGGCACCCATGGGGAAGCCCAACTACCGCTGGGCCCGCGAGGTCGCCCTCTCCGCCCTGGTGCCGTAGGTGGTGAAGTCCGTGAACCGCCTCGGGGGCGAGACCAGCCCCTACCTGCGTCAGCACGCCGACAACCCCGTCCACTGGTACGCGTGGGGTGACGAGGCGTTCGCCGCCGCCCGGGAACGCGACGTCCCCATCCTCCTGTCGATCGGGTACTCGTCGTGCCACTGGTGCCACGTCATGGCGCACGAGAGCTTCGAGGACCCGGGCGTGGCCGGGGTCATGAATGAGCTGTTCGTGAACGTGAAGGTCGACCGGGAGGAGCGGCCCGACGTCGACGCCGTGTACATGCAGGCGGTCCAAGCGATGACCGGGAGCGGAGGCTGGCCCCTCACCGTCTTCCTCACCCCCGACGGCCACCCCTTCTTCGGCGGCACCTACTTCCCCAAGGAGCCCCGCCACGGCCTGCCCGGGTTCGTCGAGTTGCTCCGGTCGGTGCACGAGGCGTGGGTCGAGCGGCGGCCTGAGGTCGCGGACCAGGGCGGGCGCTTGGTGGATGCCATCGGGGCGTCGGCGTCCCTCCGGCCCTCGATCGAGCTGCTGAGCGACGACATCCTGCACACGGCATCCACGCAGGCGCGGTCCAACTTCGACGAGCGGCTGGGCGGCTTCGGCCACGCCCCCAAGTTCCCCCAGGCCATGCTGCTCGACTTCCTGCTGAACGCCCACGTGCGGAACGGCTCCCCAGAAACGCTCGAGATGGTCACGGTCTCGCTGGATGCCATGGCCGCCGGGGGGATCTATGACCAGGTGGGCGGGGGTTTCCACCGCTACTCGACCGACGCCGCCTGGCTCGTCCCCCACTTCGAGAAAATGCTCTACGACCAGGCCCTCCTCACCCGGGCCTACCTGCACGCCTACCAGGTCACGGGCAACGAGGGCTTCCGCCGGATCGTCGAGGAGACCATCGGGTACGTCCTGCGCGATCTCCGCCACCCAGACGGCGGCTTCTTCTCCGCCGAGGACGCCGATTCGGAGGGCTTCGAGGGCAAGTTCTACGTCTGGTCGGTCGACGAACTGCGCGAGGTCTGCGGCGAAGACGCCGACGCCGTCGTCGAGTTCTTCGGAGTCACCCCGGAGGGGAACTTCGAGGGCTCGAACATCCTCAACATCGTCGCCGACACCCTGGAGCGTCCCGCGGGGGTGGAGCGGGCCCTGCCGAAGCTATTCGAGTGCCGCCGGGAACGGGTGCGGCCGGGGCTCGATGACAAGGTGCTCGCCGGATGGAACGGCCTGTTCCTCGACGTGCTGGGTGAGGCGGCGGCCGTGCTCGGGCGGGACGACTGGCTGGAGGCGGCGCGGGCCAATGCCCGCTTCCTCCTGACCCACCTGCGCCGGGACGACGGACGACTGCTGCGATCGTGGCATGCCGACGGAGGGGCTCCCATTCTCGGCTACGCCGAGGACCACGCCGCCCTGCTCGGGGCGCTCGTCACGATGGCCGAGGTCGACGGCGTCGAGTGGCTCACCGACGCCGCCTCGGTGGCCGACTCCCTGCTCGACCTGTTCCTCGACGAAGACCACGGGGGCTTCTTTACGACGGGGGGCGACGCCCAGGCGCTGGTGGTGCGGGCCAAGGACGTCTTCGACAATGCCACGCCCTCGGAGAACTCGCTCGCCGCTCGGGGCCTGATGCGCCTGCACGCCCTCACCGGCGAGGGCCGCTACGAGCAGGCGGCGGTCGACGTGCTCCGCCTGCTGCGCGATCCGATGTCCCGCCAGCCGACGAGCTTCGCCTACTTGCTCACCGCCCTGGAGTGGCACCTGTCGGCGCCGCTGGAGATCGCCATCGTCGGAGAGCCGGGGTCGGACGACACCCGGGCCCTGCGAGACGAGGCCTGGCGGCGGCACCTGCCCGTCAGCATTCGGATGGCCGCCCGCCCCGGGGAGGGAGGGGCGGCAACCCCCCTCCTCGCCGACCGCTCGCTCACTGACGGCGCGGCAACCGCCTTTGTGTGCGAGCGCTTCGCCTGCAAGCTGCCCGTCACCACCGCCGACGGGCTCCGGGCACAGCTCGACGCCGCGTTGCGCTCTCGTTCTTGACGGCGGATTGCGTCTCCCGGGCGAAATCCGCCGTCAAGAACGAGGGGGAACCGCAGACGCGAAGAAGTCGTGGTCGAGGCGGCCGAGCTCGGTCGCCGGGGGGCCTCCTTCCCACCACTCCTGGCCGATGGCTCGCCAGCAGTTGTGAGCGCCGAGGCCGGCGAAAATGGAGTTCAGGCCCAGGTTGATCCGGGTGAGAAAGACGAAGTCCTTGGGCAGGTTGAAGCGCCGGGAAATCTCGTACCACTCGCTCGTGGGATCGAAGTTGGCCTTGGCGGCGGCCTCGGCGAACTCGGCCGTGTAGGTGAAGGCGTCCTGGAGGATGGGCTGGTCCCAGGTCTGCCACCACTCGACCAGGCGCTCGGGCGGGGTCGCATCGTCGGGCTTGATGAAGCCGAAGTCGACGAGGTGCCGGCGCATGGTGTCGCCGTCCCCCGCCCACTCGGCCCGCAGCAGGGCCCGCTGGCGTTCGATGTGGTCGGGGGGGAAGTGCTTCACGCAGCCGTAGTCGAGAAATGTGACCCGGCCGTCGTCGTGGAAGAGATAGTTCCCCGGATGGGGGTCGCCGTTGAACATGTGCCAGCGGTTGATGGTGCCGAAGACGAAGCGGAAGGCGACCTCGGCCCACCGCTGCTTCAGCTCGTCGCCCGCAGCCAGCGCCGCCCCCCACCGATGACCGTGGGAACGCTCCATGGTGAGGATCCGGCGGGTCGACACCTCCGGGAAGACCTCGGGGACGTGGATGAAGGGGTGGCCGCGGTAGATGTCGAGGAAGGCGAGCTGGTTCTTCAGCTCGTTCTCGTAGTCCAGCTCCTCGCCGATCCGCTCCCGCATCTCGGCCACCACCGGCTTCGGGTCGAGGTTGGGGTAGATGGCCCGCATCATCGTGTAGAGCATCTCGGCGTTATCCAGGTCCGACCGGATCGCCTCGGCGACGCCCGGGTACTGCACCTTGACGACCACGTCGGTGGCGGGCCGATCGCCTGAGGGGGCCAGGCGGGCGGCGTGGACCTGACCGATGGACGCCGCCGCCAGAGGGCGGTCATCCCACGCTTCGAAGACCCGGTCGGGCGGAGCCCCCAGTTCGGCCTCGACGACCTCGGCCACCAACTCCGGGGCCATCGGGGGGGCGTCGGCCTGGAGGGCGGCCAGCGCCTGCCGGTAGGGCTCGGGCAGGCCGGTGTCGATGAACGACACCATCTGGCCGATCTTCATGAGGGCGCCCTTCATCTCCCCCATGATCTCCATCACCTGCTCCGCCGTCCGCAGGTGGAACTGCTCCTCGAGCACGGCCCGCTCGTCGTCGTCCTTCCCGAGGGAGCGAGCCTTGGTGACGGCGAGGTGGGCCGCGGTCTTGGTGGAGGCTCGGGCGAGCTTGGCCGTTCGGTGCACCCGTCCCGAGGGAAGGCCGGCGCGGGCCGCCCGTCGAGACCAGGCCCGCCAGCCGGCGTAGGCGGCCGCGGTAAGCGCGAGCGCGGCCACGATCGCCGAGCGGCGACGACGCATCAGGGCCGGAGGCGGGTCAGGCCTGGAGCCGGGCGGCGAGATCTTCGGCCAGGGCCCAGCCGAAGGCGATGATGGCCGAGCCTTCGGGGGGCTTGAGCTCGTCGAAGACCTTGCCCGCCAGCTTCGGCGTGGTGCCGTTCAACGCCACGGCATCGACCGAAGCCTCCCGCTTGCGAACTGGGCTCACGCAGAACACCTGGTCGTCGTAGCGGTGATCGCAGCCGAATCGCTTGGCGAGACGGCGGCCCCACGCCCGCTCCTCGCCCGACGGCCTGTGGTCGGGGCGGGGCACCCGGTCGGCGAGCCCGTCGAGGAGCGTGTAGGCGGACGGCTGGGCGAAGCGGCCCCCGACGAGGACGTCTTCGTCGGGGAAGGTGATGGCCGCCCGCCGGAACAGCTCCTCGGCCATCGCCGACAGAACCTTCTTGGCGGTGCGACCGGGGACGGCCGAGCCCAAACCCCACAGCACGCACGGGGTCCCCCCGACCCGCTCGAGCGACCCGAAGAGGAAGCCTTCGATGTCGTCGTCGTCGGAACTGGAAGTCACGACGAGGGGGAAACATTCGACCTGGCCGTCGATCTCGTCGTCCCCGATATCGAGCTCGTTGCGGTCGATCAGCTGCCCGAGCTCATCGAGTTCGGGTGGCTTGAGGGTGTCGGAATCTCGCGAATCGATCCTCATGGCCAAGGAATTGTTGTCGATTCGCGCCGCCGACGACAACGCGGGCTCGGTTGCATCGGGGGACGCGTTTGCGCTATGGGCCGGCGAGGCGACCCGTTAT
Source organism: Actinomycetota bacterium (assembly GCA_016179865.1). Classification (GTDB taxonomy): domain Bacteria; phylum Actinomycetota; class Acidimicrobiia; order IMCC26256; family JACPCJ01; genus JACPCJ01. The sequence goes on along the minus strand of JACPCJ010000100.1, from coordinate 13,461 downwards.
CCGACGACGGCGTCGGCGCCGAGGAGGACGCGGACCTCGGCGAAGAGGCCGTTGGCTCCGTCGACCCGGAAGTCGTCGCCGAAGCGGATCTTGGTCGCGTGCCCATTGTTCTGGAGGTGCACGACGACGGGGGCGTCGCCCGGGTGCTGGCGCAGGAGGTCCTTCAGACGGTCGATGTTGGAGCCCGTCACCCACCCGACGTGGATCTTGAGCTCCACGGGCCGAATCTCGTCGTCGAGGACGATCTCGGGCCTCTTCACCTCGATGGCGATGAGTTTGGGGACGTCTTCCTTGAGGTCGAGGCGAGCCTTGACGCAGACGATGGCATCCTCTTCGAGGAGGTGCCCGTACTCCTGCATGGACTTCGGGAACACCATCACCTCGGCCGCGGCCTCGAGGTCTTCGAGGATGAAGGTGGCCATGAGATCGCCGCGCTTGGTGTAGCGGGGCTTGTAGGCGGTGACGACCCCGCCCACGACGCGGGTATCGCCGTCGTGCAGCTCCCGCAGCTCGGAGAGGGTGGCCTCGGTGTGCCGGGCCAGGGCGCGCTGGGCCCCCATGAGGGGGTGGTCGCTCACGTAGAGCCCGAGCATCTCCTTCTCGAAGGCCAGGCGGACGGCCTTGTCGAAGTCGTCGGGCGGGATCGCTGGGCGCTCGTCCCACACACCGCCGGCGCCTGGGCCCGTCCCGCCGCCCTCGGTACCGCCTTCGGTGCCACCCTCGGTGCCCCCCGATGACGGGCCCCCCTCGAAGAGGCTGAGCACCCCGGCGTCGCGTTCCCGGCGGCGCTGGAGGGCGACGTCGATGATCTGCTCGAAGACGAGGAGCAGGCCTCGGCGGGGGTGGCCGAGGGAGTCGAAGGCCCCGGCCTTGATGAGCGATTCGATCGCCCGCTTGTTGAGGACCGACGGGTCGACGCGGTCGCAGAAGTCGTAGAAGTCGGCGAAGGCCCCGTTGGCGTCGCGCTCGGCGATAACCAGGGCGACGATGCCCTCACCCACGTTGCGCACGGCGGAGAGTCCGAAGGTGATGAGCCCGCGGCCGCCCTGCCCGTCGGCCGGTTGGTGGACGGCGAAGTCGCTCTGGGAGACGTTGACGTCGGGAACGAGGACCGAGATGCCCTGACCGCGGCACTCGTTGAGGTAGACGGCGGACTTGTCCTTGTCGCCCTTGACCGAGGTGAGGAGGGAGGCGAGGTACTCGACCGGGTAGTGCGCCTTCAGGAAGGCCGTCTGGTAGGCGACGAGGCCGTAGCCGAAGGCGTGAGATTTGTTGAAGGAGTAGTCGGCGAACGGCTCCATGAGGTCGAACATCCGCTTCGCGAAGGCCTCGTCGTAGCCGTTGGCGACGCAGCCCTCGACGAACTTCGACCGTTCCTTACGAATCAGCTCCCGGATCTTCTTGCCCGTGGCCTTGCGGAGGTTGTCGGCTTCGGCGAGCGAGTAGCCGGCGAGTTTCTGGGCCACCCGCATGAGCTGTTCCTGGTAGACGAGGATCCCGTAGGTGGGGGCCAGCACGTCTTCGAGATCGGCGTGGTCGTAGGTGACCGGGCGGCGGCCGTTCTTGCGCTCCGCGTACTCGGTGTGCATGTTCATGCCCATCGGGCCGGGGCGGTAGAGGGCGACGAGGGCGCACACGTCTTCGAAGCTGGTGGGAGCCAGGGCCCGCATGAGGGAACGCATGGGGCCACCCTCGAGCTGAAAGACGCCGATGGAGTCGCCCCGGCGCAGCATTGCGAAGGTGGCTTCGTCGTCGAGGGGCACGGCGTCGATGTCGAGCTCTTCTCCCGTGCCGTGGGCGATCAGTTCGAGCGCTCGCTCGATGACCGACAGGTTGCGCAGGCCGAGGAAGTCCATCTTCAAGAGCCCAAGGTCTTCGACGCCGTGCATCTCGTACTGGGTGACGATCGGCGCGTCGTCGAGGTCGCCCCCGGCCTCGGGCTTGCGCTGGATGGGGAGGTATTCGGTGAGGGGATCGCGGGTGATGACGACGGCGGCGGCGTGGATGCCGTCCTGGCGGCGCAGGCCCTCGAGGCCGCGGGCCACGTCGACCACCCGCTTCACGTCGGGGTCCTCCTCGTACATGTGGCGGAGGTCGGCGGCCATCTTGTAGCCGTCTTCGAACTTCGGGTCCTTGTCGAGGCAGGCGTAGAGCGGGGTGTCGCGGCCCATGATGAGGGGGGGCATGGCCTTGGCGATCTTGTCGCCCACGACGTAGGGGTAGCCGAGCACGCGGGAGGCGTCGCGCACCGCCGCCCGCGCCTTGATGGTGGAGAAGGTGACGATCTGGGCGACCCGGTCTTCGCCGTAGCGCTCGGCCGCGTAGCGGATCATCTCGGCCCGGTGGCGCTCGTCGAAGTCCATGTCGATGTCGGGCATCTGCTTGCGGCCCGGGTTCAGGAAGCGCTCGAAGAGCAGGTCGTAGCCGATGGGGTCGAGTTCGGTGATGCGCAGGGAGTAGGCCACGCAGCAACCGGCGGCGCTCCCCCGCCCGGGCCCGACCCGGATGCCCTTGTCCTTGGCGTAGCGGATGAGGTCCCACACCACGAGGAAGTAGCCCGAAAACCCCATGCTGGAGATGACGCCCAGCTCGTAGTCGAGTCGCTCGGTGACCTCGGTCGGGAGCGGGTCGCCGTAGCGGGCCCGGGCCCCCTCGATCGTGAGCTGGCGCAGGTAGGAGTCTTCGTCGTGACCCTCGGGGACGGGGAACTCCGGCAGCACCGGGTTGCCGAACTCGATCTCGACGTCGACGCGCTCGGCGACGAGGAGGGTGTTGTCGCACGCCTCGGGGAGCTCGGAGAAGAGGTGACGCATGGCGGCCGCCGGCTTGAGCCAGAACTGGTCGCCGTCGAACTTGAACCGCTTGGGGTCGTCGCGGGTCGAGCCGGTCTGCACGCAGAGGAGGGCATCGTGGGCCTCGGCGTCTTCCTGGCGCACGTAGTGGAGGTCGTTGGTGGCGAGGAGGGGGGCCTGGAGCTTGCGGGCGATGTCGACGAGCTGGGGGTTGACCAGGCGCTGGTCGGCGATGCCGTGGTCCTGCATCTCGATGAAGAAGCGGTCGGGCCCGAGGATGTCCTGGTAGCGGCCGGCGGCGGCGAGGGCGGCGTCGAAGTCGCCGGCCAGAAGCTCCTGGGAGACGAGCCCGCCGAGGCACCCGCTGGTGGCGATGATGCCTTCCTTGTGTTGATCGAGGAGGTCCCAGTCGACCCGGGGCTTGTAGTGGAAGCCGTCGAGGTACGCCTTCGACGAGATCTGGATCAGGTTCTTGTAGCCCTGGGTGGTCTCGGCGAGGAGGAGCAGGTGGTACCGCTTGTTCTCCTCTTCCCGGGGCCGGCGCTCCTGGCGGGGCCAGGTGACGAAGTAGGCCTCCATGCCGATGATGGGCTTGACGCCTTCCGCACGGGCGGCCTTGTAGAGGTCGAGGACGCCGTACATGTTGCCGTGGTCGGTGATCCCGATCGCCGGCTGCCCGTCGGCGACGGCCGCCTGCACCACCTCGTCGATCCGCGCCGCCCCATCGAGCATCGAATACTCGGTGTGGAGATGCAGGTGGACGAAGGAGTCGCTCATCGCGAGCGACCACGTCGACGACTGCGCCCAACCCGTGAAGGTTTGAAGCCGCGAAATCGTCGTTGACACTGCGCGAATCGGACACCGGCACGACGATTTCTCGCCGTCAAACGCGCCTCAGGCTGTGCGGTCACGCCGCCGCCGAACAGCGGGCGACCCTGGGGGTGGACGAAGGAGTCGTTCGTGGTTGGGCCCGCTCCCACGCCGACCCTCACAACACCTTTCGCCCGACGATCCAGAACGCCGTCGGGAGCAGATTCGGCTCCAAATCTGAGATGTGGCGCGCACGGCGGGCCTTGTCCCGCACGTCCCCCATTTCTTTCAGCGCGAGGAAACCGGCGCGACGGACGATCGGCGAGTCGTGGTACGTGGCGATATCAGTCGCGAGATCGGCATTGAAGGCCGACGTTCGCGACCAAGCCGAGAGGGCAAAAGAGCGGGTCGCTGACGACCGGCGTGCGTCGAGGGCAATGTTCAGAAACCACCCGCCCTCCGTGATTCCCAAGCGCCTCTCTCGGACTGCCCGGAGGGCAAAGAGAGTGGAGCCCTCGGAATCTTCACCGGGCTCGCTGAGCGCCTGCTCCAGCGCAAGCTCAGCAGCCTCTCGATGCCGGCGGTGGATCGTGAGGACATAGTCCGAGGCGGCTCGCGGCGCGAGAGACCAAATGTCGGGCCTCTCTCGGAGGATGAGCAGTCCGTCCGCCGACCGAGCTGTCGCAGCAGCGCGGAGGCCCTTGCGCAGCGCGTCTACTTCCGTCGAATGCGCCTCGAGGAACCGGGTCAGATCGTCGACGCCCGCGTGCTGCCAGGGCACGGCCGCGGTCCAGCCGCCACCCCAGTAGTCGTCGGTGAAACCCAGGCCATTGATCTCGGCGTCGCGCCGATCGAAGAACTTGTCCTTGTCCGGATGGAGAATGAGCCCGAGACAATCGAGGCGTTCTTGCAATGCATCGCGCACCTCCTCGCGGTCCACGTTCCCGACAACGACCCAGAAGTCGTCCATCGCCCGTGATGCGCCAATGATGAGCGGCTCAATCGCCTCGTCTGCGGGGGCCAAGAACGCCGTCCCGAGAACCCCCGAGGATTCCTCGCCAACGGGGAGCCCCGGAATTCCCGTGTGAGCGCTTGAGCGCTTGACGAACTCCACGATCGCTCTGGCGCTCTTCGCCCCAACATGGGCATCAAGAAGGCTGTCGAGAAGCAAGTCCGCGTCAATCGATGGGAAGTACGTTCGCACGTCCCAGAGAGCAAGCCCTGTCGCTGCGGACTCAGACAGCAACCCACGCGTGCGTTGCTCACGGGCCTTCGAAATCCTCCGGAAGTCTGTCGTTGTCCAGTCAGGCGGGCGAGAACTCATCCTGTACGAGAGCACACCGGCCCCGAGGCGATGGTCGAGGGGCGCGATTGCTTGGCCGACCCGATAGCGGTAGGCGTATGGGTCAAGGTGATCGAGGACGGTGAATTGTCGAAGAGTTCCGTCTGTCTTCCTCATCGGGAAGTGATCAGCCCATAGCGGTGCTGCGGAGAGGCGCGCCGCGACCAACTCCGCGGAAACCTCCGCATGGGCCCTCACATCCGCAAGCTCGACAACGTCGGGTATGTCCGCGAAGTGCGCAGCACGCGCGCTCGACCGGATGGAGCGAGCAATCTGTTCAATCGTGTCGGTCTGCATCTACCTGCCACCCCGCGGCTTTCCACAGGGCTGTGGACGGGTCGTAGACCCATCCACAGGGACCTGTGGATGAATTACAAACGTGTAACCCCGACCATAGGCCCCGAGTGCGATGGGGTCAACGGATTCAATCGCCGTTGCCTTCCCCGTCGGGGCGCGAGGCGAGCGCGCGCCGGGCCGGGTCCGTCGCCGGGCGGAGCAGGATCCCCAGAAGCAGGAAGAACACGAGCACCGTGGCCACGCCGGCGGAACCGATCCCCGTCGAGTTGACCGCTAGGGCGAGGTCGATGGGGATGGCGGTCTGACCGCCGCCGCACGTGGCGATCAGAGAGTGGCGGCCGACCGGAAACTCCGGGAACTCGAGCGTGGTCTCGAAGCGGCCGTCGCCTCCGGTAACGGCGCCCCCGAGGCGCTCGCCCTCGAGCCGGAACCCGACCTCGGAATCGGGGGGGCACCCCCGACCCGAGATCGAGCCTGACCCGCCGGGCGACGCCGCCGGGGCGTCAAGGGTCAGCTCGCTCGGCCCGGCGCTGGTCGGCGGGGCCGTGGTGGTGGTCGTGGTCGTCGTCGTCGTGGCCGGTGGGGTCTTCGCCCTGGGCTTCGTCGTCGTCGTGGTGGCTGCGGGCTGGGTCGTCGTGGTGGTGGTGGGCGGCTCGGTCGTCGTGGTGGTGGTCGGCTCGGTCGTCGTGGTGGTGGTCGGCTCGGTCGTCGTCGTGCTGGTAGTGGTCGGGGGCGTGGTCGTCGTGGTGGTCGGTGCCGGGCACTGGGGCGGGGGGCATTGTGCCCGGCCGTGGGCCGGGGAGGCGGCGAGGCCGACGAGCGCGCCACTGGCGCCGATCACAACCAAGAGCGTTGCCGTGACCATCCCCCGCCTGTTCATCCAGGCTGTCACACCCTCGATGGTACGCCTTCACTTCTTCCGATCCCGCGCGGCGGTACGCTCGGCTCCCACCCGGAGACGAGGGGCTCCGGGGGCGGACGGAAGTGGGCAGCGAGTGGTGGTCGACTGGGGTCGTCGGTTGCCCGTGGCGGGCGTGCTGCTGAGCTTCGCTCTCGTGGTGTGGTCGGCACCCGCCCAGGCTGAGCGGGGTGTCTCCTTCGAAGCGTCGGTCAACGAACACGACGTGGCCGCCGCCGACGCCAACCGCCCCGCTCCGCTCCGCCCCCGTCAACCGATCACCCTCGAAGTCACGATCACCAACCGGACCGGGGACGACGTCCTCGTTCGGAGCGTCCGCCTCTCCGGCACCATCGTCGGCCTGACGTTCCTCGCCTACGAGGTGCGGGCCGACATCGCCGTCGCCTCCGGAGCCACCGAGCGCCGAGCCTTCGAGATCGACCCCGCCGACCTCGGAGCCCAGGCCGTGGGGCTCGTCCCTGCCCGTCTGGAACTCCTCGACGCCGATCGAGGGGTCATCGCCGCCGAGGAGTTCACGGTTGACGTCCGCGGCTCACTCACGTCGGTCCTGGGGGTGTTTGCCGCCGGCGTCGCCGCCGTGACCGCCGTCCTCCTGGTGACGGCGCTGGTTCGCCTGGCGGGCCACCGGCTTCCCGCCACCCGCTGGCGCCGTGGCCTCCGCTTCGCCGCCCCCGGGTTCGGGCTGGGGCTCACCGGCACGTTCACGCTGTCTGTCTTCCGCTTCCTGACCCCCGAGCGCACGCTGTGGCTGCCGCTGGTCGCCGGCGGCGGCGTGGCGTTCTTCGTGTTCGGTTACCTCACCCCTCGGCCTCGGGGCGAGGAAGAGGAAGCCGACGAGCTCGACGAGGACCTCGCCGCCGTCGCCGCCGCACGCGAGTCCGCCTCGGTCGCCGCCGTCGCCGAGAACCCACCCGCGCCCGAGCCCCCGCCATCCGAGCCCCCGCCATCCGAACCCGCGCTACCCGCGCCCGAGCCGCCCGAGCCGCCGCCATCCGCGCCCGGCCCACCCCCGGGGCGATCCACCATCGTCACCAACGAGCCGCTCCCGCCGCCACCATGATCTCCGAGCAGGAGCAGATCGCCGCCGCCCTCGGTGACTACGAGGTCGGTGAGGAACTGGGGCGAGGGGGGTTCGGCCGGGTTCTCGCCGGTCACCATCGCCACCTCGATCGCGACGTCGCCATCAAGGTGCTGCCGCCGATCCTCGCCGACAAGGAGGACGTGCGGGCCCGTTTCCAGGCCGAGGCGCGGTTGGTGGCCTCGCTCGACCACCCCCACGTCGTCCCCGTCTACGACTACGTCGAGCACGGCGGGATGTGCCTGCTCGTGATGGAGAGCCTTCCCGGCGGAACCGTCTGGGAGCGATTCACGGCCTCGGGCATGACGGTCGAGACGGCGGGTGCGGTCGCCCTGGCCGCCCTGGCCGGGCTCCATCACGCCCACGCTCGCGGGGTGCTCCACCGGGACGTGAAGCCCGAGAACCTCCTCTTCTCCGCCGACGGCGTGCTCAAGCTCACCGACTTCGGGATCGCCCAGGTGCTGGGCGGCGGGGAGACGCTGGCCACCCGCAAGGGCGAGATCCTGGGAACCCCCGCCTACATTGCGCCCGAGCAGGCACTCGGGGCCGACCTCGGCCCCCCCGTCGACGTGTTCGCCACCGGCGTGATGGCCTACGAAATGCTCTCGGGAGTCCTGCCCTACGCGCTGGACGGTGGGGCGCTGGCCATCGCCTTCCGCCACGCCTACGAGGACCCGGTTGCCATCCACGACGTCGCCCCCCAAGTGCCCGACGGCGTGGCGCAGGTCATCATGCGCGCGCTGGCCCGTGAGCCAGCCGACCGCTTCGCTACCGCGGAGGAGTTCGGGCTGGCGCTGGCGCAGGTCCTGCGGGGGTCGTACGGCGACGGGTGGGAGTCGCGCTCGAGCGTCCCGCTCCGAGAGCCCGCCTGGTTGACGGCGGTCGCCCCAGGCCCACCGACGGCGCCAGCGGCTCCTCCCGCCCTGGCGACCGCAAACCTGGCCGCCGGCCCGCCGCCACCCCCCACCCCCGCCGCCCCGCCCGCCCCGTTTGTTCCCCCGCAGCCGCCGTCGCCTGTGATCCGGCCCCGGGTGACCATCCACCCTCGGGGCGCCGGCGCCGAGGCGCTCGAGGAGGCCGAACTCGTCCCGCTGCACGAGGTCATCCGGGTTCCGCGTTCGCCCTGGCCCTTGGTGGCGCTGGCCTGCGTTGGCGTGGCGGCGCTGGCCGGGGTGGCGGTGGTCGGGGTCGGAACGCCGGCGCGCTCTGCCGACCTTGGCCTCGGCACGGTGACGATCGGAGGGCGCTCCGTGGCGGCGGGCACCGGCGACCCGATCGAGCTCGACTTGGACGAGCCGGTGGCCATCCAGGTCGCCCCCCCGCCCGGAGTCGGAACGCCCGACGCCGTCGAGCTCTCCTTTTCGGTGGCGGGGGTTCCCCTCGGAGGGTCGGGCTCGGAGCCGCTCACCGATGGCAGGGCCGAGGCCGACGTCTCGGCCAGCAAGTACCTGGTGGGCGCCGAGGTCACGGGCACGGTCACCCTGCTCGCCGGCTCGACCGAACTGGTGGCACGCGACTTCCCCGTCACCGGTGGTCAGGCGCCCTTCCTCACCATTCCCGGCGTCGTCACGGCGGTCCTCGCGCTGGCGGCGCTGTCCTACGCCGAGTCGGTGCTCCGGCCGCTGCGGCGCGGCCGTCGGGGCCTCGGGGCCGTGGTCGCCCTGGGCGTCGTGGGGGCGGTGCTTGGTGCCCTGGCCGTTTCGCTCGCCTGGTTGGGTGGGGGCGGCGAGCCGACCCCGGCGACCTTCGCCGTGGGTGCCATTGCGGGCACGTGCGCCGCCGCCGCCGCTGGTCTGGCGGCCCGCCGGGCCGGCGGCCGGCGCCGGTTCAACCGACTTGCCGCCGCCACGGATCGGCGCTGACCGTCTCGTGGACGACGACCTCGATCAGGTCATCGGTGACTGGGAGGCTCAACCTCCATTCTCGAGCAAGGTGTCCCCCTGACGCGGGGCAATCTCACTCGAGAACGACGGTGGCCGTCGTCTCGCCAAGCCCGCAACCGGAGCCGAGCCCTGGTGAGCTCGGTCACAATCATCTCGCAGCGCGGGGCAGATGAGCCTACGGTCGCCGGACGCGGGTCAGGGCACGGACCCGGCGGCCACGACCCACTCGACCGGCTGGCCCGTGACGCTCGCGATCAGATCGAAGTCGTGGTCGTAGTGCAGTACGACAAGGCCGGCGGACTCCGCTGCTGCCGCGATCAGAAGGTCGGCGATCTTCGCGCCGCGCTGATGGCTTCGCGCCGCCAGCGTGTCCTGCACCTCGACCGCCCGATCGAGGACGCGCTGGTCCATGGAGACGAACGGCCACGAGGCGCGCTCCTGGCGCATCGCGATGTGCGACGCCGGGCTCGTCGAGGAGAAGCCGGCTTCGAGGTCAGTCGGCGTACAGCGGGCGACCAGGCCGCTCTCGATGAGTGGACCGAGTCGAGCCGCCACCTCGGCCTGCATCAACCGTGCGAGCGCCGACGTGTCGCCGAGGTAGTAGGGCTTCAGCCCCACGCGGCCCGACGCGCGTCTGAATCGCTCAGCAAGGAGAGGTCGACCCCGTGTTCCGCCAGCAGAGCGCGCCGGCGCTCTTCCAAGGCCAACACCTCGTCGAAGGCGCCGTCAACGGTCGCCTTCAGTGTTCGGGTGCCGAGCAGAGTGCGAACGGCCTCGAGTTTCTCGTCGTCGACTTCGATCAGGCGCTTCGTCACCCATCCAGGATATCTCCCCTGGACAATCTAGATAGCCTGACGTTGAAAAAAGCCTGGGCAATCCCTTGACACACGAACATGTATACTGTACTTTGGCCGTAACGCCTCGTTGGCCAGCGGTAAATGGGCCTTCCTCACTTCCCCTTCGGTAGATCGCGTTGAAGAGAGGAGGGCCGTTTCGTGTCGATCCAGTTGGCCACCAAGGCCCTGCGCGACGCGCTCTTTGGGTTGGAACCTGCCCTCTACTCGGGTGAGGACGCTGCCGTGCTGGCCGAGGATCTGGCCCGCACCGAAAAGGTGGTGGCCACGGCGCGGGCCCGCATGGCCGCCCGCGCTGCCGAGTGTGGAGCCCACCGGGGGAAGGGCCACGCCTCGTCCACGGAGTGGATGGCCCGCATCTCGGGCAAGACCGCCGGGGAGGCGCGCAGGGAGTTCGAGACCACCGCCGCCCTCGACGGGCTCTCGCCCGAGACCAAGACCGAGGTCGCTGACGGCACGTTGTCGCTGGCGGAGGCCGAAGAGATCGCCAAGACCGAGGCCTCCTGCCCCGGCACCGAGGCCGAGATGCGCGACACGGTGAAGGCAAAGGGCCTCCGCGGCGCCCGGGAGAAGGGCCGGCGCCTGCGCCAGAACGCCACCGACGTCGAGGAACTGGAGCGCAAGCGCTCCGAAACCCGCCAGTTCTCCTCCTGGGTCGACGAACTCGGGATGATCTGGTTCAAGGGGGCCCTTCCCCCCGAGTCCGGGGTTCCCTTCATCGAGCGCCTCGAGCGCGAGGCCGATCGCTTGTGGCGCGGGGGCGACCGCGACTCCACGCGTTCCCAGCGGCTGGCCGACGCCTTCGTGAAACTCCTGAACGGCGAGGGCCCAGGCACGGGCACCACCGACCTGGTGGTGGTGTGGGACTGCACGGCGGGCACCTGCCACATCCCCGGCGTGGGCCCCATCCACCCCGAGTCCGCCCGGGCCAAGGCCGCGGGTGCCTTCTTCACCGCCGTGGTGCACGACGGGGTCGACATCCAGTCCGTGAAACGGGCGGGCCGCAAGCCCTCGGTGGAGATGCTCGTGGCCCTGGGGCTTGGATCACCCCCCGACTTCGACGGGCGGGCGTGTGCGGACTGCGGGCGGCGCCTGGGGTTGGAGAACGACCACGTCGATCCCTACGCCCACTGCAACGAGACGGCCTTCCCGAACCTCAAGCCCCGTTGTCCCGGATGCCACGACGCCAAGACCGATGCGGACCGGAAGGCGGGCCTCTTGGGGAGGCCACCGCCCTAGGGCGAGCACGCCGAACTTCCCCCATCACTCCCCCGCCGCCAGACCCCACGACCAAGGAGACCCCCGATGGGGAACACGACCGACGACCTCGCCATCCGCGGCTTCGCTGACGCCGCCATGACCGCCTTCTCGCTGCACGAGCGATTCGGGTTCTGCCACGCCGCCGCCTGTCTCGACGGTGACGGCGGGCTCCGCGACCTGACCGTCTTCACCGATCCCGACCTGCACAGCGTCGACGCCGCCCTGGCGTGGGCCGGCTGCGCGGTCGACGGCGACGACGAGGTGACGCAAGTCGTCATCTTCTCGGCCGGCAGCGAATCGGTGCAGGAGATCAGTGACGCCGACCTCACCGCCTTCCGAGCCATGCGGGCGGCGTTCGAGCCCGACGGCGTGCACCTCGTCGACTGGATCCGGTGCGACGGCAGAACGTCCGCTCCCTGGCCTTCACCGAGCGCCCGGATGCTTGGCGCGCTGGCTAACCCTGAGCGCGGCCCCGGGCGGCGAGCAGAGGCACGAGCATCTCGTCGGGGGTGACGCTGCCGTGGCCGGCGACCATGCTCACCTCACGCTGGTGGGTGGGGTCGACGAACGCGACCGGCTCGCGAGCGGCGAGCACGACGTCGCCGATGCGTCGGCGCACCGCACGCGAGGGTGGGGCGGGGCCGAGCCAGCCCTCGTCGCACAGCTGCTCGCGTGTGAAGACCCAGGCCACGTCGTCGAACTGTTCCCGCGCCGCAACCGCCAACTCTTCGCCGGCGCCGGGAGCGGCGTAGAGAGCACGGAAGCGGCCGTCGCCGCCGTACGCCTCGACCAGGCCCGCCAGCCCGGCGAGCGACCTCCAGCCCTCGGGCCCGAAATGCACCTGGCCGTGATCCGACGTCACCACCAGCGCCGCCGACTCGGGAAGTTCGTGCACGAGCTGGGTGACGAGGTTGTCGGTGGCGCCGAGCTCGGCCTCGAAGTAGCGGTCCTGGATGCCCTGGGTATGGGCCACCTGGTCCACGCCGTCGTAGTAGGCGTAGATGAAGGGCTCGCGGCGCTCCACGAGCACCCGGCAGTGCTCGATCAGGGTCGACGCCGCCCGCCAGCCGAAGATCGTGGCCCCCCGCATGTGGGCCCCGGTGAAGCCGCCGTTGGTGAACTCCTGACGCGAGACGACGGGGACAGGGCGTCCGCCGAACGCCTGGTGCGGTTGCACGTCAACGGGCGGCGGCGCCGAGGGTTGCCCCGACAGCTTCCACCGCAGCACATTCAGGATGCCGCCGTCGATCCGCATGCGGTAGCCGACCACGCCGTGCTGAGCCGGAGCGAGGCCGGTGGTGATCGACGTCAGGGCGGCGCCGGTCGTCGACGGCACGACGGTGGTGATCGCTCGCCCCGGCAACGACGAGATCATCGGAAGCTCGTCTCGGTGTTCCTCGATGGCCGACCATCCCAGACCGTCGAGCACCAAGAGGACGATCGAGCGGGCGCCGTCGATGATCTCGGGCATCCACGCCGGGGCGGTCCGCTCCAGCAGACCGCCGACGACCTGGGTCACCGAAGCCCCGGCGTAGTCAGGACGGATCGGATCCAATCTGCTTTACTCCCTCGGCTATTCCTGCCTCGCTCGCCTGTCGCCGGGCACCCCTGAGGGGTCCCCGCCCGGCGCCACCGGGAACGAGGCTAGGCGGGTGTGCGAGCATGGTGCCGTGAAGGTTTCGACTCGGGGCGACTACGCCACCCGGGCCCTCCTCTCGATGGTGCTACACGGCGACGAATCTCCCACCTCGGTGAAGGAAATCGCCGAGCGTACGGGCCTTCCCCAGCCCTACCTCGAGCAGATCCTCCTCGCCGTGAAGGGCGCGGGGCTCGTGAAGAGCAAGCGCGGCGTCGGCGGCGGGTACATCCTCGCCCGCCGACCCGATGAGATCACGCTCGCCGACATCATCGTCGCCGTCGATGGGCCCATCGCCCAGCGGCTCGACTCCTACGACCACCACGAAGGCCACTGCGTCGTGCAGGACATCTGGGTCGACGTCTCGGAGCAAATGCGCACCGTGCTCGACCGCGTGACGCTCGCCGAACTGGCGGAGAAGACACAGCTCGGTGTCCACCCGCACCGTGCGACCACCACCGAAATCCTGAGCCGCACCGACGCCCTTTGACTTAGCCTGGATCCACCGATCTGAGCCTCGAGATGGGCCGAGGTCGGCCTCCCGCTGTTCTGGAGCAAGTTCTCGACCCGGCCACGCATGCGGACTTGCT
>JACPCJ010000017.1 GCA_016179865.1 Actinomycetota bacterium | reverse complement strand
GGCGACGGTCCGCGAGATCGCGCGCGAGGCGAAGCTATCCCTTGGCGGACTCTACGCATACATCGGTAGCAAGGAGGACATCCTCTACCTGTTCTTTGACAAGATCACGACGACGCTAAGGGACGAAATGAGACGCGCGATCGAGGCCGTTGAGGATCCCGTCGCGCGGGTTCGCGCGGCGCTCCACGCGGGCCTCAAGACCACCGAGACGTACCAGGACGAAATCTTGCTGATGTACCAGGAGACGAAGTCGCTCGGCCGCGCCTCGCGGCGCGCCGTGCTCAGCCGCGAGGCAGAGTACGTCGCCTTCTTCGAGGAGATACTCCGGGATGGTTACGCGCGCGGCGTGTTCAAGGGCGACCCCCGGTTGGCGGCTGATGCGGTCGCCTATGTGTGCTCGATCATCGCACTTCGTCGCTGGAGTTTGAACTCGCGGTTCGCTCCTGAGCAGGTGCGGGAGGGCTTGATCAGCTTCATCTTGCGAGGGCTCGGCGTGCCGGTCGAGGACGCTGATGAAACGCTACGCAGACACGCGGCGGGTGCTGTTCTGGCCTGGCGCATGAGGACTCGCCGAGCGGGACGTGTCGTGCGATCGCAGATGACTCGATGGAGCCGGCGCGATACCTCCCTGGCCCGATCTGAGGTTGCCGATGACGTACCACACCCTGCGTCTTGAAAAGGCGGGCCATACCCAAGTGCTCCATTTGGGGGACGCCGCCGCGCCTCACGGTGACATCAGCAGGGCCAGGATGGCTGCTGAAGTCACGCAGGCGTGCGAGGAGATCGACGGCGACGACGAGACGCGCGTGATTGTCGTCGCCGGGTGCCTCGGGTTGAGTGCGAAGGTGGTGGAGGCGACGGTGCAAGGCGGCGGCGAGCTCGGAGCGCAGGCGGTGCGTCTTCTCGGCGGTGATCCGGGCCACCGCCTCGACTCGCGCTCGTTCGCGAGCGGCTTCCTCGGTCGTCTCGATCGCGGTGCGGAGGTCATCGAGGACGCGCAGGGCGTGCTCACTCTCGCTTGCCGATGTCGTGAGGAGTACATCCGGTGCGATCACGATCACCCCGCGATGCTCGGTGGGCCCGGCATTGGGCGGGCGGGCGGCTGCGTTGTCGGCGTTGTCGGCGTTGTCGGCGTTGTCGGTGGGCTTCCCGTCCCGACGGTGGTCGCGGTCGTCGCCACCCCGGCGGTCGTTGTCGTGGTCGGGGCGAGATCGGAGGCGTCGAGCTCGACGGCCCCCGCGTCGCACCGCGCCGAGCCGTCGCCGTCGCCGTCCACGGGGCGACTGCGCCCTCGCTGGTCGTTGTTCTGGCGGCAGGCGTCGGCGGTCACGACGTCGACGGCCGCGCTGTCCTTGGCGGGCAGCATGGTGCGGGTCGCGCCGCCATTGGCAGCGAGCGGCCTGAGTCGGGGGTCAGCGCCGGCGATGTCGGTGGCGATGGATGCGCATGAAGTCCCGGCGACGACGTTGAACCCCCGAGACACGACCTTGCCGGCGCATTGGGTACCGGCGTTGCCCGCAACGATGCTCGACCCCAGGTTGATGGCCCCGGCGCCCTCAGCGGCCACGCCGATGCCGGCGTTGAGTGCGATCGTGCTGTGTCTCACTTCGACCTTCCCGCCGCTGGCCCGGATGCCGACTCCTGAGTTGGCCGTGGGCGTCGCGTTTGTGATGGACGTTGATCCGGCCATCACGAGGACGCCCGCGCCGCCGCTCGTCGTCCCGCTCACCGTCACACGGGCCAGGTCGGTTGTTCCTTCGCTGACGATGGCGCTTTGCCGGCCCGCGTGGTCGCGGACCTCCACGTCGCGGACCGAGAACCGCGCACCCGGTGCCACCGCGACTGCCGCCCCACTGTCGGCGGACCCGGCGCGCAGCGTGAGGTTCCGGAGTTCGGCCGAGCCGGAGAGGATGTGCAGCACGCGGTCGTGGCCACCGCCGTCGATGGCGGTGGCCGCCGTTCCGGAGCCGATGATTCGGACCTTCGACCCGTCGCCGGGCGCCACGTCGTAGTCGCCCTTGATGTTGGCGTCGTCGACCCCACCGCTGGCCACGGTGTACGAGCCCGCAGGAAGCGCGATCGTGTCGTCGCCCGGAGATGTATTGGCCTCAGTGAGGGCGGCGCGCAGCGAGCACGCTCCGCTCGGGTCCGCACACTCGCCGTCGCCCGGCGCCGCGTCTTCGGTGTCAAGGGTGGTGTTGACGCTGAACGAGGCCGCACCCGCCGGTGATCGCACCGCAATGAGCGCGGCCGCAGCGCCGGCGACCAAGACCGCCGCTACACCGGCGACGACCGTGGGGTGTCGCGCGTCCACCGCAGTTGTCCCTCCGACGCCGTGATTCGCCCCTGCGGGCTCGTGTGAACCTAGCGGGGGACGACGCTGTTGAGGTGGATGCTCATTAGTGTTGTAAAAGTTGTCTGTTGAGGTCAGCGTTGGCACGAGAAACGGCTCAAGGTTGGCCGGCGAGGTGCCGATACTGCCCGTGGTTCTTTCTGGTTGGTCTCACCGCCCCGGCGATGCATTCGCCCGGGGCGGTGGCGCGTTTCGGCGTCTGCGTTGAGTTAGGCGCGCATACGCGCCGTAACGCGACGCAGACGCAGGAGAGCTACTCCACCGGGTGCAGTTCGACGACCGGGATCTCGCGATCGGTGAGTGTCTGGTAGTGGTGCCAGCCCTCGTATTGCTCCCCGAGGACGGGCCACAGCTCGGCCCGCCGCTCGGCCGTGGCCACCGTGGCCACGGCGGCGACCCGCCGCCGGCCGTCTTGCACCTCGACGTCGGGGTTCACCTGAACATTGCGGAACCACTGCGGATGCTCGGGGCGCCCGCCGTTGCTCGCCACCACGACCCATCCGCCCTCGTGAGGCATGGACAGCAAAGGGGTCGTGAAGTCCTTGCCCGACGTGCGGCCGGTGTGCGTGAGCAGGATCACGGGCCCCTGGGCCGTCTTCTTCCCGAGCCGGCCCCCGGTCCAGCGGTAGAGCAGGCGGTGGAGGGGATAAACCAGCCATCGACCGGCGAGGCGGTCGAGGCGGACGGCTCGCTCGGGCTTCACGCCGTCGAGCCCCCGTCGACAGGAATGCACGCACCGTCCATGTAGGAGGCGGCCGGGGAGCAGAGCCACACCACCAGCTCGGCGACCTCCTCGGGAGTTCCCTCCCGGGCCATCGGTGTACGGGACACGAAGAGGCCCCGGAGGCCGTCGTGGCCGGCGGTGATGCCGTCGAGCATCGGGGTGGCGATCGGCCCGGGGCATACGGCGTTCACCCGAACCCCCTGGCCGCCGTACTCCATGGCTGCACTCTTGGTCAGCCCGACCACGGCGTGCTTGGTGGCGCTGTATCCGGGAAGGAAGGGAACACCGCCGAGGCCGGCGCCCGACGAGGTGTTGACGATCGCCCCGCCGCCCCCTCGGAGCATGACGGGAATCTCGTGCTTCATGCACAGGAACACGCCGACCACGTTGACCTCGAGGAGGCGCCGGAAGTCAGCCACGTCGAGGTCGGTCGTCGACCCCAGCGGTCCGGCGATCCCAGCGTTGTTGTGGGCGCAGTCGAGGCGCCCGAAGGCGTCGAGCGTCCCGGCGACCAGAGCCTGAACCTGTCTCTCGTCGGTCACGTCGGTGGGGAAGAAGGCGGCCTCGCCGCCGACGTCTTCGATGAGCCGAACGGTCTGGTGGCCTCCATCCTCGTCGACGTCGGCGACCGCCACCCGGCATCCGTCGGCGGCGAATCGCAGAGCGCTGGCCCGCCCGATGCCCGATCCGGCGCCGGTCACCAGAGCGACGCGGAGCTCACTGGTCACGCGTAGACCTCCCCGCCGTTCACGTCGACGGTCTGACCGGTCATGGCGCTCGAAAGATCGCTGGCAAGGAACACGATGGCGCCCGCGCACTCTTCGTCGGTGGGGATGCGGCGCAGTGCCATGGGCTCGGCGATCTCGGCGGCGACGTCCTCCTTGCTGACGCCGCGCTCGGCGGCCTGCCACTCCAGGTACATGTCGACCGACGGCCCCGCCATCCACCCCGGCACCACCGAGTTGACCCGGATGTTGTAGGGGCCCAGCTCGGTGGCGACGGCGCGGGCGGCTGCCCACAGCGCACCCTTGGACGCCGCGTAGTCGCCCTGGGGGAACGTCGACTTGTGGATGACCATCGAGTTCACGAACACGATCGACCCCCGCCCCTGCGCCTTCATGGGCGGGACGACGGCGCGGGTCATCTGGAGGGTGCCGAACACGTTGACCTCGAACAGCTTCCGCCACTGGCCGAAGTCGGCGTTCTCGAAGGGCTGAAACGACCCGGGGACAAAGGCGTTGTTGACGAGCACGTCGACCAGGCCGAAGGAGTCGACGGCCGTCTGCACCAGGCGCTCACATTGGGGGGGGTCGGAGATGTCGGTGGGCGTCCACGCCACCTGCCCGCCCTCGGCCTCGACCTCGGCCGCTACTTCCTTCAGGCGCTCTTCGGTCCGGGCTCCGAGCACCACGGCGGCGCCGGCGCGAGCGAGTTGGAGGGCGGCGTGGCGCCCGAGACCGGGCCCGATGCCCGAGACGATGGCCACCTTGCCGTCGAGCAGGCCCATCAGGCCTGCTCCCCGCTCAGAGGGCCGCTCGGGCCCTGGCCCATGGCGCCGATGACTTCGTCGCCGAACCGGGCGATGGCGTCGGCCTGGTCCTGCCATTCCGAGCCCGCCAGCATCCACGGCGCCGTGATGAGAGCCGTGACCCCGGCGTCTTCCAAGCGGCGGAACAGGTCAAGGTCGTCGAGGGCGTAGACGGACAGCACCAGCTCAAAATCTGGTCCAGGCTCTCGTCCAACTTCTCGCAGAGCCTTCACCACCCGCTCGGCCTTCTCGAAGGCCTCGTCGGGCTGGTACAGGTTGCCGACCCATCCGTCGTTGCGCACGGCCCGGGCGATGGCGGCGTCGCTGTCGCCGCCGATCCACACCGGGACGGGCTTCGAGGGGACGGGCGAGATCGACAGGGGGTCGAAGTCGTAGAACTCGCCGCGGTGTTCGACGACGTCGCCCGTCCACAGGCGCGCCAGCACGGCGAGCATCTCGTCGAACCGGGCGCCCCGGCGCTCGAAGGGCTGACCCATGAGGTCGAACTCCTCGCGCATCCACCCCGCACCGGCACCAAGAACGACTCGGTCGTCGGACAGAACGGCCGCCGTGGCGACCTGCTTGGCGACGGCGAGGAGGGGGCGGGCGGGGGCGATGTAGATGTGGGTGCCGAAGCGCAGGCGCGAGGTGACCGCCGCCATGGCGCCGATGGCGATCCAGGGGTCGGGCCAGGGCGTCTCCCGCTCGAAGGGCGGCCGGCCGTCGGGGGTGTAGGGGTAGGGCGACGAGAGCGTCTCGGGGTAGGCGATGTGGTCGGACACCGTCACCCCCTCGAACCCCGCTGCCTCCGAGGCTCGGGCCAGGTCGGTGAGGCGCGCGGGCGGCAGGAACATCCCCGACTGCCAGAACTGCACGCGGGCACCCTACTTCCTGACGCCCCGTCAGAGACCGGCCCGGCAGTAGCCTCCCCGCTCATGCCGCAGAACGTGCCCGTCTTCCAGTTCTCCGAGAACGCCCTCAAGCTCCGCCAGTTCGTCTACGAGCACTGGTGCGCCGAGGGACGCGGGCCGACGCTGCTCGAGGTGCACCGGGCGACGGGCCTGACGAGGCGCCAGGCCCAGCAGGCGTACAAGGAACTCCAGCTCGGCACCATCGTGGTGGTCGACCAGGATGCGATGAACGCCAGCCTCATCAAGTGCCAGCCGTTCTCCAGCTTCCCCAGTCAGGTCTCCGCCTACGTCGACGGGGAGTTTCACTCCTTCGCCGGGTGCGCCATGGAGTCGGTGGCGTTCTCGAAGATGCCGCCCTTCGCCGGCAAGGAGGTGCGCTTCGAGTCGTGGTGCGCGTGCTGCTTCGAACCCATCACCCTCGTCTCGAAGGATCTGGAGTACGTCTCGGTTGAGCCCGAGGGAGTGCTTATCCACGTCGGCCTCAGCCCCTACGAGTGGAACAACGTCGACATCCAGCGGATGTGCGACTCCATGAACTTCGTGATCGACGCCGAGCACGCCGCCGCCTGGGAGTCGCAGACGGCGCGCCGAGGGGTGCTCTACACGCTGGAGCAGGCCACCGAGTTCGTGCGCTCGACGGCCGAGAACCGTATGCACGACTACCACTGGGGAGTAGTCCCGGTCATGCCCGAGATCA
This sequence comes from Actinomycetota bacterium, assembly GCA_016179865.1. GTDB lineage: Bacteria > Actinomycetota > Acidimicrobiia > IMCC26256 > JACPCJ01 > JACPCJ01. The sequence goes on along the minus strand of JACPCJ010000017.1, from coordinate 9,462 downwards.
TCATCGACTTCGCCAAGGCCCTCGGCGTCGACGTGTCGGCCTGGGAGGCCAGCCGGGCCTGACCCCCGCCTTCCTGTCATGGCCGGCGGTTCCGCAGCATGTTGTGACAGGAAGCGGCATGTCCGAGGGCCCCGAACGGTCGTTTGGGGCTCGACCGTTGAGCAAACGACCGGTATGATCTGACGAGCTTTCAGAACACGCCGAGGGAGCACGCCCCATGGAATTCGGGATCTTCATTCAGTCGCACGTGCCCAAGCACCGCCAGGCCGACCCGGGCGCCGAGCACACGTCGATCATGAACGACGTCGAGTTGGTGAAGGTGGCCGACCAGCACCGGTGGAAGTACGTGTGGGTGACCGAGCACCACTTCCTCGAGGAGTACTCGCACCTGTCGGCCAACGAGGTGTTCCTGGGCTACCTCGCCGCCTCGACCTCGCAGATCCACCTGGGCTCGGGGATCTTCAACATCACTCCGCCGGTCAACCACCCGGCCCGGGTGGCCGAGCGGGTGGCGATGCTCGACCACCTATCTCCGATACGACGATCACCAAGGAGATGTGGGACGAGGTCATCCCCGAGTTCACGAAGATGTGGACCGAGCACGACTACTCCCACCAGGGCACGCACTTCTCGATGCCGGCCCGAGACGTGCTCCCCAAGCCGTGGCGCCAGCCCCACCCCCCAATGTGGGTGGCGTGCGGCAACCCGCCCACGTACGAGAAGGCGGCCCGCATGGGACTCGGCACCCTGGGCTTCAACTTCCACCCCGTGCACGCCATGAAGCCCATGGTCGACGCCTACAAGGCCGCCATCGGCGAGGCCCAGCCCGTCGGCGCCTACGTCAACGACAACGTCATGATCACCAACACCGTCGTGTGCCTTGAAGACGGGCAAAAGGCTCGCGAGGTGGCGTGCGAGATGGGCTCGGCCCGGCTCAGCTCGCTGGTGTTCCGCTACCACGACACGTTCCCGAAGCCCGAGGGGGTTCCCGCCTGGCCCGAGACCCTTCCGGAGCCGAGCCTGGCCGAGATCGAATGGCGCATCGAGAACGGCTTCATGCTGTGTGGCGACCCCGACGAGGTGCTCGAACAGGTGAAGGCCTACCAGCAGGTCGGCTGCGACCAGCTCGTCTTCGGTCTCCCCATCGACATGCCGATGGAGTGTGCCCTCGAGACGGTCCGGCTCTTCGGCGACCACGTCATCCCCGAGCTCGACCCCGACCCCGTCCACAGCACCACTCGGTACCGTGAGGAGGCCGCGGCCCGCCTCGGCTTGGCGTGACTCCCCGTTCTTTGCTTCTCTACCCAGCAATGTGATGGGCAAAGAAGCAAAGAACGGGGGAAGGGCGGGAAGCGTGGACCTGGCTCAGATCGGCGACCGGCTGGACATCGACGACCTGCTGACGGCGTACGCGGTGGCGGTCGACGGGCGCGACTGGGATGGGTTGAAGGCCCTGTTCGCCGAGGGCGCCGTACTCGACTACTCCGCCTTCGATGGCCCCCGGGGCGACGTCGACACCGCCGTGGCCTGGGTGGCGGAAGGTCTCGCCGGGTTCCCCGTCAGCCAGCACGTTTGCGCCAACCGTGAGATCGCGGTCACGGGCGATTCGGGAACGGCGCGGTGCGCCGTGATCAATCCCCTCGTCGACGGGAAGGGCAAGGTCTTCATGGTCGGAGGCTCCTACGAGGACACACTCGTGCGGACCCCCGCGGGCTGGCGCTTTGCCGAGAGGGTCGCCCGCGCGACGTGGTCGGACTTCGGAGCCCCTGGCCGTTTCTGACGGGGTGTCATATCATCGGCAGCTTCACGAGGGGGCGGCCACACAACAGGAGGTCGGGTGACGGCGCGAAGGCTGGCGGTATTCGTCCTTCTCCTTTCTGTTGTCTCCGCAGCGTGCGGCGCCCGCCTCTCCGACGAGCAGCGAACGGCAGCCATCGGAGCGAAGGCCGGCGGCAGCGGAGGCGGGGGCACCGAAGCCGCCGCCGGTTCGCTGACCGACACCGGCGCCGCCGACACCGGCGACGGCTCGACCGGTGGCGACGCCGGGGGAGCGAGCGGGGGTTCCTCGGGCAGCCCAAGCGCCGGTCCGAGCGCCGCCACCCCCAGCGGGGGTTCCGGCGGATCGGGAAGCAGCGGCCAATCGGGTGCGGCCGCCAAGTGCAAGGCGGGGTCCAACACCAGCGACCCCGGCATCACCAACAAGCAGGTCACGATCGCCGTGGCCTCCGACATCACGGGTCCGAGCCCGGGCCTGTTCAAGAGCACCCACGAGGCCGTCCAGTCGTACGCCAACTACGTCAACAGCACCGGGGGGGTCTGCGGTCGATCCCTCAAGGTGCTGAAGCTCGACACCAAGACCGACTCGGGCGGGAACCGGGCCGCCATCCTCGACGCCTGCAACAAGGCGTTCGCCCTCGTCGGTTCCATGTCGGCCTTCGACGACGGGGGGGCGCAGGCGATCGACGACTGCAAGATCCCCGACATCAGCGCCATCCCGACCAGCCCCGAGCGCGTCGGCGCCGAGTGGGCCTACCCGGTGTTCCCGAACCGTCAAGACCTGCTGGCCGTCGGGCAGAGCACGTACATCAAGAACAACTTCGGTGATCCGGTGATCAAGAAGGCGGCCATCCTCTGGCTCAACGCCACCGTCACCCGCAACAACGCCCAGGCCCGCCAGAAGGCCTGGGAGTCGGTGGGCTTCGACTTCGTCTATGAGAAGGAGGTGCAGGTCCTCGAGGCCAACTACACGCCCTACGTCCAGGACATGAAGGACCAGGGGGTCGAGTACGTGACCATGGTGGCCGACAACAACTCGATCTCGCGCCTCGTCAAGGCGGCCAAGCAGCAGGGCTGGTCGCCCAAGGTCTGGGACTGGGACTCGGTCGCCTACGACCCCGGCTTCCTCGAGCTGGCGGGCGACGCCGCCGAGGGCAACTACGTGTTCGTGAACACCAAGATGCTCGAGGAATCCGGGGCCAACGCCGAGATGGCCCTCTATTCCGACTGGCTGGCCAAGAGTGCCCCCGGGTCGGAGGCCGACTACTTCGGCATCTACGCCTGGTCGGCGACGGCGATGTTCGTGGAGACGATGGTGGGGCTCGGCCCCGACCCGACCCGCCAGGCCCTCCTCGACAAGCTGAAGGCGACGGCCTCGTGGGACGGGCACACCATCCACGGCGCCCAGAAGGTCGGCAGCAAGACTCCGACGACCTGCTTCATGTACATGCAGATCAAGGGGGGCAAGTTCGTGCGCGCGTATCCCGAGGCCGCCAACAGCCTCGACTGTGACCTGGCCGGTCACGCCAAGGTGTAGACGGGCCGGCCTCCCGCGTGGACCAACTCCTCCCCTTCACCATCGCCGGCCTCGTCACCGGTTCGATCTACGCCGTCACCGCCAGCGGCCTGGTCGTCACCTACACGACGTCGGGAATCTTCAACTTCGCCCACGGCGCCATCGGCATGTTCGCCGCCTTCACCTACTGGGAGCTGCGCGTGAACCGGCACCTCCCCGCGCCGGTGGCGCTGTTCCTGGTGCTGTTCGTGATCGCGCCCCTCATGGGGGCGCTCATCGAGCGGGTGCTCATGCGCCACCTCGACCGGGCCCAGGTGGTGACGTCGCTGGTCGTCACCATCGGCCTCACCGTCATGCTGATCGGCCTGGCCCAGGGCGTCTGGAAGCCCGAGGCCCGGGCCATGCCCCAGTTTTTCGGCGACGGCGGCTTCCGGGTCGCCGGCACGTTCGTGAGCTGGCACCAAACGATCACGGTGATCCTGGCCGGCGGCGTCGCCGCCATCCTCTGGTATCTCCTCACCAAGACGAGGCTCGGGGTGGCCATGCGGGCCGTGGTCGACGACCGCAACCTCGCTTCGCTCACCGGCGCCCAGCCCCACCGCATCTCGATGCTGTCGTGGGCCATCGGGTCGTCGCTGGCGGCGCTGGGCGGAATCCTCATCGCGCCCGTCCTCCAGCTCGAGACCATCATCCTGACCTTCCTCGTCATCAACGCCTACGCCGCCGCCATGGTGGGCCGCCTCCGCAGCCTGCCGCTGACGTTCGTGGGCGCCTTCGCGCTCGGCCTGACCGAGGCCTACATGATCGGCTACGTCGACCTGAAGGGGTTCTGGCAGGGGCTGCGGCCGTCGCTCCCGACGCTCCTGCTGTTCGTGATCCTGCTGGCGATGCCCGAGGAGCGGCTGCGCGCCAACCTCGGGCGGGCAGCGGGGGGAAAGGCGCCGAGAGTCCCGAGCCTGCGGGAGTCCCTGATCGGCGTGGGCGTGCTGGTGGCGGCGGCGGGGCTCGTCTCGTTCGTCCTCGGCGCGGGCGACATCCAGCGGGTGTCGCAGGGTCTCGCCATCGGGGTGATCATGCTGTCGCTGGTGGTGCTCACGGGCTACGGAGGCCAGGTCAGCCTCGCCCAGCTCACCTTCGCCGGCTTCGGCGCCTTCGCCATGGCCGAGTGGGGCGGCGGCGGTTCGATTTTCGGCCTCGTGCTGGCGGCCGCCATCGCGGCGCCCATCGGGGCCCTGGTGGCGTTGCCGGCCCTGCGCCTCCAGGGGCTGTACCTGGCCCTCGCCACCATGGCCTTCGCCGTCATGGCGCGGGAGATGATCTTCGTCGACAAGCGGTTCTTCGGGTTCAACTCGTCGCTCCCCGTCGGGCGACTCGACCTCGGGCCGATCTCGTTCGACGGCGAGGTGGCGTACATGCTCCTGCTGGCGGTGGTCTTCGGGCTCGTCGGCGTCTTCGTGCTCTGGATCCGGCGGGGCCCGTTCGGGCGGGTGCTGTCGGCCATGGGCGACAGCCCGGCGGCGTGCGCCACCCTCGGGCTCGACCTGACGCGCACCAAGCTCGCCGTGTTCGCCATCTCCGCCGCCATGGCCGGCCTCGGCGGCGCCCTGCTCGGGGGAGTGAAGAGCGTGGCCGGGCCCACCGACTTCGAGGTTCTCCAGAACCTGCCCATCCTGCTCCTCGCCGTGGTGGGAGGCATCACCACGGTGAGCGGGGCGCTCATCGGCGGGTTGTCGCTTGCGGTCCTCCCCGTGCTGCAAGAGCGCGTCCCCGATCTGGCCGGCATCGTCTTCCTGCTCACCGGCGCCGCCGCCGTCAGCCTCGGGCGCAACCCCAACGGGATCGCCTTCTTCCTGGCCGAGACGTTCGGGCGCTTCGTGCCCTGGCGCCGCGGCTCGAGGGGAAGCGCCGAGGCCGAGGCCGGGCCGCCGGCCACCGAGGAGGTGAGGAAGGTTGCCGTCGCGTAAGCCGTCGGAACCGGCCGCGCCGCCCCTCCTCGAGTGTCGGGAGGTCAAGGTGAGCTTCGGGGGGATCCACGCGCTCTCCGACGCCACCCTCGTGGCCGACCGGGGGATGGTGACTGGCCTCATCGGGCCCAACGGCGCGGGAAAGACGACCCTCTTCAACGCCATCACCGGACTGCACCCGCCCGACACCGGGCTCGTCCGCCTCGACGGGGAAGACATCAGCCAGGTGCGGCCGCACCGCCGGGCCCGCATGGGGATCGCCCGCACGTTCCAGCGCCTGGAGGTCTTCGGCTCGCTCACCGTGCGGGAGAACGTCCTCGTGGCGGGCGAGATCTGGCGCCGCTGGTCCAAGAACAACGAGGTCGACGTGGCCGCCCAAGCCGAGGAGCTGATCGAGCGGGTCGGCCTTCGCCACCTGGCCCGCGAGCGGGTCGACTCGCTGCCGACCGGCCCCGCCCGGTTGGTCGAAATGGCCCGGGCATTGGCCACGAACCCCCGCATCATGCTGATGGACGAGCCGGGGTCGGGCCTCAACGAAGCAGAAACGGACGAGTTTGCGGGCCTTTTGATCGATTTGGCAGAGGAAGGACTGGCCATCCTGCTCGTCGAACATGACGTGGAGCTGGTCATGCGTGTCTGCAAGCGCATCTTCGTCCTCGACTTCGGACGGATGATCGCCGAGGGCACGCCCAAGGAGATCCAGCGCAACAAGGCCGTCCAGGCCGCCTATCTCGGGACCGCAGCATGACGCACCTGCCGGCGCAGCCGCCGCCGCACCAACCGGCTTCTCGGGCAAGTTCTCCCCCCGTCGCGGGGGCAACTTGCTCCAGAATCCGAGAGACCGGGACAGCCCGCTGATGGGCACCCCCGTCCTCGAGCTGCGCGACGTCCACGCGGCATACGGTCGCATCGAGGTGCTCCACGGCGTCGACCTCGTCGTCCCCGAGGGGTCGGTGATGGCGCTGCTCGGCCCCAACGGCGCCGGCAAGACCACCACCATCAAGATCGCCAGCGGCCAGATGCCGCCGACGTCGGGGTGCGTCCACGTGGCGGGCACCCACGTCAACGGCGCCCCGGCCGACGCCCTGTCGCGGGCGGGCGTGTGCACCATTCCCGAGGGCCGGGGGATCTTCCCCAACCTCACCGTGCGGGAGAACCTGCGCATGGTCACCTTCGGCGGGGTCGACGGCGAGGCGGTGGAAGAGGTCGCCTACACGCGGTTCCCGCGGCTAGGTGAGCGCCGCCACCAGCTCGCCGGGAGCATGTCGGGCGGGGAGCAGCAGATGCTGTCGATCTCCCGGGCGCTGGCCACCAGCCCCGCGCTCCTCATGCTCGACGAGTTCTCCATGGGGCTGGCGCCGATCATCGTGCAGGAGTTGTACGAGATCGTGAAGCAGATCGCGCGGGAGGGTGTCTCGATCCTCCTCGTGGAGCAGTTCGCACACATCGCACTCTCCGTCGCCGACTATGCGGCTGTCATGACTCACGGCAGGATCCAGGCGGTTGGCCAACCGGCCGACGTCGAGGCGGAGCTGTCCGGTGCCTACCTCGGAGGTGTGGCATGAAACGGGCTGCCCGAGCCGGCGTGATCCTTGGGCTCCTCTGGCTCCTCGCCGGAGTGCCGACTCAGGCTCCGGCCCAGACCCAGGAGGCGGCCTTCGCCGGCTTCGCCCTCGAGGCGTGGGGGTCGGGGTTCTCCATGATCTACGACGACCCCAACGGCCCCATCCCCGCCCACCCGCAGGGCGAGATGCACGCCGCCTACGCACTCGCCACCCTCTCCGACGGGCCGTCGGGCCACGGCGTCGCCGCCGAGGTCTGGCCGGGCGCCACCGCCGCCACGGCGGGGCCGTTCATCCTCGACTCCGTCTGGGACGGGATGAAGAGTGGCTCCGGCGGCCAGTTCCCGCCGTCCCAGATTCCCCAGCCGTCGGTGCCGGCCGGATGGCCGCTGGCGGCCGAGGTGTTCGAGCCCAGCGATACGCACACGTCCGATGTGCCCCCCAACGCTCACGCCCACTCCACCGAGACCGTGGTGTACGCCAAGGGGGCGACCGTGCCCCTGTCCCTCCCGGGCGTGTTCTCGGCCGACGCCGGGAGCGCCACCTCGCACACCTTCGTGGGCAAGGTGAAGAACGCCGCCGGGGTCGAGGTTGACGCCGTCCGCTCCGAGGTCGTCACCACATCCGGGAGCATCTCGGTCCTGGGCGGGAAGGTGAAGATCGACGAGGTCACGACCACGGCGGCGGTGACGAGTGACGGCACCAAGCCCGCCATCGAAGGGCGCACGCTGGTCAGCGGCCTGACCATCGACGGGCAGGGCTACGAGATCGACGAGAACGGCATCAAGGCCGGCGGGCAGACCAACCCCAACCCGATCACGGGCCAGCTCAACCAGGCGGCGGAGAGCATCCTGAAGGACTCCGGCATCTCGATCATGGTGGCGAAGCCAATCGACACCACCAAGGGCTCCACCGGGTCTCGGAGCGTCGGCGGCCTCATCGTCCGCATGAAGGCCACGCGGTTGAACGACGTCGTGAGCCAGCTCCCCGACCAGATCGAGAAGGAGGTGCGGGCCAACCTCTCGACGACCCACGACCTGACTCTCGTCTTCGGTGCCGCCAACGTGAAGGCGTCGGCGCTCAAGGCCTTGTCGTTCGAGTTCGACGAGGAGTTCGACTTCGCCCTGTCGGGTGACGAGGAGTTCGACGCCGAGGTGCTCGGCGCCGACCTCTCTGCGGGTGACTTCGGGGGCGGCGGCGACTTCCGCGCTCCGAGCGGGGGTGGCGGTGCCTACAGCGTGCCGAGCGGTGGCGCCGTCATCACGGCCCAGCCGGCCTTTGCGGGGCCGATCGAGGTCGAAGGCGTCAGTGCCCTGGCCGTCATCGTCGGACTGGGCGCCGTGGTCGGGATGGCGCGAGGGTTGAAGATGTTCAGTGACCGGGCCCTGAAGGTTGGCGGTGGGCGCACTGCGTCGTCGTGCTCGGACCAGTGATCCAGCGTCTGCGTCGCGTTACGGCGCGCATACGCACCGAACGCGACACAGACGCCACGAAGGGAAGACGGGAGGCACGAGTTGGCTGAGGGCAGGCGAAGCAGCGGGCGGTCGACCGGGCGGTCGACGGGCCGACCCATCGGGGCTCGACGCCGGGAGGCGGAGGCCGTTGAGATCGTGACCGAGGAGGCCAAGGTCGTCGAAGCCGCGGGACGCTTTGCCCACCTGCGGGACGCCGTCGGAGGGCTGCGCACCCGAGCCGGGTCGGCCGACATCGAGCGCTGGCTCCTCATCGCCGGCGCCGTGCTCGTGCCCCTCGGCCTCGTGGCCATCCTCCTCGGGTGGCGGGGCGCGTCGCAGACCCCCTACGACTTCGAGCAGATTCCCTACGTGATCTCAGGCGGATTGCTGGGCGTGGGCCTGGTCGCCCTGGGTGGGTTCCTGTACTTCGGCTACTGGCTCACCCGCATGGTGCGGGAGCAGCGGGAGCACGCCGACCGGGTCGCCACCGCCCTCGAGCGCATGGAGGAACTGCTGGGCGGCGGCGTGGCGTCCAACGGGTCGGTGCGCGCGGTGCGCACGAGCGGGCGGTCGGCTTCTCGGGGCACCGGCTTCGTGGCTACGCCCGGAGGCACCATGTTCCACCGCCCTGACTGCGTCGTAGTGGAAGGGAAGGGTGGCCTCCGCCGGGTGACGGGCCGAGAGAAGAGCATGGCCCCGTGCGGCATTTGCGACCCCCTGGCAACCGACGCCGACCACGCCACCGGCGCCGCCTAGCCCGTTCTTGACACCTTTGTTGCGCCCCCGCCGCGAAGATCAGGGCCAAGTATGAGCGCCAGCTACGAGATCCAGGGGCGGCCGGTCGCCATCCCCGTCGAGGTGCGCGACGCCCGCCAGTGGGCGGCACAGTTCCTCGTGCCCGCGGACGCCGCCCAGGCGGTGATCGGCGACACTGGCCTCCAGGTGGCTCGACCCTTCCCCGGACGGGCCATGCTGGCCCTGGCCGTCGTCGACTACCGCGACACCGACCTCGACGCCTACCACGAGGTGGCGGTCAGCTTCGTCGTGCGCCACCACGACGCCCCCGCCGTCGCCGGCGAAGGCGAGCTCCTGCGAGAGTTCTGGTCGGGGAAGGTGGGGGCCTACATTCACCAGCTCCCTGTCGACCAGACGTTCACACTCGAAGCGGGCGTCTTGATCTGGGGCTTCCC
>JACPCJ010000016.1 GCA_016179865.1 Actinomycetota bacterium | reverse complement strand
CGCCCATGGCGTGGCGGAACATGCACCGGAGGGGAAACCCGAGGGATTGAGCCCGCCCGACCTACCGGCGATCGCGGAGCCAGCGGCCTACCTCACCTCCACCCGGCAATGCGACAGGTAAAGAAGCAAAGAACGACGGCGCGACCTCAGACGATGCGGCCGCCTCGGTACCGCCAGCGGAGGAACGGCACCCGCATCGGCCCGTTGACGAACAAGAAGACGGCGATCCAGGTGGTCGGGAAGTGGACGGCGAAGGCCGAGCCGCCCACGACGATCTCGCTGCCCTCGTCGAGTAAGGCCTGGACGACGAACCACGCCACGATGCCCTCGTTGATGCCGGTGAGGAACATGAAGAACGTGGGCCAGTCCTTCTCCCACCGGAACTGCTGGATGGCGTGGTACACGCACTCCCAGACCAGGCCGAGCGAGAGCACCACGGCCAAGACGAAGAACGTGGCCTGGTAGCGGTCGCCCAGCTCGCCGCCTCCCGGAAGCACCGGGGAGATGATCAGCGTCCACAGCCCTCCGGCGAAGACGGTGGCGAAGATCCGAGTCTGGATCCGGCCGGGAAAGGTCGGCGTCATTGGTTCCGCAGCTCCTGCCCTGAAGTCAGATCTTCCGGTTGAACGCCCACTTCCACCATTGGGCGATCGATCGCCCCGTGCCGATGCGGCGGCACCAACCCGTCCGGGCGAGGTCGTCGGCGATGGTGAGCCCGACGTACTGGAGCCCGAGGAACGAGTCGACCCCGGCGTAGTAGCCGCCGAGCGTCGCCGAGCCGGAGGCATACAGCCGCCCCGGGTCCGAACGGGTCCCTCGGACCTCGAACGTCGGCTCGACGTCGAGTCGACCGGCCGGGTTGCGGCCCGCGCCCGAGTGGTCGAGCAGGTCGGCGAGTAGACGGTGCTCGCCGATGTCGGCCTCGAGTCCCGTGGCGTCGATGATGTAATCGGCGGTCAGCTCCGACAGCCCCTGGTCGTTGCGGATGTGCGTGACCACGGTGTTGCTGGGCCCCGGCACCACCTTGTCCACCTCGCCGATGTACTGCTGGTAGAAGCCTTCCCGGGTGCCCCGTTCGAGCTGCTTGCGCCAGAGCTTGCGGGCGGGGGTGTGGGTGCCCCCCATCGTCGACAGGAGCTTGGCCCGGTCTTCGCCTTCGAGGCGCTCGAGCCGGTACTTGAGCTGCCCGCCCCACGCCCCCTTGGGGAAGTTGAACCCCTGGTAGGCCCAGCCGGCCTTCCCAGGCCGGCGCATGGTGCGGCTCGTGCCCTGCGGCCCCGAGATGTAGTGCCGAAACAGGTGCATGATCGTCGTCTGCGCCCCGTGGTTGTCGCGGTCGTCGGTGAGGCGTTGGAGCACTCGCGACGCCACGATGCCGCTCCCGCGTACGAGCACCCGCCCCGGCCGACGCTTCATGTCCTCGTAGACGTGTTCGTGGGGTTCGTACGAGTTCACGACATGGCTGAAGTCGCGGTACTCCTGGCGGTACTTCTGGAGGTCGTCGAGAAAGCGCAGCCCCGGGTAGCCGACGGCCACGTGCACGAACCGGCTCCGGTAAGCGACCCGCTTGGTGGGGCTGGTGCCGGCAGGCGGGGTGAGGATCGTGAAGTACCCACCCCCGTACCGACGGCGCACCATCCTCACCAGGCCCTTCACCCGCATGCTCCACCAGTCCATGCGGTCGGCCTCGCGGCGCATGGTGGTGAACACCTGGCCCGCCTGGGGCGTGTAGTAGTCGGTGAGCGTTGGCTCGGTGAGGACCTGCCAGAGGGGCGCGATGAAGCCAGTGAGCGACTTCGCCCCAAACGCTTCGCGGACGGCGAAGCTCGGGAAGCCCCACATGTTGTCGGGCATGGCCTGGGAATCGGACCGGAGCCGTTCCCCGGCCGGGATCTGCGAGACCTGGGTCAGATACTCGTAGGTCTCCCACGGGGTGTCGGTGATCCCGAGGACGCGGATCTCTGACGTCGGTCGACCAGAGATGCGCAGCATGTTGACGAGTACGAACGACCCGATCCCACCGCCCACCGACACGAAGGGCACGTCGATGACGGGGATGCTCGCCGCCGCCAGATGCCCGTCGCTCCAGACGTCGGTGGCAATCAGCTCGTCGGTGAGGTCCCCGGGCATGGCCTGGGCCTCGGCTTGGGCCTCGGCCGCCACCACATGAGGAATCTGGATCGTCTCGCCGTTCGTCACCGGAACTGACCTTATCTAGATGGCGAACTGCTCGCGGAGGACGCGTTCTTCGAGGTTGTGGTCGGGGTCGAAGAGCAGTTCGACGGAGGCGTCGCGGTCTTCTCGCACCACGACCTCGACCACGTCGCGCACTTCGGTGGCGTCGGCGACCGCGCTCACGGGCCGCTTGAAATGGTCGAGCACCTCGATGCGCACGGTCGCGCGTGAGGGCAAGAGTGCCCCCCGCCATCGTCGCGGTCGGAAGGCGCTCACCGGCGTCAGCGCGAGCAGCTCCGCCTCGAGGGGGATGATCGGGCCATGGGCCGACAGGTTGTAGGCGGTGCTGCCGGCCGGCGTCGCCAGGAGCACGCCGTCGGCGGTCAGTTCCTCGAGGCGCACGACGCCGTCGACCGTGATGCGGAGTCTGGCCGCCTGGCGAGACTGGCGAAGCAGCGAGACCTCGTTGATGGCCAGGGACTCGATGGTGCCGCCGCCCTCGGTCTCGGCGGTCATGCGCAAGGGGTGGAGGACCGCTCGGTGGGCGGCGACGATCCGTTCCTCGAGGCCGTCCTCCCGGTACTCATTCATCAAGAAGCCAACCGTGCCTTGGTTCATCCCGTAGATGGGGCGCCCCTGGCCGAGAAAGCGGTGGAGGGTGTGGAGCATGAACCCGTCGCCGCCGAGGGCAACGATCACGTCGGCGCCCTCTGGCTCCGCCGACCCGTACTTCTTCTCGAGCCGCTCGAGGGCCTGCTCGGGTCCGTCGGACCGTCCGGCCACGAAACACAACGCCGTCACGGGTCGGCTCCTCTCCGGTCGAGGATTGGTGTCTGGGCGGCGAATCCTACTGGCCGAGGTTTGTCCCCGGAGTCGGAGCCTGAGCCGGAGCGGGGCCGCCGGTTTCGCCCGATACAGTTCCCAAGTCATGCCTGCGAGCCGTGTCGCCGACTACGAACTGGTGCGCTCTCTGGGCGAGGGGAGCCATGGCGAGGCCTTCCTCGCCATCCCGCCCCAGCGCCTCGGCGTCGACGACGAACACGTCGTGGTGAAGGTGCTGGCGCAGACCGCGGCTGAGGACGGGTTTCAGCGCGTCGTTGACCAACTCCGCTTCGTGGCGTCGGTGGCGTCGCCCCACCTCGCGCGGCTTCTCGACGCCGGTTACCAGAGCGGCGTCGTCTACTACGCCACCGAGTACTACGCCGGCGGCTCCCTGGCGAGTCCGTCGCGCCCACTCGAGCGGGGCGACGTGCTGACCTGCCTTGCCCAAGCCGCCCACGCCGCCCACGCTCTCCACGAGGCCGGCGCAGCCCATCGTGGCATCAAGCCTGCCAACGTGTTGATTGTCGGCGACGAAGACGGTGCGGTGAACGCGCGCCTCGCGGACCCCGCTCTGGCCCCGGTGCTGTCTCCCGGTCAGACGACGACCGGCGGAGAGCGACTGGGTGCCTTGGAGTTCATCGAGCCCGGGATCCTGAGGGGCGAGCCGGCGGGGCGGGCGTCCGACATCTGGTCGCTCGGAGGAACCCTCCACCGCACCCTGTCGGGTCAGTCGATCTACGAGGGGCCTGCGCCCGAAGACATCGTGTCGGCCATCCGCTCGATCCTGACGACAGCGCCGACCGTTTCGGGCATGCTTCCACCGGGCGAAGCCGCGCTGGTGCAGCAATGCCTGGCCGAAGATCGAGCTGATCGTTTCGCGACGGCGCTCGAGTTCGCCGAACGTCTGGAGGAGCTGGCGGCCGTCACGTGAGACGCAGCCGTATGCATGAGGGGGTGCGATGAGGTTCCACGACCTCACGGTGGTGCCGGTGGCCGGCGACGGCGTGGTCGCGCACCTGGCCGGCGCGATCCTCGTCGTGCTCCCGGGGCCCGACCAGCGTGACCGTGCCCTCGATCTGGTGACCTCTGCCCGCGGCGCGTGCGACGCCGCCGGGGGGCTTCCGGCTGCCGACCTCGCCCACCGCTTTGCCGAGGTCATCACGACGGCCGGAGAGGGTGAGCTTCCGCCGTTCGGGTCCCTTGCCGACGGCCCCCGCGGCGTGGTGCTGTTCTTGTATGGCGCCATCGAGGCGCATGTCAGCGGCGCAACCGACTTCCGGGTTTCGGGCGACGAGGCGACCACGTGGGTCGATCGGGTCGTCGGCCCCGACGTGGAGCGGGTGGTGCTGGTGCCCCTCGGCACGGGGCCAGAACCGGATGCCAACCCGGCCTTCGAGCTTGGCGAGGGCGTGGTGCCGGGGTCAGGCGTTGTGCTGAGCGTGGGCGCGGAGGTGGCCGTGCCAGCCGCCCCAGAACGGGCGCCCGCCGAACCCCCGCCGCTGGAGGTCGAAGAACCCGACACCGCCGAGACCCCAGCTGCCGCGGTCGAGGGGCCGCCCCCACCACCGCCGCCCCCACCGGGCGAAGCGTCGCCGACCCCGGTGGTGCCGTTCGAGGCCGTCAGCCTCCTCGATCCCGGCGACGTCGAGGAGCGAGAGCCGCTGCCCCTGGCCGTCGAAGAGGCGCCGGAGCCCGAGGACTCCCCGGAGGTGGCGCAGGTCGAGGGCATCCTGTGCTCCCGGGAGCACTTCAACTCGCCCGACGCCTTGTATTGCTCGTCGTGCGGGATCTCGATGGTGCACCAGACCCACAACCTGGTGAAGGGCGCCCGGCCGCCCCTCGGGTTCTTGGTGTTCGACGACGGCTCCACCTTCACCCTCGACGCCGACTACCTGATGGGCCGCGAGCCCGAGGTCGACGAAAGCGCCGGCGAGGTGCGCCCCCTGTTGCTCGACGACCCCGATCGCACGGTCTCGCGGGGCCACGCCGAGCTGCGCCTCGTCGGGTGGGACGTCACCGTCGCCGACCGGGGCTCGGCGAACGGCACCTTCGTCTGGGACGAGTCGACTTCGCAGTGGCAGCGTTTGGTTGCCGGCGTCCCCGTTCCCATCAAGCCGGGAGCTCGGGTGGCGCTGGGGCGCCGCACCTTCGTCTACGAGACCCCGCACAAGCCGCACGGCGCCTAAGAGGCCTGCGCTTGTGACGGCTGCGGAGGGCGGCCCGGGGATGCAGGTGTCCGGGTACACGGAGCTGGCCGAGATCGGGCGCGGCGGGCACGCCGTCGTGTACCGGGCCCGGCAGGCTGCCTTCGACCGGGTCGTCGCCCTCAAGGTGCTGGCCCGGATCGACGTCGACGGCCAAGCCCTGCGCCGCTTCGAACGAGAGTGCAAGGCGGCCGGTGCCCTCTCGTGGCATCCCCACATCGTTGCGGTCTACGACGCCGGAACCACCGAATCCGGGACGCCATACCTGGCGATGGAGTACCTCGAGGCGGGCACCTTTGCCGGTCGGCTGGTGAGCGAGGGATCGCTCGGGTGGCCCGAGGCGGTGGAGGTGGTTGTGCAGACGTGCGGGGCCCTCGAGACCGCGCACCGGGCCGGCACCCTTCACCGGGACGTCAAGCCGGAGAACATCCTTATCGGCCCCTTCGGGGAGGCCCGGCTCGCCGACTTCGGGATCGCGGCCGTGCAGCAGGACCCGGCGACGCTCACCTCCGCCGGGCTGGTAACGGCGACCGTTGCCCACGCCGCGCCCGAGCTGTTCGCGGGAGGTCGGGCCTCGCCGCTCTCCGACGTTTACTCGCTCGGCTCGACCCTGTTCACCCTGCTGACGGGCCGGAGCGCGTTCGTCGAGCCGACCGACGAGATGCTGGCCGCCACGATTCTCCGACTCACGACCGCGCCCCTTCCCGACCTGCGATCGTTCGGGGTGCCTGACGCCGTAGCCCGGATCGTCGAGTGGACGATGGCGAAGGAGCCGAGCGAGCGACCCGAGAGCGCCGAGGCCTTCGGGCGCGCCTTGCAGGATCTCCAGCGTCAGTCGGGTCAGCCTGTTACCGACATGCGGCTGCGCGCCGTCGCACCCCCGCGGCCCGCGGCCGGAGCCGGATCCGCTGGAGAACCTTCAGGTGAGACCCGCGTGGTGGAAGGTCTCACCCCCGAAACGCCGGTCCCCGAAGCTCCGGTTCCCGAAACGCCGGTCCCCGAAGCGCCGCCCCCCGCGCCCCCGACCCCACCCCCGCTCCAAGAGTCGCCAGAGCCGGAAGCGCCGGCCCACGGGGGTCGGCGGCGGATCGTCCTCGTCGGCGGCGCCGCGGCCGTGGTCGCGGCGATCATCGTTGGCGCCGCGCTGACGTCCGGCGGCTCCGACGAGACGAGCGCGCCCGAGACGGTCACTTCGAGCGGGCCGTCGACCACGGCCGACACACCGATCGTGGCCAGTCCCAACCCGTCGGAGAGCACGACGTCCACCCCCGAAGGTTCTGTCACCTTCGTCCCGAAGGGGATCGAGGCGAGCAGCACGGCGCCGCCCGGCATCGACTCCACCGGCGCTCGGGTGACCTACGGAGCCGAGTTGGCCATCGACGGCCTGACCGACACCGCGTGGCGGACCGAGGGCGACGGCGTGGGCGAGACGCTGGTCATCGGGTTCGACGGCTTCGTTCATGTCACGAGCGTCGGCTTGCTCCCCGGGTACGACAAGGTGGATGAGAATGACGGGACCGACCGCTTCCTCCAGAACCGTCGGGTCGTGACCGTGCGCTACCACTTTGACGGCCGCGACCCGGTGACGGCGCAGTTTCGCGACGAGCGGACGATTCAGTTCACGGAGATCGACGCCGTGACCCAGGGCCTCACCATCGAGATCATGGAGACCACCGAGGTCTTCGAGCGCGACTTCACGGCCATCTCCGAGATCCAGATTCTCGGCACCGAAGACGGGACCGGGTGACGAGGCGCTATGCCCGTGCCGTCCTCGTGGGCGTCGCGGTCGGAGCCCTGGCGTCGTTTGTCTGGGCCCAGGTTGGTGGCGACGACGGAGGTGCCAACTCGTCGGCGGGGGCGGGTTCCCGCGAGGCGGCTCCAGGATCATCCACCACGCGCTCGGAGAGGTCGGGAACGACCGGCGGTCCGTCCACCACCACCCGACTCACGACGACGACCACCTCGGCCATCGGCGCCTATGCCTTCCCGATCGAGGCCGCGGACGCGGCCTCGTACGGCCGCAGTCACCACGACTACCCGGCGACGGACATCTTCGCCCCCTGCGGGTCGGGGTACCTGGCCCCCACGGCTGGGGTCATCCACGAGCTGAGCCGGACCGATCGATGGGTTCCGAGCAACGACACCGGTGCGACCCGTGGGGGGCTCTTCGTGAGCATCGTCGGCGACGACGGCGTGCGCTACTACGCCAGCCACCTCCAGGCCGTCGCCGACGGACTCGAGGTTGGTGACCGGGTCACGGCCGGCGAGCGTCTTGGTGCAGTCGGGGAGTCCGGGAACGCCCGCGGGACGGGGTGCCACGTGCACTTCGGGCTGTCGCCGCCCTGCGAGCCCGGCGAGTGGTCGGTGCGTCGCGGCGCCGTCTACCCCTGGCCGTACCTCGATTCCTGGCTAGGGGGCGGGGGCCGATCGCCGTCGAGTGAAGTCGAGGCCTGGGGTGCTCAGAATCCCAACGCCTGCGCAACGGCCGAGCGGGCAGACACATGAGTCGCTTCCGAGTTGTACGCTGCGCGCTCGCAGGGGCTGAGCTCGCGACATCTTTCCAGGGGGGATGTCCGTTTCATGAATGACACCGAAGGGCCGGGGGCTGGCGCGCCGCCGGTCAACCAGGACCTGGGGATTCCCGGCCTCGAAGACGCGGTCGAGATCGGGCGCGGCGGCTTCGGGGTCGTGTACCGGGCCCGCCAGCCCCACTTCAACCGCACCGTGGCCGTCAAGGTCCTGACCCAGGCCACCCTCGATGACACCGGGCGCACCCGCTTCGAGCGCGAGCGTCAGGCGCTGGGCACCATCTCCAGCCACCCCAACATCGTCACGGTGTTCGATTCCGGGTATACGGCGAATGGCTTTCCCTACCTGGTCATGGAGCACCTCCAAGGTGGTTCGCTGGCCGACGTTGTGCAGCGCGACGGCGCCATGGACTGGGAGGGCGCCGTGCCCCTCATCGTCAAGGTCGCCGGCGCCCTCGCCACCGTCCACGCCGCCGGCATCCTGCATCGAGACATCAAGCCGGAGAACATCCTGATTTCGGCATACGGAGAGCCACACCTCGGGGACTTCGGCATCGCCCGCATTCTCACCGGCCCGGAGACGAGGACGGGAGGCGTGACCACGAGCGTGGCCCACGCCGCCCCCGAGATCCTCGGCGGGGGTACCCCGTCGGTGTCGTCCGATCTCTATGCGCTGGCGTCGACGCTGTTCACGCTGCTCGACGGCCGCCCTGCCTTCGTGCGCGACACCGACGAGACCGTGGTGACCCTCATCGGGCGGATCTCCCTGGAGTCGGTTCCCGACCTCCGACCCCGCGATGTCCCCGATGCCGTGTGCCGCGTGATCGAACAGGGAATGTCGAAGGAAAAGGGCGACCGGCAGGCCTCCGCGGAGGCCTTCGGTCGCCAGCTTCAGGAAGCGCAGCGGGCCGGGGGCGCAGCGCCCACGGCCATGCTGCTCGAGCCGCCGGAGCCTTCCGAGGCCACCGGCGAAGAGATGGAAGGGCTGGCCGTCGCCGCAGCGGCCGGTCTCGATGAAGGGAGCGTTGTGAGCGAAGCAGACGAGACCAGAGCGCTGTCGGGTGTGACCCCCCAGCCCCCGGGTGCCCCGCCGCCGGGTGTTCCGGAGCCGACTGCTCCCCAGCCGCCCGCCCCTCAGCCCCCGGCGCCCGCGGCGCCCGGTGCTCCGGCCCAGCCACCAGGCGCGACGCCGCCGCCCCCGCCGGGGGTCCCCCCGGCCGCGCCGGTGGGCACCGCCGGAGGTCCGCCCGGAGGGGGTGGGGGAGGCGTGCCCAAGTGGGTGTTCTTCGTCGTCCCGGCCGCCGTCATCGCCCTCGTGGCCGGGATCCTCGTGGTCTCCGGCGGCGGTGACGACGAGAAGAAGGAGAAGAAGACCTCACTTCCGACCGGCAAGACCAGCATCGAGGACGTGAAGCTGGCCACGGTCCAGATCATCGCCAACGGCACCTTCATCGACCCCGAGTTCGGCGAGACCGAGGCCTCGGGGGCGG